>JBIJDX010000081.1:0-11106 GCA_044343855.1 Flavobacteriales bacterium
GAGCACCAGGCCGGCGATCACCGCGATGAGGAAGAACACCACTCCGATGCGCTTGTAGGCCAGGGCGTAATGATGGATGTACCAGAAGTTGCGGATGGCCACGCTCACGGCCAGTACGGCGTTCTGTGCCAGCCACACGTAGGCCAGCCGCTTCAGCAGGCCGTTGTTGCGGTGGAAGTTCTGGTTGGCACGGAAGTACCACAGCACGATGGCGGCACCCAGTGCGATGGACACGATGAGCAGCCAGGTGCCTTCATGCACGAACTGCTTGAGGTATTGCCCATTGAAGCTGAAGCCGAACCACACGTGGCGGATGTCCAGCACGTTCACCACCAGCAACAGCACGTTGAGCAGTGCCAGCAGCAGCACGCCGGTGCGCAGCTCATAACGTAATCCCAGGATGGAGGAGGGGCGCCACAGCGTGCGTCTTCGCAGCAGCGCATCACTGGCAAGTCCCATCCGCTTCAGGAGTACGGGGTGGTGTGTGTTCTGCAACAGTGTGTTGGTCACCAACAGTCCCACACAGAAGGTGAGCACCTGCGAAGCCTCCATCCAAACCAGCCAGCGGTCGATCCTGTCGGCAACCGTTGACAGCAGGTTTTCGAAATGTGCATTGGCAGACCGGTAAATGATGGCGAAAATGAACACAGTTCCCAAAACGGACACCAAGGGCAATACACTGCTCCGTCCAAGTTTGGGAACGAACGCGTCAAGGCTGCCGCCACCCGCCCTACGCAGAAAGGCAAGCTGCGCAGGCAGTACATGCTGCATGGAAAGCCGCATTGCCTGGTGCAGGGCTCTGAGTTCGGGAGCAAGGAGTGAACCCACCGCGAGTAGCAGGGAAAGACCGTTCACCCAAAGGGCCAGTGCGGAACCATGAAGAGCCACGAACAGTGCGCTAAGCAGGGTGCCGCCCAAGGCGATCCGCAACTCGGTGGTCCAGTGCGGACGTTTCAAATGGATGGCCACACCGACCAGGACCAACTCGAACAGTGGCACGTTTATACCGAAGCCGGTTCCATGGAAAAGAATGGTGAACAGCGCTGCTGTAGCGAAGGATAGGAGGGCCGGGGGACGCATGAAGGATGGATCGGTGAACGAACGTGATCGTTCACCCCGTTCGTATCCCGTGCACATCAAATTCTGCGATGTGGGATCCACGCAAAGCCACCAAGGTCATGAAGACGGGCCGGGACTGACATGACCCCTCCCTGTGAGTTCGGCCGATGCAGCTCCCGGGCCGTTCAGCCATCAAGGCTGCCGTGGCCTGCATCCAGGACGTTCAGCGCTTGCAGGAACTGTCCAGCAGGCTGCGGTACTGTTCCTCGATGGATCGACCCTTCTGTACCAAGCACTTGTCGTGGTATTCCCAAGCCTTCTCACAGTTCATGCGCAGCAAACTCGTCACGAACATCTGGTAGGTGGTCTCATTGTCGTCGGGGTCGATGGCATAGGCCGTGGCGAAGTGCGTGTGTGCCTTGTGCAGCGCCTGGTCCGCCTGTTTGGGGCGCTCGTCCTGCAGGTAGCCGTACCTGTCCTTCATCAGCTGCAGGCCCTCATCGCGGTGCAGGGCGGCGTTCGCACTGTCCACGGCAAGGCCTGCGCGATAGTTCTCATGTGCCTCCAAGGGGCGGTCCATGGACTGGAAGACGGCCCCGAACCCGCGGAAGGCCTCGCCGCAGGCGGGGTCGATGGTGTAGGCCTGGTTGAAACGAAGGAGCGCCAGGGTATGGTCGCTGTTGGCAAGCGCCCTGAAGCCGAGCGCGGCCACACTGTCGGCGGCGGTGCCCCTGTCCGATCCGCGTGATTCGAAGGCCTTGCGCAGGGATACCACCTCATCGCGCAGCGCCTCGGTACTCGTGTAGGCGGCCGAACGCGGCCGAAGCCGCTCGTCGGCTTCCGAGCGAACCTGCCATTCCGCAAAGGAGAGCGTCTGTGGGAATACCCTGCCGCCAAGGAGTCCAAGGACGCAGGCCAGGAGGATGGAACGTTTCATCGGTGTCGGTGGAACAAGGATGATGCCGGGATCATTCAGCGGCCGGACCACTCACCCGGCGGCGGGTGTAGCTGGTGAAGATGTGGCGCCTTGCAAAGCGGGGATTCCCGTTGGTGTTCAGGAACTTGTTGTATACGTTGGCGGGTACACCGAAATACTCATAGGCAGAGCCATCCCCGAACTTCACGTTGAGCACCTGCGCCTTGTACTGCCAGTCAGTGATGGGGGCGTTGCCGATGGTCCGTTCGTACTCCTCCGTGTTCTTGTCGTGCGTTTCGTCATTGATGCTCACCAGGAAGTGGTAGGCTTCGATCAGCTGCTTGCTGGTCTCCTCTGCCTGGTTGCGCTCCGCCTCATCGGTGAAGCGGTCCGGATGGTGCTGCTTCATCAGTGTTTTGTAAAGGCGGGAAAGCTCGGCAAGGTCGCTGCCTGCCGTTGCACCAAGGGCTCGCCGACTTTCAATGATCTTCTTCATTCCCACTGTTCGGCCGTAAAGTTCGCAAGTTCCGGCGTAGTTGAAGATGCTATCGCACGGCCGGGCCACCGCACGTGGTCCGGAACAACTCCCGCAGTGCCGTGCGGACCTCGCCACTACCGCCCGACCGCTCAAAGCGCTCCAGCCAGATGCGTGCATCGTTGCACTCCCCCAGCAGCAATTGGCAGCTGGTGATGCGTTGAAGGATCGCCTTGTCCTTTGGAGCCTGCCGCTCGGCACGCAACAGGAGTTCCAATGCGGCTCTCACCATGCTTTCGGCCCGCTCAGGCTTCTCGCTGCGGATCGTGCCCTGCTCCGCAAGAAGGGTGGCTGCCATGTCACGCAGGAGGTCCACGTTGCTGCCATCGCGGTCCAGGCCCAGGGCGAACTGCACCCCTGCTTCCGTTGTACGGTCCATGGCAACGTAGAACAGACCGAATCCGTGGTATGCACGTGCGTTGGTGCTGTCCACCAGCCATGCGTGGTTGAAGCGGTAGATCGCCTTGCGCAGATCGCCTTCGGCCAGGTGCTGCCGGCCAAGGTCCACCAAATGGTCCGATGCGGTGCGCCGGTCCGCACCTGTGGCCAGTACCTGCCTTACCAATTCATTGTTGCTGGCCATCTGCTCGGAGGTGAGCCTGTGCCCCTTGAATGCAGGATTCAACCGCCCATCGCGGCGGGCCTCCACCTGCCATTCGGCATAGGTCAGGTGCTGGGCGTGCAGACGCAACGGCAGCATCGCCGCGGACAGGGCAAGTATGCGGATGAACAAGGTCATATGGACATGGCGGCAAGAACCGTTCCGAAAGGTAGTGGGCTTGCCCCTTGGCCGCATGGGAGCCCGGCACCACGGACGTGCGTTGACATGCCCGCGGTTGCCTGGGCCTGCTTCGTGGTCGGTGCATGCCTTTACATGGCGTTCCATGTGCTGAACGGTGTCCGCTCGGCCAGGTCAACGCGTCTGTTCCCCGGGGCCACGGTACCTTCGCGGTTCCATGGCCACCAAGCCCTCCATACCCAAAGGCACACGCGACTTCGGTCCGCAGGAGATGCTGCGCCGCAAGTACATCTTCAATACCATCGAACGGGTCTTCCACAGGTATGGCTACCAGCCGCTGGAGACGCCCGCGATGGAGCATCTGGAGACCCTGACGGGCAAGTATGGCGAGGAGGGGGATCGCTTGATCTTCAAGGTTCTTAAGCGCGGTGCCGAACTGGAGCGGGCCCTGGAGGATCGCAGCAAGGGCTTTGCGGATGAGGCGCTGCGCTACGACCTCACCGTCCCCTTCGCCCGCTATGTGGTGCAGCACCACAACGAACTGGTCTTCCCCTTCAAACGCTACCAGATACAGCCCGTCTGGCGCGCAGACCGTCCACAGAAGGGGAGATACCGCGAATTCTACCAATGCGATGCGGATGTCATCGGCAGCACAAGCCTGCTGAGCGAGGTGGAGCTGGTCCAGTTGTTCGATGATGTGTTCACCGCGCTTGGACTTCAGGTGGTGGTGAAGATCAATGATCGTAAAGTCTTGAGCGGCATTGCTGAGGTGTGCGGCCAGCCCGAGAAGGTGGTTGACATCGTCACCGCCATCGACAAGCTCGACAAGATCGGACGGGAGAAGGTGGAGGAGGAGATGCGGGAGAAGGGCGTGAGCGAGGCCGCGATCAAGGGCATTGCGCCGCTGTTCGATCTCACCGGTAGCTGGGACGAACAACGCGTCAAGCTGGAGCAATGGCTCGCCGCTTCCACCGTGGCCCGTCAGGGATTGAAGGACCTCTCGTTCACCTTCGCAGCGGTCGGCCAACTGAAGAGCGCGGTGCTGGAGTTCGATCCCACCCTGGCCCGCGGTCTCGACTACTACACCGGCGCCATCCTCGAGGTGAAGGCGGCGGAAGGCACCCTGCAAAGCAGCATCTGTGGTGGCGGTCGCTACGACGACCTCACGGGGGTATTCGGCCTCACGGGCATGAGCGGTGTGGGCATCAGCTTCGGTGCCGACCGCATCCATGATGTGCTGCTGGAGACGAACAAGTTCCCTGCGGAACTGGGCGGCAGCACGCAACTGCTCTTCGCCAACTTCGGCGAGATGGAAGCGTTGCATTGCCTGAAACTGTTGCGTCAGGTGCGCGAGGCGGGCATCGCCGCGGAGCTTTATCCCGAGGCCGCCAAACTGCCCAGGCAGTTCACCTACGCGGAGAAGAAGAACATCCCCTACGTGGCCATCGTGGGCGAGAACGAGATGCAGCAGGGCATGGTAACGCTGAAACGCATGGGCGCCAATGAAAAGGGCACGGCCATGCCCATTGGAGAGGTGATCGCACAACTCACCCGATGAACCGTTCCCGATCAACGCATCCGTACCCCTAGGATCCATGTCCCAGACCCATCATCCCATCGGCACTGTAGGCCTCGAGCTCGCCGAGCTGGCGCACATCCTGAACAGTGGTACGCCCATCATCCTGAGCCCTGAAGCGGTCTCCGCCATCAAGCGGAGTCACATCTACCTCAGCGACAAGCTGAAGCAGAGCGATGCCCCCATCTATGGCGTCAACACCGGCTTCGGTTCGCTCTACGACAAGTCCATCGCGAAGAAGGACCTGGCGCAGCTGCAGAGGAACCTGGTGATGAGCCATGCATGTGGCAGTGGTGATCCCGTGCCTGCGGAGATCGTGCGGGCGATGCTTGTGCTGAAGGTGCAGAACATGGCCTTCGGGCACAGCGCTGTGGCGCCCGCAACCGTGCAACGCATGGTGGACATGTACAATGCCGACATGTTGCCCGTGGTGTACGAACGCGGATCATTGGGTGCCAGTGGTGACCTGGCCCCCCTCGCGCACCTGAGCCTGCCCCTGCTGGGTCTGGGAGAGGTGGTGCTGGCCGGCAGGCGCATGAGCAGCGCACAGGCCCTGAAGAAGCTCGGATGGAAGCCGCTGGAACTGGGGCCGAAGGAAGGGCTCGCGCTGCTCAACGGCACGCAGTTCATGAACGCATACGCGTCGCTGCTCACGTTGAAGGCCACACGCCTGGCCCATCTGGCCGACATCATCGGGGCGATCAGCCTGGAGGCATACGACGGCCGCATCGAACCGTTCCATCCCGCTGTGCATGCGGTGCGGCCGCATCCCGGACAGGCCGTCGTGGCCGGTCATTTCCGCGAGCTGCTCAAGGGCAGCCAGCTCATCAAGCGGAAGAAGGCCCATGTGCAGGACCCGTATTCCTTCCGCTGCATTCCGCAGGTGCATGGTGCCACACGTGACGCCATCGCCTATGTGGAGCGGGTGGTGGAGCGTGAACTTGAGGCGGTGACGGACAATCCCACCGTGTTCGATGACGAGGATCTCATCATCAGTGCCGGCAACTTCCACGGACAACCATTGGCACTGGCCCTTGACTTCCTGGCCATCGCGCTTGCCGAGCTGGGCAGCATCAGTGAACGTCGCACGTTCAAGCTCATCGGCGGCCAGCGTGGACTGCCAGCCTTCCTGGTGGCGGAGCCGGGCCTCAACAGCGGATTCATGATACCGCAGTACACCGCTGCCTCGCTCGTGAGCGCCAACAAGCAGCGATGCATGCCCAACAGTGTGGATACCATCGACAGCAGCAATGGGCAGGAGGACCATGTGAGCATGGGCGCCGCAGCTGCCATCAAGACGTGGCAGGTGGCCGCCGATGTGGAGCGCATCCTCGCGATCGAGCTCTTCACCGCGGCACAGGCGTTGGAATTCCGTCGTCCGCTGAGGAGCTCCGGGCGGTTGGAGTCGCTGGTGGCCGCCTTCCGCGAGCGTGTTCCCTTCGTGCGCAATGATGTGGTGATGCATGAGCCCATGGGATCGGCACTGGCCTTCATACGCATGCTGCCGGTAGGTTGACATGGACCTTTACCTCATCCCCGGTCTGGGGGCCGACCATCGCCTGTTCGGACGGTTGGCACTGCCCGGCCATGAGGTGCATCACTTGGACTGGCCGGAACTGCGCGAGGGAACCAGTCTGCGTGACTATGCAGAAGCGTTGGCGGAACGGGTGATGGCGGCGGCTCCACATGCCCTCATCGGGGTGAGCATGGGCGGCATGGTGGCCCAGGAGATGGCTGCGCTCACCCAGCCCGTGCGAGCCATCATCATCTCGAGCTGGAAGGGGCCCCAGGAGATGCCACCTCCCGTTCGCCTGCTGCGAGGTACACACCCGGAACGACTGATCACGGCCGCCTTCCTCCGCTCATCGCTGCCATTGATGCGCTGGCAGATGGGCGCCGAGGAACCCGCCGATCGCGTCCTGTTCGATGCGTTCATGGCCGATACCTCCATTGAACAACTGCGCACCCAGGTGGCAGCGGTGATGGGGTGGGAGGGACCTGCGGCTCCGGTGGAAGGCTTGGTCCATATACACGGGACCGCCGACCGGTTGATGCCCATCCGATATATCAGGGAAGCACGGAGCGTGGTCGGAGGCGGACATTTCATGGTGTATGACCGTGCGGATGACGTCGGTCGGGAGGTGCTCGGAGCCTTGGAACGGGCAGTGCCAGGGGCAACCGACCCCGGGGCACCTGCGTCCAATAGGTAACAAGCCTCCGGTTGATAACCCCCTGACCAAGGGGTGATCCACTTGGCGATGAACCGCCTTTTTTGCAGTCGGTGTGGTTTCACCATGCGGCGAACCCTTTCCATACCAGGATGTATCGGCCTGTTCCTCCTTGCCATGGGCATGGGGTCTGCAAGCGCGCAATGCACGGTGGATGCAGGCCCCGCCAATGTGCAGACATGTTCGGGCGGTCCCCTTCAGCTGAACGCCGTTGCTGGTGGTGGGCAGCCCCCATACCAGTTCAGCTGGTCGCCCGCCACGGGACTTGATGATCCGGGCATCGCCAACCCGATCGCCACCACCACCGTGTCCATCACCTACACCGTGACCGTCACGGACGACGCGGGATGCACGACATCCGATGCCATCAGCGTGGCGGTGAACCCGGCTGCTGACGCTGCCATCAGCAGTTCCAACGCAGCCTACACCGTGTTCAACGGCGTGCCCACGTTCTTCCGTTGCACATCCAACGCAACCGCGGGATTCCAGTTCGAATTCACAGGCTCCGCCGAGCCGGGAAGCACACATGCCATCGATTGGGGCAACGGGTCTCCGCAGGATGTGTTCAATGGTGCCAGCTGGCCTGGCCAGAACCGCACCTACCCGCAGGGCATACATACCATCACCTACACCATCACCCAATCCAATGGCTGCAACGATACACAGGTATACCGGGTGTTCGTTGGTACCAACCCTGCGGGTGCGCTGGTGAACCCGGGCAGCACCACGGGTTGCGGCCCTGTCACGCTCACATTTCCCATCGTGGGGTGGGGTACCAATACCCCCGGCACCATCTATACCATCACATTCAATGATGGTTCGCCGGCTGTGGTGTTCACCCATCCGCCACCAGCATCCATCGCCCACACCTTCAACGTGGGAAGTTGCGGAACCACGAGCACGGACGGGGTCAACACCTACCCGAACAGTTTTTCGGCCAACATGCTGGTGGAGAATCCGTGTGGCACCAGTGGCAGCACCGTGCTTCCCATTGTCGTGAGCCTTTCAGGCCAGGCGGGCTTCTCCGTGAGC
Organism: Flavobacteriales bacterium; assembly: GCA_044343855.1. GTDB lineage: Bacteria > Bacteroidota > Bacteroidia > Flavobacteriales_F > PHOS-HE28 > PHOS-HE28. The sequence goes on from JBIJDX010000081.1 coordinate 8,086, forward strand.
CCCAATGATACGGCGTGCGTCGCCACCACCGTCAACTTCAGCAGTACGAGCACGGGCAATGAAGTGCTGGGCAGCAGTTGTGATGTCACGCCTGCATTGCTCTGGAGCATCTCGCCCCCGGTGGGATGGAGCGTTGCCAGCGGGAGCCTCGGAAACGATAATGGTTTCGGTGTGGGCAACTACGACCCCGGCTCTTGGACGAGCGGAAGTGCCACGCTGGGGATCACGTTCTCCGTCCCCGGTGTATACGACATCCGCATCATCGCCGGCAATGCATGCGGTGGTGATACACTGGTGCGTTCGGTTTGCATCGAGGAGCCTCCGGTACCGTCATTCACACTTGCCTCGAACACGGTGTGTGTGCCGTTCAACCTGCAACCTGACAATACTTCCTCCGGCCTGGGTGGCTGCCAGGTGACCCATGAGTGGACACTTGCCGGTTCCGCATCCTCCTGTGCCACGGGACCCGCATCATCCGGCAGTTCCACCCTGTTCGAGCCCACCTTCCTGCTTGCCCAGCCTGGCACTTATACGCTTCAATTGCGGGAGCGGAACAGCTGCAACGTGCCCGCCGTGTCGCAGACGATCACCGTGAACGCCGCTCCCCAGGTGCAGGTTTCACCACTTGCCGGCATCTGCGCCGGACAGTGCGTTGCGCCCATCGCAGCGCTCATGGATTGCGGCGCACCTGCCACCGTGAACTGGACCTTTCCCGGCGGCACCCCCGCAACAGCGAACACCATCGCGCCCGGACCGGTCTGTTTCGCATCCGCCGGCTCCCCCACGCTGTCCGTCACCGCCGTCAACGCCTGTGGCAGTGCAACGGCCAATGCCAACCTTGCCATCGGTGTGGCTCCGTCACCGCCTGTGGCATCGAGCAACAGTCCGGTATGCCAGGGACAGACGATCTCATTGACGGCGATGGGTGCTCCCGGGGTCGCATACATCTGGCGCGATCCCGCGGGGAATATCATTGCCAACGCACCGTCCCATACGATACCCAATGCCGCTGCCAGCAATGCCGGAACCTATTCGGTGGTTTCGGTCAGCAATGGCTGCCAGAGCGCTCCCACCCTGGTGAACATCGTGATCACACCCGCTCCCGTTGTTACCGTGGATCCCCCGAACGCTGCTGTATGCAGCGGCACGAGCGTCACCTTTACCGCCGCTGGTGCCGGCAGCTACCAATGGTCCATCGGAGGTGTCGTGATGGGAAACGGTCCCACCATAACCATGACACCCGCAGCCACCAGCACCTATACCGTGAGTGGCAATGTGGGAGGTTGTCCCGGTTCGGCAACGGCAACGGTCACCGTATACCAGCCCACGCCGGTGAACCCCGGTGCTCCACCGACCTTCTGCGACCAGGCGATCCCCACCAACCTGACCGGTGCCACGCCGGCCGGCGGGGTGTGGAGCGGGCCCCATGTGACTGCCGCAGGTGTGTTCACCCCGACACCGGATGATGTGGGCGTCTTCGACCTCACGTACACCTATGTGAACGGCAACGGATGCACCAGTTCAGCCACACTGCCGGTGACGGTCCAACCCGTGCCTGCCTTTGCCTATGCAGGGAATGACACCACCTTCTGCCAAGGCATTGCGGCGGTCGATCTGTTCGAGTCACCTCCCGGGGGCATTTGGGTGGGTGCCGGTCCGGGCGGTTCATACGTTCCCGGCAGCGTGGGCGTCTTCTCACTCTCCTACACCTACGGCACAGGCACATGTGCCACCAGTGACCTTGTTGATGTGCAGGTGGTACCCTCCACGGCGCTCACGCTGCCGCCCACCTTTGAGCGTTGTATCGACGCGGCCATCGTTGCGCTCAATGGTGAACCTGCCGGGGGCTCCTGGACCGGCAGCGGTGTCGCCGGGCCGCCATGGACATTCGATCCCGGGGTCGCTGGTGCGGGCGGCCATCCGCTCACATACACCTACACGAACGCCAGTAACTGCGTCAGCCAGCAGAGTGTCATGGCCACCGTTCACGGTCTGCCCGCCGTGGATGCCGGCGGTGATATCACGCTCTGCGATCAGCCCATACCGTACCAGCTTGGTGGTATTCCCGCAGGTGGTGCATGGACCAGCACCTGGTTGCCGGTCAGTACCGATAACACTGTCACACCGGATGGCCCCGGGATCGACCTGCTCACCTATACCTATGTTGATGCCAATGGATGTTCGAACGGCCAGAGCATACAGGTGGAGATCGTGCCTGTGAATGAGCCAGCCTTTGCGGGCAACGACACCGCTGTGTGTGTGAACAGCGGAGGCTTCTTGTTGCAGGCATCACCGCCAGGAGGAACATGGTCCGGACCCCAGGTTGCGCCTGATGGTGCCTTCGATGCATCCCTGCCGGGGCAGTTCACCCTGACTTATTCGGTGGGTAGCGGCACCTGCCTGCTCGTGGACCAGGTGGAGGTGGTGGTGAATGCGCTGCCAGTGATCACGGATTGGGGTGGTCAGGCATTGTGTGTGGACGCGGGTCTGCAGCAATTGGCGGCTTCCCCCGTCGGTGGCACCTGGGGCGGGGTGGGGGTGGACATGTTCACTGGAAGCTTCAACCCCTTGCTCGCGGGGGTGGGGGTGCATCTCATCACCTACAGCTACACGGATGCCGCCACGGGCTGCTCCAACAGTGCCTCGGTGGATCTGGTGGTTAATGCGCTGCCCGTGGCGATCATCGAGAACGACCCGGTGTACTGCGTGAACGTGCCCGCCACCTTCATCAACCTGAGCACACCGGGAACAACGGCCGAATGGGCGTTCGGTGATGGAGCGACCTCCAACTCCTTCACGGGGGTGAACCTGTACGCCGATACGGGGTCCTATCCGGTGCAGCTGATCGCCACCAACGGTGCTGGTTGCAGTGATACCACCACAACGGTCATTTCGGTGTACGATGTGCCGCAATCGGTACCTGTGCTGAGCACCATCGAGGGCTGTGGTCCGTTGACCGTATCCTTCGGCAACGCATCCGTGGGGGATGGGCTCGGATACAGCTGGGACCTCGGTGGGCTC
>JBIJDX010000255.1:0-3501 GCA_044343855.1 Flavobacteriales bacterium
AGGGGTAGTAATGGAAGAGGCGCTGCCCGGCGGGCACCTTCTTCTGCAGGGCCAGCACGGTGCCGCTGCGCACCACGGCGGCCTCGATGTCCAGCTTGTCGCGCAGTTCCTGCGCCCACTGGTCGCACAGGTGCGGCGGGCACAGGATGGCGAAGCGCTTGATATCGCCGCGCTCCAGCAGCTCGCGGATGATGAGCAGGGCCTCCACGGTCTTGCCGATGCCCACGTCGTCGGCGATCATCAGGCGGGTCACCTGCTGTTTCAACGCCATCACCAGCGGCACCACCTGGTAGTTGCGCGGGCGGAAGCTGAGGCGGCCCATGCAGCGGAAGGGCCCGCTGGCGTGGCGGAAGCTGAGGCGGGCGGCGTTGTAGATGAGCCGCGCAGTGCTGAAATCGCCCAGGTCATCCACGTCCGGTGGCGGGAACACATCCTCCCCGATGTGCTCGCCGGGCAGCTGCAGGGGCAGGTACACGGCGGTGGTCTCCACCTCGGCACCGCCCAGCGGACGCAGCTTCACCAGGTCTGCATTCTCGCTGGGCTGCACGATCCACTGGCGGTCGCGGAAGCGCACCAGTTTGCCCGGACTGAAGGTCGTTGAGCTCATCGCACTTTGATGAACAGGTCGTTGCGTTGATCGAGAAGCTTATCAAGGTCCTGCGTGTAATGCCAGGCCAGCACATGGTAGCCGGCATCGCGCAGGATGGTCCGCTTATGCTCGTCATCCGCCTTTTGTGCGGGATCATCATGCACGCTGCCATCGCAGAACACGCAGGTCACCTGCCCGTCCAGCTCATAGCTGAAATCGGCGCTGATGTAATGGCCGGTGATGGCCTTCAGGCTTACCTGTGCACGGTTGGGCAGGCGCAGGCCGCGCTCGTGCAGGCGCTTCAGGAAGCGGCGTTCCAGCTCACTGTTGGGATCGGTGTGGCCCAGCAGCCAATGGAAATGGGCATCATAGTCGCGCTCGCCTTCCTTGGGCAGCACCTCGCAGGCCATCAGGCGCTCCAGTGCAGCCTTCACGGCGTGCCTGTCGATGCGCTTGTGGTAGCCCTGGTTGTAGTAGCTCAGCAGGTTGCGGTAGCTGGCCTTCGGCTCCCCCGGCTCGGTATCCGCATGGGTGTCGGGGTCGAAATGCAGGAGGCTGTATGCGGTGGTGAACACCGCTTGCATCGCGTTACCCTGCTTCACCAGGCGGCTGAGCACGCCCAGGGTGCCTTCCGTGGCCTCGTAGAGCATCACGTTCGGCACCTCGCCGCGGCCCATCACGGTAAGCCCGATCTCGTTCTCCTCGAGGGAGTAGATACGCTCAATGGCCCGTTTCAGGGCATATCCCAGGGTGATGACCCCGTTCTGGTCCAGCTTCAGGTCGGCCAGGGGCTGCATGAACAGCGTGTCGGCGGTGATGGTCGTGTAGAGCCGCACTTCCCTGCTGGGGCGCGGCGGGGTTTCCTTGGTGAACTTCTCCACATCGGTCTTGGACAGCCATTTGCCATTGGCGGGGTCGATGGCGAAGCCATTCTGGTCCGGCGTGCGCCGCAAGCCTTCGTTCACCTTCACCAGCTTGGTGGCCGGTCCGTGGATCATGTTCAACAGGTCGGCGCCATGCTCCTTCACCACGGCCTGGCGGGTGGCGGCGATGCCCTTCTCGTAATGGAAGTAGTCCATGATGGAGAAGCCGGTGCGCATGCGGTCCTCCTCCTCGCAGTTGATGCGCTGGTAGGGCCGGGCCTCGGTCTCATCGAGCTCCACCAGGTTCGCCTGCGTCAATGATGCGCTGCCCTCCAGCGAGGCGCGGGTGATGGGGTCCACATTGGCACCGATGATCTGGTCATCCAGGAACGCATAGCCGGTGGTGGTGGAGACCTTGAGGCGGTGGAACCCTTCGTTGATGTGACTGGCCAGCATGCGGTCCACGCGGAACTTGCCGCCATTGTGGTAGATGACGCTGCGGGGCCCGAACTCACCCAGGGCCACCGTGCGCGGGCGGCTCAGGAACACGCCCTGGTCCTTGTGCTTGTAGCCCACGAAGGCGCGCACCGGCAGGCGGGTGAAGTTGTAGCCCGGCAGGAAGCCTTCCGCTGCGAGGTAACGGAACACATAGAACTCGCTTTCGCCACCCTGCTCCTTCCTGCCGTCGTTCAGCAGCAGGGTGCGCTGGCGGATGGCGAAACCCAGGTCCCGGCGGGCATCCCGGTGTTCCGGGCTGTCGCTTGAGAACGTAGGGTCGTTGATCACGGCCTGTGCACGCGCCAGCAGGGCCATGGAGTGGCGATAGAGCAGTCGCCACCGGTTCAGGGCCGCATCGAAGTTCCCCTGGAAGTTGCGCATCCGTTCGGCCAGCCAGCTCTCCCCATAGCCCCAGGTGGCCTCCGTCTTCAGTTCTTCATGCTGCCCGCCGAGCATTTCCTGGAACTCGATCATCCACTTGGTCCCATGAGCGGACAACTGGTTCTCGATGTGCGCCGCGATATCGTCCTTGAGCGGGTAATTGGGGGCCTTTTCCACCTGCACGATATCGCTTACCGAGGTGTGCAGCTCGCGGACACCCATGCGCATGAGCAGGTAGGCGTTGAAGTGGGTGGCGATGAGCTCCTCGTTGGCCAGTTCGATGCGCGCCGGCGTGATGCTGCCGCTCACGAGCTCACCGCGCCGTTCGAAGTAATTGCGGTCGTGCGGGCTCTGGCTGCTGCAGTAGGTGAACACCACGGCGGTCTGGCCGCTCCGGCCTGCGCGGCCGCTGCGCTGGGTGTAGTTGGCCGCATTGGGCGGCACGTTGCGCATATGCACCACGTTCAGTTCAGCGATGTCGATGCCCAGCTCCATGGTGGGGCTGCAGAAGAGCGTGTTCACCTCGCCCCGGCGGAATTGACCCTCACGCTGCTCGCGCTCCTGGGCGCTGATCTGGGCGGTGTGCTCGCGGCCGGCCACGCCCTGTCCCGCCGGCAAGCCGCCCCGATAGAGTTCTTGGAAATAGCGGTTCGGCTCGCTCGCGTGTTCCTTGTAGCGGTATTGGCGCACTTCGTCCACCTGCACCTTCTCCCCGTCACCAAGCCGCCAGAGCACCTTGTCCAACCGTAGCCGGTAGCCGGTGATGGGCTGTGGCTTGGTGTTGAGCTGTTCCCTGGCCAGGAAATGACCGGCGTGCAACCTGTCGCAAAGCGCGATGATGAATTGCTGGTATTCGGCACCGGTGAGGGTGTCGAGCCCCTTCTCGCGGTATTTGCGCTTCACATACCGGCCCACACCGGAGAGGAAGCCGATGCTGCGGGTGAAGATGCGCTTGGCCTTTTCCTCCGCCTTTTCGGTGGCCATGTAGCTGGGCACTTCGATGTGCTCATCCGCATCCAGGGACCACAGCTTCTCACGGTCCAGCTTCTCATTGAGGAAATCCTCGGTGATGGCCCGGTCCCGGTCGATCTTGTGGTGGGTGATGGCGTAGTTGGTGCGGAAGAAGGTGAGCACCTGGCGCAGGAAATTGGCGCGCTCGGCGCCTTGCAT
>JBIJDX010000256.1:0-3490 GCA_044343855.1 Flavobacteriales bacterium
CCTACGTAGCCCGGAGGCGCACCGACCAGTCGCGATACGCTGTGGCGTTCCTGGTACTCGCTCATGTCGATGCGCGTCATGGCGTGCTCGTCGTTGAAGAGGATCTCGCTGAGCGCCTTGGCCAGTTCGGTCTTGCCCACGCCGGTGGTGCCCAGGAAGATGAAGCTGCCGATGGGGCGGCGTTCATCGCCCATGCCGGCACGGCTGCGGCGCACGGCGTCGGCCACGGCGTGCACGGCCTCATGCTGGCCGATCACGCGCTTGTGCAGCTCGTCCTCCAGCTTCAGGAGCTTGGTGCGCTCGGCCTCGAGCATGCGGGTCACCGGGATGCCGGTCCAGCGGCTCACCACGGCGGCGATCTCCTCCACGTCCACCTCCTCCTTGATCATCTTGCTATCGGCCTGCAGCGCGAGCAGTTCCTGCTTGGCGCTCTCCAGTTCCTTCTCGGTCTCCTGGATGCGGCCGTAGCGGATCTCGGCCACCTTGCCGAAGTCGCCCTCGCGCTCGGCCTGTGAAGCTTCGTGCTTCAGCGCCTCGATCTTGTCCTTGGCGCTGTTGATGCGCTCCACCAGTGCGCGCTCGCTCTCCCAGCGGGCCTTGAAGCCGTCGCGCTGGCCGCTCAGTTCCGCGAGCTCCTTGTTCAACTCGGCGAGCTTGGCCTCGTCGTTCTCGCGCTTGATGGCCTCGCGCTCGATCTCCAGCTGCATGATGCGGCGGTCGATCTCGTCGAGCTCCTCGGGCTTGGAGTTGATCTCCATGCGCAGCTTGCTCGCGGCCTCGTCGATGAGGTCGATGGCCTTGTCCGGCAGGAAGCGGTCGGCGATGTAGCGCGTGCTCAGCTCCACGGCGGCGATGATCGCGGCGTCCTTGATCAGCACCTTGTGGTGGCTCTCGTACTTCTCTTTCAGACCGCGCAGGATGGAGATAGCGTCCTCGCGGTTCGGCTCGTCCACCATCACCTTCTGGAAGCGGCGCTCCAGGGCCTTGTCCTTCTCGAAGTACTTCTGGTACTCGTTGAGCGTGGTGGCGCCGATGCTGCGCAGCTCGCCGCGGGCCAGGGCGGGCTTCAGGATGTTGGCGGCGTCCATGGCGCCCTCGCCACCACCCGCACCCACCAGGGTGTGGATCTCGTCGATGAAGAGGACGATGTTCCCTTCCGAGGCGATCACCTCCTTCACCACGGCCTTCAGGCGCTCCTCGAACTCGCCCTTGTATTTGGCGCCGGCGATCAGCGCGGCGATGTCGAGGCTGAAGACCTGCTTGCCCTGGAGGTCCTCGGGGATGTCGCCGCTGACGATGCGTTGCGCGATGCCCTCCGCGATGGCGGTCTTGCCCACGCCGGGCTCACCGATCAGGATCGGGTTGTTCTTGGTGCGGCGGCTGAGGATCTGCAGCACACGGCGGATCTCCTCATCGCGGCCGATGACCGGGTCGAGCTTGTTGTCCTTGGCGAGCTGGTTGAGATTCTTGGCGTACTTGTTCAGCGCGTTGTAGGTCTCCTCCTGGCTCTGGCTGGTCACCTTGCCGCCCTTGCGCAGCTCCTTGATGGCCGCGATCAGGTCCTTCTTGGTGACGCCGTTGTCCTTCAGCAGCTGGCTAACGGTGTCGCCGCTGTCCAGGATGCCGATGAGCATGTGCTCCACGCTGGCGAACTCATCGCCGAACTCCTTCAGCGCGGCGAGGGCCTTGGTGAGCGCATCACTGCCGTAGCGGGAAAGACTGATCTGCCCGCCGCTCACCTTGGGATAGCCCTGTACGATGCGGTCCAACGCCTGCGTCATCGCAGGTACGTTCACGTTGAGCTTCTTCAGCAGGAAGGGCGTCACGTCCGGGTCCACCTCCAGGATGCCCTTGAGCAGGTGGCCGTTCTCGAGCATCTGCTGGCCATATCCGGCGGCGATGGTCTGCGCCTGTTGGATGGCCTGCTGGGAGCGGATGGTGAATTTGTTGAGGTCCATGCGTGGTTGGAGGGCTTGTTGCCTCCGTGGGATCATCAATTCATGAACCGTTACAAAACCTATGCAATAATGGCTTGTTCCAAGGCTTGAATTCTGCTATAATGGCGTTTTTCAGTGATCATGATGTGTCAGATCGACCTATCCCTCATCGGCCTGCATGGTTTTAGGTTGTAATGACCGAAAACAAGAACGGGGACCAATAGGTCCCCGTCCCAATTGGGTCGACGGTCGGTCAGCGTTTCTGGAAGTACATCCGGGTGATGTAGATGCCGTTGCCGTCATCCTTGCCGGCATCGCTTTCCACACCTGCGGTGATATGCATCAGCTGCCATCCGTCTGCAGCGAGCTTGTTCATCTTGTCCATCACCATTGCATCGTTGCTGGCGATGTTCTGGAAGTTGATGCCGACAGCGCTGAAGAAGTTGAGCAGCTTGGTCTCCTTGAAGTTGTCAACCTTGAGGTCGGAGCGGTCCACATCGCCCTGGTCACTCTTCTTCCCATCGGTGCGCACCGTGGTAGCTGCGTCGGAGTTGATCACGGACGTGCTTTCGATGAGCCTGGAGCGGCCCACGCCCATGGGCACGATGCTTTCCACGATGGTGATGACCTTGAATTGCTGTGCGCTCAGGTCGGCGGCCGCGAGTAGCGCAACGGAGAGAAGGATCAGGGAACGTTTCATGAGGGGAACAGGTTGTGTTTGGGTGGTTTCTTGTACAGGTCTTCTTGCCAATGGCGTGCCGAACTTACGACAAGGTGACGGAACGCTCACCGGCAGGTCTGCAGATGAGCAGTGTTGGGCATTCAACCGATGCGCCGGTCCTCCTTGCTGTTTCGCATCTCGGTCGCAGCGCTCCTAAAGCACCCGCCTGACCATGCGCAGCTTGTGCGTGTACACGCCGGCATCGGTATGGAAGATGCCCTGGTGGTCCAGTTTGTCCACCCTTACGCGGCCGCTGCTGTGCGCAATGCGCAGGTCGCCTTCGTCGTTGCGGGTGAGGATGATGCCCACGTGGACGATCCGTCCCTCCTCGTTCTCGAAGAAGGCCAGGTCACCCGGTTCGCACAGGTCCAGCAGTTCCACAGGGTCGCCCTCCCGGGCCTGCTGGCTGGCGTCGCGCGGCAGGTAGATGCCCATCAGGATATAGAGCATCTGGGTGAGGCCGCTGCAGTCCACCCCCCATGGGGTGCGTCCCCCCCACAGGTATGGCGCGCCCAGGAACGGATGGAGGTAGAACTCGATGAGGTCGGCACGCTCAAGGTCCGGCCGATGGTTGGTCACGGCCTGCACCGGGATGCGGTTGTCCTGCCATAGGATGGTGCCATCCGCGTAGAACGGCAGCACCGAGCCATAGGGCAATACGACCTGCCGGTCGCCAAGGTCCACGAAACAGTTCGGGGCGATCACACGCAGGTCGGGATCGGCGTTGGGGGAGGAGCAGTCCAGGAGTTGCTTGTTGTCCACCCACCCCTCATAGCCATCGTGATCGAACCGGAGCTGACTCCAAGCTCCCTGGTGCGCGATCACCTCGGCA
>JBIJDX010000258.1:0-3488 GCA_044343855.1 Flavobacteriales bacterium
CCACTGGCCCCGGTTCTCCGTAAAGTGCGCCGAATGCACCCCCGCCCTTGCAAGGGGGGACGACAGGACAAGCAACAGTACCAGGGCGCGCATCGGGGCCGAATGACGGAGAGCAAGTTACGCCTGTAAGACAGGCTTCCGTTGCCGCACGTTGCCCGCACCCCCCTGTCGGCGAGGCCCGGCATACCTTTGCCACGCGCACCGGGCCGGTCCCGGGGCACCATTCCCGATGAGCGACGCGATCAAACACGAATGCGGGATCGCCATGATCCGTCTGCGCAAACCGCTGCGCCATTACCAGGAACAGTACGGAACGGCGCTCTACGGCCTCAACAAGTTGTACCTCCTGATGGAGAAGCAGCACAACCGTGGCCAGGACGGCGCGGGCGTGGCCACCATCAAACTGGACCCAACACCCGGCAGGAATTTCATCGACCGCGAGCGCAGCACGGAAAAACAGGCCATCCAGCTCATTTTCGGCCAGATCGACAAGGGGCTGCGCAAGGCGACAGGAGAGGATGCCTCCCTGCTGCAGAACCCCGAATGGCTGAAGGAGCATGTTCCGTTCATGGGCGAGTTGCTGCTGGGCCATCTGCGCTATGCGACCCACGGTGCCGGAGGGCTGGAGAACTGCCATCCCCGCCGCCGCCTGAGCAACTGGCTATCACGCAACCTGGTCGTGGCCGGCAACTTCAACATGACCAATGTGGATGAGCTCTTCGGCCTGCTGGTGAGCATCGGCCAGTCCCCCAAGGAGATGAGCGACACCATGACGGTGCTGGAGAAGTTCGGGCACTTCCTGGACATGGAGAACGACCGTCTCGCAGCGATCCACCGGCAACTGGGATACAATGACCGACAGATCGGTGCAGTGATCGCGGAGAAACTCGATGTGGCCTCGATCCTTCAACAGAGCGCAGCCGACTTCGATGGTGGCTATGCCCTTGCCGGGCTCATCGGACATGGCGATGCCTTCGTGATGCGTGACCCCAACGGCATCCGGCCGTGCCACTGGTATGCCGATGAGGAGGTGGTGGTGGTCGCCAGTGAGCGTCCCGCCATCCAGACCGCCTTCCGACTTCCCACCGATGCGGTGAGGGAACTGAGCCCGGGCCATGCCCTCATCATCCGCAAGGACGGAAGCTTCAGTGAGCAGCAGGTGGTGGAGCCCCGTGAAAAGCGGTCATGCAGCTTTGAGCGCATCTACTTCAGCCGTGGCAGCGACCGCGACGTTTACCAGGAGCGCATCGCCCTGGGGCGCAGCGTGTGCCCAGCGATCCTTGATGCGGTGGACCATGACCTGGAGAACACCGTCTTCAGCTTCATCCCCAACACCGCCGAGGTGGCCTGCTATGGCATGTTGAAGGAGATGGAGGACGAGCTGGACCGGGTGAAGGAAAAGCGGATCCTTGCGCTGGAAGGGAAACCCGACCCCGCAGAGCTCCGCCGCATCCTGGCCTTGCGTCCCCGGCTCGAAAAGGTGGCCATCAAGGATGCGAAACTGCGCACCTTCATCACCGCGGACGATGCCCGTGACGACATGGTGGCGCATGTCTACGACATCACCTATGGCACCGTGCGACCCGGTGTGGACGACCTGGTGGTCATGGACGACAGCATCGTGCGCGGCACCACGCTGAAACAGAGCATTCTCAAGATGCTCGACCGACTGGGACCGAAGCGCATCGTGGTGGTTAGCAGTGCCCCGCAGATCCGCTACCCGGACTGCTATGGCATCGACATGGCCAAGATGGGTGACCTGGCCGCGTTCCGGGCTGCCGTGGCCCTGTTGCAGGAGACCAGGCAGGAGAACATCCTCGACGATGTGTACGACCGCGCGCTGGCCATGGTGGAGCGCCCCTTGGTGGAGCAGGAGAACGTGGTGAAGGAGGTGTACCGCCCCTTCACGCCGCAACAGATCAGCAACAAGATGGCGGAGCTGCTGACCCCCGACGGGATCAACGCCGAGGTGAAGCTGGTGTTCCAGAGCATCGAAGGATTGCATGCCGCCTGCCCCGATCATCGTGGCGACTGGTACTTCACGGGCGACTATCCCACACCCGGCGGCAACCGCGTGGTGAACCGCGCATACATCAATTTCCGTGAGGGACGCAACGTGCGTGCCTACTGACGGACCATCAGGCCGCGCCTGTTGATCCTGCGGAGGGTCTTGCGCTTGACCACAAGGCGACCATCGCCGTGCAATATGATGCGGCAATCGTTGTCCATGACCAGCTGCGCACCATCCTCCACCTGCAGGCAGGCACCGGGAAGTACATGAAGAACGCTTCCCCGTCGCAGTTCCAGGCGTGCCCCTGAGCGAACGAGCAGGTGCGCCGCGCTCTGCAGCGTGAAGCGCGTGGGCGGCGCGAAGTAGGTGTGACCGTGGGCGCGCTCCGGTTCGTCGTAACGGGTGGGTGTGAGCGAGCGGTCGATGAGCAGGGTGGCCCCGTTCAACACGGTGAGTGATCGGCCATCACGGCCTCTGAGCGGCGGCAACACGATGCTGTCGGAGCACCACCGCACGTCGCGATCCACCATGGTGTCGTCAGCGCGTACATGCACCTTCAACATACCGGATGGCGCACCTGCGAGCAACTCCACACGCAATCCGTTGAGGTGGGTGGCACGCACATCAGGAGCGCCCTTGTGCAGGGCACGTGTTGCATTGCTCACAAGGGTCAGCTGCGGCACCAATGCCGGGTTGGTGGCCATGCCGATGGCGGAATTGCCACCAATACGGTAGAGCTGGTCATTGCGGCCATAGAAGGCGGCACGATCACGAGCCTCACCGTTCACCATCCGGGTGTTTGGCACCAGGTGTTCGCCACGGGCCAGCTTGCCATCGTTGTTGCGGTCAACGAGCGGCAGTTCCCACTCGTGGTTGCCGGTGAACGGATTGGCCCGCGCAGGCTCCATGGCATACGCGATACTCCGCTGCCCTCCATAGGGACAAGCACTGACAGCCTCACCGAACAGCGTCAGGTCGAAGAGGCCATTGGCCGGCAGGGGACGCAGGTAGTCCGCATGACCGCTGAACAGGTCGGGGCCACTTCGGAGCTCGCGGTCCACCTGGATGGTGGCCGACATGCCAGGGACCAACGTGTCCATGCAGGGTCTGTACTGATAATGGAAGACATCGGTGGGACTGCCATTGAAACCGATGCCCTGATGGTTCTCCAGCCACAGCCATTGCTGGTAGTTGTCCTTGGGAATGAAGGGCAGGCGGATGCGGATGACATCGCCGGTGCTGACGAAGTCGCGCAGCAGGAAGACTCCTGTATCACCTGCCAGCGGATCGATGTCCCCGCTCACCGGACGCCCGCCGGCATCGCGCGCATTGAGTCGATGCATCGCGCCCTGGGCACGCCAGCCGAGCCGGTCGCGGTCCCAGCCCGCCGCGGTCATCAGGGCGCTTCCACTGGCCCCCATCATGCTGTGGCCGCCCTGCAGGGGCATGAAGAAACTGTTGAACTGGGCCGCATTGC
>JBIJDX010000259.1:0-3487 GCA_044343855.1 Flavobacteriales bacterium
TTCGATAACGTGTTCGCATCGCTTTTCGAGCATGGCGACAACCACGAAGCGGTGGTGCGCGCCCTGGCCTCCGTGCGGCGGGGACTCACGCGCAACGCCGTCGCAGCGAAGGCCAAGCTCCCCTCCGGTGGCCGCCTGACGGCCACGCTCACTGAATTGGAGCAGTCCGGTTTCATTGAGCGTTATGCGCCCTACCATGGTAAGAAGGACCCGCTCTATCGGCTTACCGATGAGTACACCCTCTTCTACCTGCGCTACGTGGCAAGCACACGGGCGGGGCGGGCCGGCACCTGGCAGCGGCTGATCTCCCTGCCGGCCTACCGGGCGTGGTCAGGGTTCGCGTTCGAGACCATCTGCATCAAGCATGTGGACGCGATCAAGGGGGCGCTCGGCATCAGCGGTGTACGCTCTGTGGAGGGTAGCTGGGTGGGCAAGCGTCCTGGCCCCGGCTCAACGGGAGGCGAGGACCGCGGGGCGCAGGTGGACCTGCTCATTGATCGCGATGACCAGGTGATCAACCTGTGCGAGATGAAGTTCAGCAACAAGCCGTTCCGCATCGATCGTGGCTATGCCGCCGAGCTGAGCGCGAAGATCGCCGCGTTCACCTCCGCCACACGCACGCGGAAGAGCGTGTTCCTCACCTTGGTCACCACGCATGGTGTGGCAGACAATGCCTACAGCCGCCAATTGATGGAGAGCGAGGTGACCACGGATGCGCTCTTTGTATGAATCTATAAGTGGCCAAATAAGCCTTTCTGAAGCTACATTTGGCCACTTATACGGATGGTCGGGAAGTGTGCGAGCATCACGCATCCCGGACGCAGCCTGATATGGCTGCTGATGCTATCGTTCCATCGAAGTGTGCTTCACCGCACTTCCACGTGCCGCACGCGGTACGGATCCGGCATCCAGGGGCCGTTCCTGAGCTTGGGGTGCGGCATCTGCCTGAAGCGGTACTTCCCGGATGGCAGCGGTTTCATGGTGAACCCGAACGACTGCGGCTGCCTGTCCTCGCATTGCGCTGGGAGGATCGTGCCGAAATACAGGAAGACATCGCGCGGGCTACCATCCGTGGGTGCTGGCTGCACCTTGGCGTAGGCCTCATACTTCCCACAGGAGCCGCCGATCCAGTGGAAGGTCACGGTGAGCTCGTCGCTGCTGGTCGGGTCGGCCGGGGTTATCATTACCGAGAGGTCCGAAAGCTCTGTCCAGATGCTGTCCGGGTCCACGGTGAACTCGATGACCTTGCTATGCTCCACGTAGCGATAGTTCGGTGGATCCAGGGTGCCGAACATGTTCTGCACTGATGCCGGTTCCCACCAGCTGCTGAGCTGCAGCACCCGCTTGAATTCTCGGTCCAGCTCGGGGTAGGCGCTGCCGTTCAGGTCCACCCGGTGGATGCTTCCATCGGACTCGATGGTCACCAGCGCCGAGAGGGTCACGCGCTTATTGGTGCGCTCGATCAACGGCTTGCTGAAGTGGGACCGGATGAAGCGATCGAAGTTGGCGGGACCACCGGGATAGCTGGCCTCGCGCGGAGCCGTTGGCGGCATACGGGGAACGCGCTTTACGAACGACATCAGGTCAAGTATGCGCACTTCGGCGTGCATCCTACCGCCGCGTGAATAGACCAACCTACCTCCGTGACAGGCCAACGTATCCACCGCACCGAAGGGATGCTTCAGGTTCCAGCCGGGGCGCTGGGCATCCCGCACCTGCAGGTCCTCCGCTTGGTCGGCAAGGCATTTCATGATCCTGTGGCCATCGAGCTCGAAGGAGCCTTGGCTGAAGGGCAGCCGAAGCGTGTAGCCGAAGAGCGTCGGTTCATAGCTCAGGTGAAGGTCCATCATGGCCCCGCCGGGCAGGTACTTCACGCTCCACGGATGATCGGCGCTGGAGGCATGCACCATGAACGAGAGCACGCTGTCCCCCTGTGCCGGGCGGAGGTTTTCCGCCCGCAGGGTGTCGTTACCGGGCGTGATGACCATGTACTGCGCCACTCCGTTGCGGTAGAGTTCATGGTTCAGTGTCACCACCACGTGGAGCGGTTGTTCCATGGGGCCCGGTTGCGTCCACGCGTTCAACGTGAAGGCCAGAAAGGTGACTGTTGGCAGGAAGCGCATGTTCATCGGTACCCCCTTGTTCCGGATGGGTTCGATCATGCGATCACCCACAGCTTCTTCGCTTCCAACCTGAAGCGCACATCGTGCCCCACCTCCAGCGGCTCGCCATCCAGGTGCGCCAGTGTGCCGGCCTGCCATACCGAAGCCACCGTAGCGGGCACGTTCAGTACGTTGGGGTTGCTGTCGGCGCGGTGGTTGTATACATCATGGAAGGCCTTCACGAGCTGGAAGAAGGGCGGCTTGCGCACCAGACGCAGTTCCGCAATGCCGTCGTCGGGCTTCGATCCGGGGCTGATGTCCGCGCCATTGCCGAACTCGCGGGTGTTGCAGAACACGAGCATCAGCACCTCTTGCGTGATGCTGCGTCCTTCCACGGTTACGCGCACAGGCATCGGTGGTGCACCGAAGATCTCCTGCACGATGATGCGCGCATAGCCGAACATGCCCCGGCTCTTGCTTTTGTCGAAGCGATGTGCCACACGGGCATCGAAGCCGATCCCAGCCGTACCCAGGAAGAGGTGGTCGTTCAGGAAGCAGACATCCATGGGCCGGGGTGCTGCAGTGAGGGCATGGCGCAGTCCGTCGGAGGGGTCCAGTGGAAGACCCAGTGATCGCGCATAGCCATTACCGCTGCCCATGGCCACCACGCCCATCGGGATGTGGCTGCCGATCAGGCCCTGCGCGATGGCGTTGTTGGTGCCATCGCCGCCAACGCTGATCACCCGTTCGCTGCCACTGCGCACCGCCTCCATGGCCAGCTCACGTCCATGACCTGGCCCTTCGATCTCCCGGAGATGAAGCTCCGTTCCGAGCGCCTGCGCCAAACCAGCGGCAATGGTCTTGATGCGCGGTGCATGTTTTCTGCCCGATCGCGGGTTGTAGATGATCGTGGCCCTCATGGTGTCTGAGTAGCACTGGTGAGCGAGGACCCCAGCATACGCTTATTGTACTGCTGTATGGCCGCCTGTAAATGCAGCTCAAGGTCTCCAGCCGATGTTGGGTCCACCGCCAGGTTGCGCAGGGGAAGAACGCCGATCACCCGTTCGCCATCGAACTGCACCTGTTGCGTGGGCCCGGTGATGGTGAAGATGCCGTTGTTGGACCAGATGGCCACGGGTGGTACACGCTTCCGCAGCATGCTGTGGCCGAAGGCGAAGAAGGCATCGCGATGACCGACGAGGTCCAGGACGGTGGGCAGGATGTCGATGTGTTGGGTGACGGACCGGTGCTCCATCGCCGGCAGCCATGCAGCGTGGTAGACCAGAGGCACCCAGTAGTCGATGGGTTTGTTGCCCATCGATCCCTTGCGTTCCAGATCGGCTGTATGGTCAGCCGTTATCACGAAGAGCGTGTTGCGATACCAT
>JBIJDX010000260.1:0-3486 GCA_044343855.1 Flavobacteriales bacterium
CTCCTTCAACAGGATGTAGATGCCATCATCAAAACTGCTTCCGTCGCCCAGCTTGCCGATGTACATCCCCGGTCGCAGCCGGATGTGCTCCTTCCAATCAAGCGACCGGATATGCTCCTCCCCGTAATTGCTCTCGCTCATCGAAATTGAGCCGAAACCCTGCAATGGCGTGGGTTCCGGAACGTGCCACGAAGATAGTCCATTGGCACAGCCCCCGTGGCAGGGTCAATGCACGCTTTTCAACGATCCGCGCTACTTATCAACAAGAGCGGAGGCTCACACCCTTGGTACCGACGGGTTTCAGCGCAGGCCACGCTTCACCAGCAGGGGCTCAACCCGGGGATCGCGGCCCGTGAGGTCCCGATACATCTGCGCTTCAGGCTTGCTGCCCCCCTGGCTGAGGATGGCCGCCCTGAACCTGTCGCCGTTGGCGCGGGTCATGCCGCCGTTCTCGTTGAACCAGGCGTAGGCGTCCGCATCCATCACCTCGCTCCAGAGATACGCGTAATAGTTGGCCGCATAGCCGGTCCAGCAGTGGCTGAAGTACGTGCTGCGATAGCGGGGTGGCACCTGGGCCAGATCGAGGCCGTACTTCTTCAGCGCAGCGGCCTCGAAGGCTTCCACATCGGTAACGAGCGGGGCATCGGCAGGAAGGCTGTGCCACTCCAGGTCGAGCAGGGCCGCAGCGAGGTACTCGGTGGTTGCATAGCCCTGGTTGAAGCGGCTCGCCTTGCGCAGCTTCTCGGCCAGCGCGGTCGGCATCACCTCACCCGTCCTGTAGTGCTTGGCGAAATTGTTGAAGACCGCGGGCACCAGCGCGAAGTTCTCGTTGACCTGGCTGGGGAACTCCACGAAGTCCGTACTGGTGGCCGTGCCGCTGAACCTGGGGTACTTCTGGGCGCTGAGCATGCCGTGCAGGGCGTGACCGAACTCGTGGAACAGGGTGGTTACATCGTCCCAGCTCAGCAGGCAGGGCTGGCCGGCCGCCGGCTTTACGTAATTGCAGTTCTGGGTGATCACAGGCTGCTGCCCCAGCAGGGTGCTCTGGTCCACGAAACTGCTCATCCAGGCGCCGCCGTTCTTGTTGTCGCGGGCATAGTAATCGCCGTAGAACAGGCCGATCACCTCACCGGTGGTGTCGATGATGTCGAACACCCTCACATCGGGGTGATACACCGGCAGGTCCTTCCGTTCCTTGAAGCTGAGGCCGAACAACTGGTTGGCGGCGTAGAAGACACCGTTCTGCAACACCGTCTCGAACTCGAGGTAGGGTTTCACCGCGGCCTCATCCAGGTCGTACTCCGCTTTCCTCACCTGCTCGGCATAAAGGTCCCAATCCCATGAAGCAACCTGGAAGCCGCCTCCCTGCCTGTCCACGATGGCCTGGAGCTTGGCGGCCTCCTTGCGTGCGTTGGCCGCAGCGGCCGGAGCCATGTCGGCCATGAGCTTCAGCGCACGGTCGGGGCTCTTGGCCATCTGGTCATCCATCACGTAATGCCCCCAGGTGGGGAATCCGAGCAGGTTCGCCTTCCCGGCCCGCAACTGCGCCAGGCGTGCGATGATGCTCTTGTTGTCGAACTCGTTGCCACGCGCATTACGCTCGGCGGAAGCCTTCATGATGCGCTCCCTGAGACCACGGTCCTTCAACTCGGAAAGCGCAGGCTGCGTGGTGGTGTTCCGCAGGTCGATGAGCCACTTGCCCTCATATCCCTTGGCCTTTGCGTTTGCGGCGGCGGCATCGATGGCCTCCGCGCTCATGCCCTCCAACTGCTTCACGCTGTCCACCACGATGGACGAAGCGGCGCGTTCCTTGAGGATGTTGTCCTCGAACCGCGTGATGAGGTCGGCCTCCTCGCTATTGAGCTTCTTCATGCGCTCCTTGTCGGGCTCGTCCAACAGGGCTCCAGCGCGGACAAAGCGGGTGTAGTAACGGTCAAGCAGGCGCTCCTGCACCGCATCAAGGCCCAGGGTGCTGCGTTGTTCATGCAGCGCCCTGATGCGCACGAACAGTTGGGGATCCAGCGCGATGGCATCGCCATGGGCGGCCAGCTTCGGTGCCAGATCGCCCTTGATGGCCTGGAGGCTGTCGTTGGTGGCGCTGCCGGTGAGGTTATAGAACACGGCCGAGGCACGGTTGAGGTCGCGCCCGCTCAGCTCCAAGGCCTCAATGGTATTGGCGAAAGTGGGCACCTCACTATTGGTTGCGATGGCCTTCACCTCCTCCAGGTGACGACGCATACCCTCCATGATGGCCGGGCGGAAGTGCTCGTCCCTGATGCGATCGAAGTGGGGGGCCTGGAAGGGCAGTGTGCTGGGCTGAAGCAGGGGGTTGGCAGCGAGGTTGTCCATGGAAGTGGTCTCGGTGGATGTTTCCGGGGTGGAGCAAGCGGCGAGCAGCGCGGCCAGAACGGATGCGGTGAGGGAACGCATGGTGGGTTGGAAAAGTGTGCTAAGGTAGTCCGTTGTGCAGGGCTGCAGGGAACGGGCAGAGATGATGAAGGACGGCTGACGAACGGTCATGGAGCCGCATCGATCACCCCGCACCGTGCGCGACGGGCTTTACACATTGAAGAGGAAGTGCATCACATCTCCATCCTTCACAATGTACTCCTTGCCTTCGGTGCGCAGCTTGCCCGCCGCGCGACAGGCTGCCTCACTACCAAGGGTCACGTAGTCATCATAGCCGATAACCTCGGCCCGGATGTATCCCTTCTCGAAATCGCTGTGGATAACCCCGGCCGCCTTCGGGCCGGTGTCGCCCTGGTGGATGGTCCAGGCACGCACCTCCTGCACACCCGCCGTGAAGTAGGTCTGCAGCTTCAGCAGGTGGTAGGCCGCTCGGATGAGCTTGTTCACACCCGGTTCCGAAAGGCCCATGTCGGCCAGGAACATCTCCCGTTCCTCGGGGGTCTCCAGGCTGGCGATCTCCGCTTCAATGGCCGCCGTCACGAAGATGACCTCGGCGTTCTCGTTCGCCACGGCGGCCTTCACCTTTTCCACGTATGCGTTGCCCGTGGTGGCGCTCTTCTCATCCACGTTGCACACGTACAGCACAGGCTTGGCGGTGAGCAGCTGGAACTCGTTGAGCAGTGCGGGATCATCACTGGCGGTGATCACGGTGCGCGCGCTCCGACCCTTCAGCAGGGCTTCATGGATGCGGCTCAACAGGTCGAAGCGGCGCCTGGCCTCCTTCTCCCCGATCTGGGCCTGCTTCTCCACCTTCTTGATGCGCGCCTCCACGGTCTCCAGGTCCTTCAGCTGCAGCTCGATGTCGATGACCTCCTTGTCACGGACCGGATCCACGCTGCCATCCACGTGTACCACGTTGGGGTCGTCGAAGCAGCGGAGCACATGCAGGATGGCATCACACTCGCGGATGTTGCCCAGGAACTGGTTGCCCAGTCCTTCTCCCTTGCTGGCCCCCTTCACCAGACCGGCGATATCCACGATCTCCACCGTGGTTGGCACGATGCGCTGTGGCTTCAC
>JBIJDX010000082.1:0-11052 GCA_044343855.1 Flavobacteriales bacterium
TGCCAGTCCGGGTATCCGGTAGTATTCCTCAAAGGAGAACGCCGTGAGGATGAACATCGTGGTCACCCAGCCGGCGTCGATGGGGCGTGGGTGGGACAGGAACCCATTGACCATGACGAAGGCGTCGCACTGGGCCGCTGCGGTCCCCACCGCCGTCACCGGCACGCCAAGGGTTTCCAAGCGCTCCAGGAAGGCCATGGTGATCACACCGCCCTGCGACCAGCCGGTGGTGAACAACCTGTTGACGGATATGCCCTCCTTCTCCAGCACCACCAGTGCCGCCCGGTACATGTCGTAGGAAGCCTGCACCTGGCTGTTGACCACGATGTACGAGTCCTTTTCCCTGGATGCACCGAACCCGAAATAGTCGGCGCCGATCACCACGTAGCCCTGGCTGGCGAACTGTGCTATCATGAGCCGCGATTCGAACGATCGCAGATGGTCGGAGGGGGGGGCCATGTCGCCGTAGAGCGTTCCGTGCTGGTACGAGATCAATGGCATGGTGCGGGCACCGGTGGCGGGGATGGCCAGTATCCCGGATGCCACCGTGGGACGGTTCTCCTGCTCGGGCACCACCGAGTTGTACACCACACGGTACAGCTTCACCGCGTTCCGGGGTGCCGTGTAGTTCACCTTGTCCCCCAGGACCTGTGGCACCTCCCTGTTCAGGATGTCGCTCATCGTGGCGGTGTCGAAGGTGCCGAGGTACTGGTATTGCACGTCCGGCGACGCCTGCACGGCAGCCTTGTCCTGCCCGACCGCGGCGAACAGGTTTGTGAGCAGGAGGGCGATGAGGGGGAGGCAGCGCTTCATGATGCCGGTATGGTTGCAATGGGCGGCGAAGCTACCCAAAACGCAGCACGGCGGTACACCAGGGCGCTCCTCAGCCCATCACCCAGCGCAGCACACGTTCCTTCCAGGCGCTGTAGGGAGGTTGCTGCAGTCCATGTTCGATGAGGGTGCTGGCCTGCACCAGGTTCTTCTGGTTGCTGAACTGCAACAGCCCCTGCCGGCCATGGTAGCGGCCCATGCCGCTGGTACCCACCCCGCCGAAGGCCATTCCCGGATGGCCGAAGTGCAGCATGCAATGGTTGATGCACCCGCCGCCGAAGGCGATGTGCCTGCTGAAGTAACGTTGGGCCCCACGGTCGCTGCTGAAGATGTAGGCGGCGAGCGGATGCGGGTTGCGTGCCACCTGTGCCAACACCTCTTCCCGCCCGGTCCAAGGCAGCACGGGGAGCACCGGTCCGAAGATCTCCTCCTGCATGCACGCCGCATCGGAAGGCACGTGCGTGAGCACCGTTGGGGCGATGTAGCGGTCGCCCGCATCGCTGGCACCACCCACCAGCACGGTCCCTTCGCCCAGGTAACGCTGCACGATGCCGAAGCGCTTGTCGTTCACCAGCCGCGCATAGTGGGGGCTCTGCTGAGGGTCGGTGCCGTAATGGCGCAGCACCGCCCGCTTCATGGCCGCAAGGAAGCGCTCCTGCACGGCGGTGTGCACCAGCACATGGTCCGGGGCGATGCAGGTCTGCCCCGCGTTGAAGAACTTGCCCCAGGCGATGCGATCGGCGGCGCGCTCCACATCCACGCTGCGGTCAACGATGGCGGGGCTCTTGCCCCCCAGTTCCAATGTGACAGGCGTGAGGTGTGGTGCGGCCAGGGCCATGATCCGCCTCCCCACCGCCGGGCTGCCCGTGAAGAAGATGTGGTCGAAGCGGAACGGCGTGATGAGCCGTTCGCCCACCAGCGCGCCCGGCCCCTGAACCACCAGCACCTCACGCGGAAGGGCCTCTGCAAGGATGCGCTCCACCACGGCGGCGGTGTGGGGTGTCTCGTTGCTGGGCTTCACCACCGCACAGTTGCCGGCCGCCAGTGCGGCGATCAGGGGGTTCAGGACCAGCTGTGCCGGGTAGTTCCACGGGGCGATGATGAGCACCACGCCGAGCGGTTCCAGCAGCAGTGTGCTGCGCGCGGGCTGCAGGCTCAGCGGTGTGGGTGGATGCTGCACGCGTGTCCAGTCCTCCAGGTGTCGCAGGACGTGGTCGAGCTCGCTGTGCACCAGGGCCACATCGGCCAGGTAGCCCTCGAAGCGTGGCTTGCGCATGTCGGCATGCAGCGCGGTTAGCAGTGCCTCCTCGTGCCTGCGCAGTGCAGTGCGCAGCGACTTCAGTGCGCGGCGGCGTTCATTGATCTCGCGCAGTGCGCCGGCGGCGTGGTGCGCGCGCAGGGCGAGCAGGCCGGGCATCAGCTCCTCTGTGATGTGCATGCTGCGAAGGAACGAACGGAAGGCCATCCTGTTCCCGATGCGCGGCTCTTTCCGCACGGAGGCGCCCACCGGCGGGTGCGCCCATCCCCGGCCGGCAGGTGCACCGCCAACGGCACGGGGCCGCCCCGCATGTGCGGAACGGCCCCGTATCATTGGTGTGTGCGCGGTCAGCGGACCAGGTTCAGCTTGAACTGTTCGTTCAGGTCGCCGGTCTCCACCGAGAGGAACCAGATGCCGGGGGCCAGGTCCGCGGTGGGGATCGTCATGGTTTCGCTGCTGGCGCGCGGCAGGTCGATGGACCGTGCCAGCTTGCCACCGGCATCATGCAGGCGGATGTGGATCGCACCCGTGCTGCGCTCGATGCGCACCGCGAAGTTGTCACGCTCCACCCACGCCGCGATGCCGTTCACCGCAGTGGCCTCCTCCAGGCCGGTGCTCACCTCCACGTTCAGCGTGGTGGTGGTCGTTGTCACACAGGGAGCGGTTCCCACGGTCTGCACGATGGTGTAGGTGCCGGGCTCCGTGTACACATGCACGGGGGAGAGCGCTGTGCTGAAGGTGCCATCACCCAGGTCCCACAGGTGCTCCAGGTCCTGGGCAGCGGTGGACATGAACTGGATGGGTTCGCCGGCCTGCACGATCGGCTCATGTGCGGAGATGCCACCGACCGGGTCGGCCGCCGCACCGATGGTCGCCACTGTGCTGGATGCGCAGCCATTGGCATCGGTCACCGTCGCGGTGAACTGGCCGGGGGCCGCCACCAGCACAAGGCCCGCGGTGCCGTTGGACCACATCACGTGGTAGGGAGCCACGCCACCGTTCACCGACAGGCTGGCCTGGCCGTTGCCGGCGGCTGCGCAGGAGGCATCCTGCACGGCGGCGATGCCCACGAGCGCATCGGGTTCGGTGATCACATAGGTGCCCTCCACGGTGCAGCCCTGTGCATCGGTGATGGTCAGCGAGTAGGTGCCTGCACCTGCCGTGATCAGGGGTTCCTGGGAGCCCGTGCTCCAGGCGAAGTTCAGCGTGCCCGTGCCACCAGTGGCGCTCACGGCCACCGAGCCGTTCTGCGCGCCGTGGCAGCTGGCGGCCTGCACCATCTCCTGGGTGAGGATGGGCTGCGGACCGGTGATGGTGAACAGCTCGGAGAGCTGGCATCCGTTGGCATCGGTCACGGTCACCGAGTAGGTGCCCGGTGCTGCGGTGAGCACGTCGCCCGTGCTGCCATCGGACCACTGCGTGCTCAGGGCACCTACACCACCGGTGAGGGCCAGGGTCACGCTGCCGTTCGCCATGCCGGCGCAGGTTTCATCCACCACGGTGGGCACCGCTTCGATGGGTGCGGGAGCACCGATCACATGCTCCTGCTCGAGCGAGCAGCCGTTGGCATCGGTGATGGTGACACCGTAGGTGCCTGCCGCCGCCACCAGGGTGTCGGTGGCCGCACCATTGCTCCATGCCATGCTGAAGGGGGCGGTGCCGCCGAGCACCGCGAGTGCAACGCGGCCGTCGGCACTGTTGCTGCACGACACGGCGGTCACGCTGGCTTCGGCCTCCAGGGCCATGGGCTGCGTGATGGTGACATCGCCCGTGATGCTGCCGCACTCACCCTGGGTGGCCACGGTGATGCTGTAGTTGCCGGCAGCGAGCCCGCTGATGGTGGTGGTGCCGGCGCTCAAGGCCTGCTGGCCGAGGGTTGCGCCCGCCGCCGTGGACCACGACACCAGTTCGTCCGAGCCACCGGGCAGGGTCACCTGCACGCTGCCGTTCGCTTCGCCGTGGCAGGTGGCTGCCTGCAGCTGGCGGTCGATGGCGGCCGATACGTGGAGGTTGAAGCGGTGCACCATGGCACCCGCCGTGGCGTTCATGCTGAAGGTGTACGCACTGCCCTCCTGCACAATGGTGCGCGTGCCGGTGACAACATCCTCCAGCACCACACAGCTCATGCCCGCAAGGGTCTCCACCTGGGTGAGGGTGACGGTGTGGTTGCCGTTGGCGGTGGCACGCACCAGCACGGGGATCACCACGCCCTCGGCAAGCTGGCCGGCGGCATTGATCGCAAGCAGGGTGGTGCCGGCGCGGGTGCCGATGCGCGGTGCGGAGCTGTGACCGAAGTCCAGCTTCTCCATGTCGGAGTCGTCGAGTGCGGGAACACCGCCTTCGAAGACCACCACGGTCTCATCGGCGTAGGCCGGGTTGGCGCCGCGGAAGCGCAGGCGCACCATGGCGGGCTGTTCGGCCTCCATGCCGCCGAAGAAGCCGCCCGTGGGGCTCAGCACCTTGGCGTTCTCACCCACGCTGGTGGTCACCGAGGGCCCGTTGGCCTTCAGCCAGAAGGCCTGTGCGCTCTGGATGGTGCCGGTGGCACCGTTGGTGCCCACGCCCAGCTGTGCGTTCCAGCTGGCGGTGTTGCCCGTGGCCGGGTCGTAGGCGTAGTAGCCGTTCTCCACATCGGCACCACGGCTGATGGAAGAGAAGGCGATGGGGCTGGGCAGCGGGTTGCTCACCAGGTTCCAGCCATCGGCGGCGGGATTGCCGCTGTTGGTCCACGTCATGGGCAGCTGCACGGGCGACGCTGCGATCACGGGAGGACCGGTCACATCCACCACGAAGGGCTGCGTGCCGCCCTGCGAATCGCCGCTCCAGTTGGCATAGCCGCGACCGATCTGAAAGGCCTCGGACACTCCCGCCACGCCCACCAGGCCGGCGTTGAGGTCGCTGCTCGGCACGGTCTCGTCGTACTTGCGCACGCTGGGCCACAGCTGGCCGCCGCTGTAGAAGTTGGGGTAGTGCGAACCGGGGAAGCCGGCCATGAAGAAGTCGTCCTTCCAGTCGTTCACCGTGCCGCCGCTCACCGGTGCACCGAGCAGGCGCCAGTTGCTGGCCCCGCCGGGGATGTAGCGCTCCACCTTGAGGTTGCCCGTGTAGGTGGCACCGCTCTCCACCATGCCCAGGCGTGCCGTGCCGGCGGCCGTGCTGCGCAGCGAAACGCTCGCGTTGGTGGCATTGAAGTTGCCGGCCGCCAGGCGCAGCGTGCCGCGGATGTCGAACGAACCGGTGGCCGTCACACCACCCGGGGCGGCGATGGTCAGGTTGGTGATGTCCAGCACACCGGTGGTGCGCGTGAGGGTGGTGGCGGACTGGCCCTCCAGCGACAGCACGCCGCCGCCGGTGATGGTGCCGTCCAGCACCACGGTATTGCCGGTCACCGACAGCAGCACCTCGCTCACGGGGAACGCCAGGGTGGCGCCGCTCTGTACGTTGAGGTCGCCCACCAGCTGCTGGCCGGACACGGAGATGGTAGTGCCGGAGGCGACCACCAGGTCATGGCCCACGGGATACACCCCGGCGGGCGGACCGCCCGGGGTGAGGCTCCAGTTGTTGCCATCGGCGAAGTTGCCGGTGCCGATGGAGTACAGGGTGATGGTCGACCCCGCGCAGACACAGGAGGCGTTGACCACATCGTTCCCGGTGGCCGCATTGCCATCATCGCAGGACATGCCGGGCTCTGGATTGCCGCAGCCGCAGTTGCCCGGGGCCGCCTTGCTGGCATCGTTGGGGCAGCCATCGGTGTTGTTGCCCACATAGCCGTTGGGCTGCGTGCAGGCCTGCTGGGTCACGGCAGGGTCGCCGAAGCCGTCACCGTCCGCATCGGCATACCAGGTGGTGGCGCCGTTGATGGTGATGCTCGCCGTGGTCTGGAACTGGGCGCAGGCTCCGGATGCTGCCACCGTGTAGGTCACCGTGTAGGTGCCCGGGGTGCTGGTGCCCAAGGTCACCAAGCCGCTGCCGCTATTGATCGATAGACCGGCCGGGGAGGCCGTGTACGTACCGCCGCTGGTGCCCGTGCTGGTCACGCTGGCCGTGGTACCCGTGCTGCAGAAAGGCGAACCCGCATAGCTGATGGTGGCGCTGGGGGGTGTGGTGCACAGGCTGCTGGCGCAGATATTGAAGGCCCCGTCAGCGCCCGGGTTGGACCACACGCGGATGCGGTAGGTGGTGTTGGGCGATACGTTGATGGCGGCCGAGTTGCCGTTGATCGGCGTGTAGCAGCCTACCTCGGTCGCCGTGGTGCCGCAGGTGACCGCACTGTAGACGGCCGCCTCGTGGGTGCCGCTGGTACTGGCGATGCGCAATTGCATCTGGGCCGTGCTCGCGTTGGTGGTGACGCTGTACCACACGTCGTTGATCACACCGAAGGCGTCGCAGCTGGGTGTCTGGTTGGGACCGGCCGTGGCGGATACCGTGGTGCCGGCGGTCTGATTGGCGGGGCAGTTGCCGCTGGTCTGGAAGGCCAGCGAGGCTGGATCCACGCACATATCATTGGCCGGCGGAGCGGGGCATGCGGCAGCCTGGTAGATGCAGAGGTTGCAGGTGGAGCCGGCACCGCCCGCGGCGTAGGTCCACAGGCGCACATAGTAGGTCTGCCCGGCGGTGTACTGGAACTGGCACAGCTCGATCTGCGGCATGTAGTTAGTGGCAGTGCGATCGTCATTGCACGCCAGCTTGCTTCCGCTGCAACCGTCCCACACTTCCATCACCCAATCACTGCTGGTGCCGGCCGTGGTGGTGATCACCAGCTTGTTGCCGCCGCTGGGCGCCACGAACTTCACCCAACGATCGTCATCCGGGGTGTTGCCCGAGTTGTTCGAACAATTGCCGTTAGGGCCGTTCTGCGCGGAGCCGCTGGGGATGCTGGTGTAGCTGCAGGCGGCCAGGCTTGCGGCCACCGGGATGGTCGCCGCCGAATTGCAATCCTCGCCCACACAGCTCGGCGTGGTGTTCTGCGTCACTACCACGGGGGTGCTGAAGGCCTGCTGTCCCCCGTTGGAACAGGTGGTGCGGATGCGGTAGCTGGTGGTCTGGGTAAGGCTCACCGTGGCGGTGGCGTTCGTGGCGGTTGCGATGTTGTCCCAGGTGGTGCCTCCGTTGGTGGAGTGCTGCCACTGGTAGGAGATACCCGTACCGGCGCTTAGACCACTGGCGCTGAGGGTGAAGTTGACGCCGGCACACGGACTGGCGGACGAAGCGGATGCGGTGCCGGCGTTGGGGGTGCCGCTGCAAGCGGAGTTTACGGGCTGGGACAAGGTTATGTCATCGAACACCACCCAGAAGTCGCCAGAGTTGCGCTGTGCCTGAACGCGTACGAAGAGCTGAGCACCATTTGCAGGGCTGAAGGTCCGAACCGGGGCAACTTGGCAAGTTGAGCTGGATACGTTCGTGAATGTGGTGCCCGCGTTTGTCCAGGGTCCACCCGTAGAAGTGGCCCATTGAACCGTAAAGGTGCATACCCCCGCAGATGCCGCACTACCGGAGCTATAATTGATGCACTTGTAACTGAAGCCGAACGTGGCCGTAGCACCCGTGGAGGTGCCCAGGCTCGATGTGGCGGAAAGCGTCGTGCTGGGTCCGTTGTTGTAAATGTTTGACTTTGCCGAGCGACCGCTGCTACCGCACCGGGAGTAACCTTCCCCCGAGGTTGCCGTTATCGCCGGTGCGTAACCGCCGGAGATAGTCCACCCATTGCAGGGAAGCGTGCAGTTGCCGGTCGCTGTACCAAAGTTTTGTGAATAGTTGATCTGCGCCCGGGCATCGCCTTGTACCAACTGCCACAAGGCAAAAAGGGCCAAGGCGATCGTACGGCCCATGGGCCATCGTGATCCAGCCGGGTGGCTCGTTAACAAAGGTGTTCGTTTCCGCTGCATCTGGGTCGTTATTGGTTGATCGACTGTTGTTTCAAGGTGTTGTTCAGTTCGGTTGGTCGAATCATGCAGGGCATTGGTCTGCAATATTTTGACATTCGTCTATTCTTGTCAAGCGGTCTTGGGGGCGCGGCCACATCCGTTGGCGGAGGCGGTGCAGGTTCCCTGAAGGGCTTGCTTGTGGGAGGTTGGTTGTCAAACACACGTTGTTCTACGCCCCGGAATGGCCGGGAACGATGCCGTGGTACGCAGGGTGTTGTGAAAGGGTTACGCGGCCGGTGGGCCGGCGATCGACCGGGGCAGCGCCCACGGGTGCTGCCCGCTATCTTTGCCGCCCGCAGGACTCCGTAGAAAAGCCCTGATGCCCAAGCGTTTACCACAGTACGACGAGCTCGACCTGCCCAAGGTCGCAAAGCAGATCCAGGACGAATAGACCTATATGATGAATTTAGCCAACCATCGAAATAGTAATAAATTTGTGCCCATCATTGGATCGGAGCCATGACCTTCGCTGATCCATTCCGCCCAGGAGCCGGGCACCCACCGCCTAATCTGGCCGGTCGAACAGCGGAGGTCAGGGAGTTCGAGCGGCCGTTGGAACAAAATGACCGACCGGCAGCGGGAGCTGCTTTCCACCATCGCGTCGCTGAATGCGGCCGATGAGGAATTCACCGTGCAGGAGATCGTGGAGGCCTCCGGACAACGGAGCGGCAAACCATTCAGCCCAAGTCATGTGAACCAAATGCTCGCTGCCTTGGCCGAGCACGGATTGATCTTCAAGAACCGGCATGGCAAGTATTCCTTCGCCGTGCCCATGCAGGCGGACTTCATCCGCCGCCAATCGAACGAGACCCTGCGATGAGCAACAACAGCACGCGTTTCCCGCAGTACGATGAGCTCGACCTGCTCCGGCCTGCGGGTATGGCGACCTTGCTTTGCACGTTGGATGCTCTTTCCAATTGGTACCATTTATGATACCTTTGCGGGAGTTCTGTTTCTCGGATGGAAGTTCGCCTTTCGGCAAGTGGTTCGATGAACTGGACAATGTGGCTGCGCTGAAGGTGAACACAGCGCTTACCCGAATGTCCAGCGGCAATTTCGGGCAGTGCAAGAGTTTGGGAGGCGGTATCCACGAGTGCAGGATAGAACACGGCCCGGGTTACCGGGTCTACTTCGGCAAAGAGGGCGACAAGATGATCCTACTTCTGGCGGGCGGGACCAAACGCAGACAGCAGGCGGATATTGACAAGGCAAGGGAACACTGGAGGATCCACCGAACACGAAAACATTGAACCCATGGCATTGACCAAGGACTTCAAAGAGCGCGTGCAGAGCCGGGCACAGCGGGACGCCGAGTTCCGTCGAGGTCTGCTTACGGAAGCCATCGAGTGCCTCTTGAACGATGACCTGGAGACCGGCAAGGCCCTGATACGTGACTACATCAAGGCCACCATCGGTTTCGAGGCCTTGGCCGAACAGACCAACATGAAGCCGAAGAGCATCATGCGCAGCCTATCGGCCACCGGCAATCCAACGTCCAAGAACCTCTTCACCATTCTGCATTCCCTGCAGCAGAGCGAAGGTCTGCAGTTCATGGTCCGTGCTTCCTGAGCGCAAGACCACCCGCGAACGCCCCCCACAAACGCTGCCATTCAGCCGACCCTGATGTCCAAGAAATTCCCACAGTACGACGAGCTCGACCTGCCCAAGGTCGCCGAGGAGGTATTGAACCAATGGGAGGTGGAAGGCACCTTCGCCCAAAGCCTGGTGCTGCGCAAGGACGCGCCGCCCTTCGTGTTCTACGAGGGTCCGCCCAGTGCCAACGGTCTGCCCGGCATCCACCACGTGATGGCGCGCACCATCAAGGACATCTTCTGCCGGTACCGGACACAGAAGGGCCACCGCGTGGACCGCAAGGCCGGCTG
Source organism: Flavobacteriales bacterium (assembly GCA_044343855.1). Lineage (GTDB taxonomy): Bacteria > Bacteroidota > Bacteroidia > Flavobacteriales_F > PHOS-HE28 > PHOS-HE28. The sequence continues at coordinate 9,897 of JBIJDX010000082.1, forward strand.
GGATACCCACGGCCTGCCCATCGAACTGGGTGTGGAGAAGGAGCTGGGCATCACCAAGGAGGACATCGGGAAGAAGATCAGCATCGAGGAGTACAACGCCGCGTGCAAGAAGGCCGTGATGCGCTACACCGATGTGTGGAACGACCTCACCCGGCGCATCGGCTTCTGGCTGGACCTGGAGAAGCCCTACGTCACCTACCACACCAAGTACATCGAGAGCGTGTGGCACCTGCTGAAGCAGCTCCACGACCAGGACCTGCTGTACAAGGGCTACACCATCCAGCCCTACAGCCCTGCGGCTGGAACCGGCCTCTCCTCGCACGAACTGAACCAGCCCGGCACCTACAAGCCGGTGAAGGACACCAGCGTGGTGGCGCAGTTCAAGGTGAAGCGCGATGCCACGAGCGAGTGGCTGCTCAAGGACGCCTTCGGGGATGTGTTCATCCTCGCGTGGACGACCACGCCCTGGACCCTGCCCAGCAACTGCGCGCTCACCGTGGGCCCCAAGCTGGACTATGTGCGCGTGAAGACCTTCAACCCCTACACGCACGCGCCGCAGACCGTGGTGCTGGCGAAGGCCCGGTTGAACGCGTACTTCAAGCCGGACAATCAGAACGCTTCGTTCGAGGACTACACGAGCGACGGCAAGAACATCCCCTGGAGCATCCTCGACGAGTTCCATGGTCACCAGCTGGAAGGCATCCGCTACGAGCAGCTTCTTCCTTTCGCGACACCGGAAGGCGGTGATGCCTTCACCGTGATCGGCGGCGACTTCGTGACCACCGAGGACGGCACCGGCGTGGTGCACACTGCGCCAAGTTTTGGCGCGGACGACCAGCGCGTGGCCAGGCAACACGGCATCGGTTCGCTCACGTTGGTGGACCTGCGCGGCCGCTTCAAGCCCGAAGTGACCGACTTCGCGGGCGAGTATGTGAAAGCCGAGTACCTCAGCGCGGAGGAACAGGCCGCCGAGGCGAAGAAGCAGGGCCGTGACAAGTACCTCAGCGTGGACGAGCGCATCGCCATCATGCTGAAGACCGAGGGCCGCGCCTTCAAGGTGGAGAAGTACGAGCACAACTACCCGCACTGCTGGCGCACCGACAAGCCCGTGCTCTACTACCCGCTCGACAGCTGGTTCGTGCGCGTCACCGCGAAG
>JBIJDX010000083.1:0-11018 GCA_044343855.1 Flavobacteriales bacterium
GGTGCCGTCCAGCTTCCACCGGGCGCGGGCGTTCCGCCCAACAGGGGGAACAAGGCGAAGGGATCATCGTTGGAGCAACTGGTGAGACCGGCGTTGCCACCAGCGGAAAGGAACGTACTGACCGTAACGGTCACACTGGCCGATGCCGAACTGCACGGCGACTGGCCCGCTACCGTGTAGGTGTAAACACCCGCAACGCTCGTACCCGGTATGAACGTACCGGAAAAGGAGCCGGAAGGTCCGGACCAGACACCGCCCGCATCAGGCGTGCCACCAAGTTCATCGAACAGGGAAACAGCCGGATCATTGGAGCAGCTTTCGAGCGTACCATTGGCACCGGCATCAGGAGGTTGCACCACGGTGATGGTGACGGTTGCCACGTCGGGCGGACAGGTGGCCGGTTGGGAAACCGTGTAGGTGTATACTCCCGGTACATCGGTACCGGGTACGAAGGTTCCCGGATGCGCCGCACCGCCGGGTGCTGCCCAGGACCCTCCCGTATCGGGGGCCCCGCCCAACAGGCTGAAGAGGTCGAGTGCCACTCCGTTCCCACAGACCGTTTCGACGCCATCCTCCCCGGCATCAGGACCCGTAAGGATCGACGCCGACCAACCGGGGGCCACCAAGCTCTCATTACTCACCCACGCGAACGTCAGGCAGCCACTGGGCCCGCCGGCGGTCAACGTGCTGTTGAGAAGACTGATCGCGCTGTTGCCGGTGGCGATGAGCGGATCGGCTGTGGAGGTGCCGTCGTATACCCGCAGCGTGTCACCCGGCACCGTGGCAATGGACCACACATCGAAACGAACGGACGTGGCCGGACCGGAGAACGCTCCACCCGCAGGACAGATCGTGGTGACGATCACTTCATTGTTGCCGTAGTCGGACGCTGGACCACCACTATCATGGAACGTCCCACCGCACGTCTCGTACTGGGCACCATCCACCGCGATGAAGATCTGTGCCCTGAGCGGTTGCAAGCACGCAATGGAGAGCAAAGCCACCCAGGCCGAGCGCAGGGCCGATGCGGATATGGGACGGAAAATACCCACGAATGATACGCCCAGGGCTGTGGAGATCAGTCGTAAAGATACGGCCTTTTGCGCAGCCAATGTCAAGCACCGCCCCGCATGCGCAGGGCCAAGGAACACTTTCCATGGCAATTATCACACCCGGGGTTCACCCCGGTGCATCAGCGAGGCTGCCTGCCGATGGTCACAGCGAGCATGACCTCATGCGTACCGGAGCTGTAGTTACGCAGGTTGCTCGTGATGATATCGTAGGAATACCCGAACTGGAAGGACCGCTTATGCCAATAGCCCAGCATCGCGCAATACGCGTCATTGGTGCGGTAGGAGCCACCGATCCAGAACGCATCGCGGTAGCGGACCGTGGCGGTAAGGTCCACTTTCACGGGGACCGGGGTCACATACTTCACCATGAAGGATGGTTCGATCCTCCAGTCGTCGCCGATCAGGAAACGATAGCCCCCGGTGAAGTAGTTGTGCATTTCCAGCGAACTGAGCGAACGCGTTGCCTGGTCCATGAAACGGACCTCGTTCTCGATGAGCTGGGGTACGGCGGCACCGACCCAATAACGGGGATGATGGAGCAACACGGCGAACTGTGCATCGAACTTCAGTTCCCCGCGCAATTGATCGTCAAGGGCGGGGTCACCGGGATCGTTGAACTGGATCTTGCTGCCGTCCACCAGGAATTGGACCAGCCCACCGGCCAGCGCCATTGAAAGCCTTGTTTCACCGGCGAGGCGCAGGTGATAGGCGTAGGAGGCCTGGAATCCCGTGCGGCGTGTGGGCCCGACATGGTCCGTGTAGAGGAACGCCCCGACACCCATGTTGGTGCCGACCGGGGAGATGCCGCTGAGCATGAATGTGCGCGGTGCGTCCTGGATGCCCACCCACTGGTACCGGTGTGCGCTGCGCAACTCGAAGAACGGCCTGCTGCCTGCCACCGCTGGATTGAAGACATAGTCGTTGAACTGGTACTGCGTCAGCTGCGGCAGTTGCTGGGCGTTCACCGTACGGAGCGTCAAGCCCAGCACGGTAAGGATCAACAGGCGTTGCATGGCGTGCATGGGTTCAACGGATCACGGTGAGCGGACCCGTGTAGGCATCCGGGTACTCGGGGTCGTTCAGCTTGACTATGTAGTAGTACGTGCCCACCGGTACGGGCCCTCCGTTGTAGCGGCCGTCCCAGGGGGTCCTGTACCCCACGCTGCGGAAGAGCATCTCGCCCCACCTGTTGTAGATCTCCACCTCGCACTCGGGGAACAGGTCGATCAGGTCGATGATCCACGCATCGTTCCATCCATCGCCGTTGGGTGAGAATCCGCTGGGTATCACCAGTTCCGGCAACACCCGGACAAGCACGCTATCGGTATCCTGGCAGCCATTGGGCGCGACCACCGTGAGGGTGTACCAGGTTGTGACTGCCGGCGATGCGACCGGGTTGGGCACATCGAGCGCGGAGAGGGTCGTATCTGCGGCCCAGCTGAACACGGAGCCCGGGGGTCCTGATGGAGCCCCACCGAGGGTGGTGGTGCCACCCAGGAAAATGGACCTGTCATCACCGGCCTGTGCCAAGGGTACCTCCAACACATCGATGACCACCTGGTCGGTGACCGAGCAAACACCATCGGTCACCGTCAGCGTGATCGTGTTAGGTCCGATGGGCAGGTCGCCAAGTGCGATGGTGGGCTGGTCTCCAAGCACCCGCCCCTGATCATCCGTCCATTGGAAGGTTACCCCGGGCACGTTGGAAACGCCCTCGAGCAGTACCTCCACGCCTGCACAAACACGCCTGTCGGGGCCCGCATCAGCGAGCAGTGGGTTGATGACGGGAACGTTCACCACCACGGTGGTGTCACATCCGTTGATATCGGTCACGACCAGGGCATGATCACCAGGTGCCAACCCACTGATATCCTCCGATATGGATTGATAGCCTCCGGGACCGGACCACTGGAATGTGAGCGGAGGTGTCGCGCCTCCCGTGGTGACGGCGATGGAACCATCGGCGGAGTTGGTGCATGTGGCGGGCACCACTTCATCAACGATAACCAGCCATGGGGAAGGTGATCCGATCGTGTAGGTGTAGGTGGTTGCGCACAGTGCCGCGTCCGTCACCGTAACAGTGATATCACCGGCGCATAGACCCGTTGCACTGGACGCCCCCTGTCCATTGGCCGGAACAGGTGACCAGATGAAGGAGAGCGACCCGATGCCACCTGTGGGATCGAGCAGCACGGACCCGTCGCAACTGCCCGGGCAACCCGCATCACCGATCACCGCACCGGGATCCACGGGCACGTACGGCGCAATGGTGACGACCTCTGTGGTATCGCATCCCGATTGATCGGTGATGGTGACCGTGTAATCCCCTTCACACAAGCCTGACGCGATGGCCGTACCCTGCCCTGCTCCCGGCTCAGGCTGCCACAGGAACTGGTAGGGTCCCTGCCCACCATCAGGCGTGCTTATGGCAGTTCCGTTGCAGGGTCCGGCACAGGTCTCACCGGTCACGAACAGCCCCGGTACAATGGGCTGGCCCTGTCCTATGTTGAACGTGACATCTCGCGTGCATCCATTGCCATCCGTGACGGTCACCGCGTAGGCACCGGCACAGAGCAGGTCGATGGCCGTTTGGTCCGGGGCGATGACCGTACCGCCGGCATCGCGCCATGTGACCACAAAGGGCGCCGTACCTCCTTGTACGAACACCTCGGCCGTCCCAAGACAATCGCCGTTGCACACGTTGTCCACTGTGGCAAGCACAGCCTCAAGCGGCGCAGGTTCGGTCACCACGAAGGTGAGCAGTGTGTCGCATCCATTGGCATCGCTCACGAGCACCTGCCAGGGTCCCGGACAAAGCTGTTCAGCGATGGCTCCCATTGCACCATTGGGCGGAGGGGGGGTCCACAGGAAGGTGTAGGGGGCGGTACCTCCCTGCGGGGACAGCTCGATGATGCCATCGCAGACGCCGCTGCAGGAGGCATTGGTCACCTCGGCATCCACGGTCAGCAGAGACGGACCCGTGATCAGGACATCCTGCTCAATGGCACATCCGTTGGCATCGGTGATGAGCACCGAATAGGTGCCCGCACACAAGCCTGTGGCAGCTGCCGTACCCTGGCCTCCACCCGGCTCCGGTGACCAGGCATAGACATACGGGGCGAGACCCCCTGTGGGCGCCACTGTCGCCGTTCCATCGCAGCTGCCGAAGCAGCTGACCGGTGTGGTGCCCAGGTTGGCAATGATGGGGTCCGGTACGAGCACGGAGGCCGTATCCACCGTCAGGCATCCGGAATTGTTGACCACCTGCACGAAATAATCACCCGGGCAGAGGCCATCCACCTGGTCCACGGCCTGAGCGATCTCCGATCCGCCGCCATCATACCAGGTGACCGTGCAAGGGGGGTCGCCGCACGTGTACGACACCTGCACGCTGCCATCGCAGGTATTCGGACACGTGGTGATGCCATCCACGGTGGTCAGGTCCTCACCATCCACATCCGAGATGGGAACCACCAGCGACGCGGTGCAGCCATTCGCATCGGTGACCTCGGCAAGGTAGATGCCGGCGCAGCGAGCGGTAAGCGATGGGCCGGTGCCAACGATCGCACCTTGCAGGGTCCACTGGACGAAATAGGGCTCTGTGCCACCTGATACGGTGACACCGGCGGAACCATCACATACGCCGCACGTGCTGAACGCACTGGAGCCCTGTACCACGAGAGGTGGAGGAGCGTTCACGGTCCATGTGCTGTCCAGGGTGCACCCGTTCTGGTCGGTGACCGAGAGCGTGTATGGACCGACACAAAGGCTGTCCACGGACGTGGTACCCTGCCCCACCGCAGGTGATGGCGACCAAACCAGTGCATAGGGTGCCACCCCCCCTTGGACGAGGGCTTCAATGGCACCATCACACGCACCGGCACAGAGGGCATCCTGCACCAGGGCGCTCATTGTGATGGCGGGGGGCGCAGTGATGAGCACTTGAACAAGCGTATCACAACCGACCGCATCGACGATGTTCACCGAATAGATGCCCGCGCACAGTCCGGTGGCCTGGGGCGTGTTCTGCCCACCACCCGGCTCAGGAGACCAGCTGTAGGTGAACCCCCCTGCACCACCGGTGGGCGACACGGAGGCAGCACCATCACAGACTCCTGCACAACTCGCTGGCGTGGCAGTGGCATCGGGGACGATCACCTGGGCGGGCACCACTTCCACGTCGATGACGCTCTCACAGCCGACCCCGTTGATCACCCGAACCGTGTAGATGCCTGTGCACAGGTCAGACACCGTGAGCAGGTTCTGTGCGATGACCGTACCGGCGGCATCCGTCCAGATGGTGGAGCACGGACCGATGTTGCAGGTGAAGGTGACACCGGCAACGCCGTTGCAATCGCTGAAGCAGGTCACCTGTCCATCAATGGCGGTGAGTTCCGGACCATTCACATCCGAGATGGGTACCGACGCCCCGGCAGTGCAACCGTTGGCATCGGTGACCACGAGGTCATAGACTCCTGGACACACAGCAGCCAGCAGAGGGTCCGTGGATACCTGGACACCGACCAGGGACCATGCATAGGAATAGGGCGCAGTACCACCCGAGACGGTCGGGGTTGCACCTCCATCACAGGCTCCACAGGAGCTGGGTGACACCTGCACCTGCACGGCAAGCGGATCCGGGGCGGACACCGTGTAGACCGCCTGCAGCGCGCAGCCCCCGGCATCAGCCACCACCACCGACCAGGTTCCGGCGCACAGCTGTTGAGCGACCTGCACACCCTGGCCGTTGGGTGGCACAGGGTTCCATACGATGGTGAAGGGCGCCGTGCCACCCGCCAGCTGAAGGTCGATACGGCCATCACACGCACCGCCGCAGGCCACATCCTGAACAGTTGCCGCGAGCTCCAGCAGGGGCGGCTCAACGATGACCACGGACAAGGTGGTGTCGCATCCCGTTCCATCCGTGACCTGCACTTCATAGGAGCCGGCACACAGCCCGGAAGCGAACGCGGTACCCTGACCGGCTGCCGGTTCGGGTGTCCAGATGAACGTATAAGGGGGTGCGCCACCATTGAGGTTCACACCGGCGGTTGCGTTGCACAGACCATTGCAGGCCGGCGGGCTGCTGGTGATGGAGTACTGTGGGGAGGAAGGCCCGGTGACAACCGCCGTCACCGCGGTGATGCAGCCACTGGCATTGGTGAGCACGGCGGTGTAGGAACCCGGACACAGCCCGGCAAGCACGGGGTCGGCGCCGATCGCCTGGCCTGCATCATCCGTCCATGCAAGTGCGCACGGCGGATCATCACACGTGAATACTGCCTCCAATGTTCCCGTGCAATCACCCGGACAGGTCACGGACGCATCCTGCACGGAGAGGTCCTCGCCTTCAACGTCCGAAACGCCCACGGGTACGACCAGCTGGCAGCCGTTGGCATCGGTGATCACTCCTGAATAGGTGCCGGCGCACAGGCCCGTGACCGTGGGTGTGACACCCACCACAGCACCGGATGCGTCGGTCCAGCCGATGTCGTACGGTGGGCTTCCGCCAGCAACGACCACGGAAACCGAACCATTGCAGACCTGGCACTGCGAGGTGGTGCCGGACCCCTCCGCTGTGAGCTGGGGGGGCTCCTGCAGGACGAACGTGCGCTGCACCTGACAGCCGGCGTCATCGGTGACAACCACCGAAATGACACCGGCGCATAGTGCGGAGGCGAGCGATGTCCCCTGCCCCACAGGTGGCGCGGGTGTCCATTGGTAGGCATAGGGCCCGGTACCGCCCGACACCACCAGCCCGACACTGCCATTGCACGATGCGTTGCACTCCAGGTCCTGTACTGTGGCATCCACGGCAAGGAGTGCCGGCGAAGTGATGAGGATCTGTACACTACTGCTGCACCCTGTGGCATCGGTGACGGTCACTTCATACACGCCTTCGCACAGGCCGGTCCCCTGTGCCGATCCCTGACCGTTGCCGGGTTCGGGCACCCAGAGGAACGAGAAGGGACCCTGTCCTCCGGTGGGTGCCAGCGTGGCTGTTCCATCGCATGATCCAGAGCAGGTCACCGCCGTGCTGGTGAACAAAGGGTCGATGGGCAGGTACGGAGGTACCAGGAAGCTGATCGTGGTATCGCACAGGTTGGCGTCGCCTATGGTGACCTCATAGGTGGTGCCTGAGCACAGGCCTGTAACAGCATTCGTGCCCTGCCCGGCGCCAGGTTCAGGGCTCCACACATACGTGTATCCCGGGGTTCCTCCCACCGGTTGCACAACCGCAGAACCGCTGCACGCGCCACTGCAATCCTCAGGCTGCACCACAAGATCGTGTTCGAACGGAGCTGGTTTTTCGATGTTGAAGAACAGGGACGTATCGCAGCCCACCGCATCGGCGACGGTCACCAGGTACGTGCCCACACACAAGCCTGAAACAGTGCCGGTACCCTGACCGGTCAGCGGATCGGGCTCCCAAACGAACGAATAGGGGGCGACACCTCCATCAGGCAGCACCGAAGCTTCACCGCCGCACGAATTCGGGCACAGGCCATCAACGGTCACAAGCCCCGCATCGATGCCCAGGAAGGGAAGAACGGTGAAGGTCACCGTGGTATCACAACCGGCGGCATCCGTGATGACCACCGACACATCGCCGGCACAAAGGCCGCTTGCAACCGGTGTTCCCTGTCCTACGGGAGGCGCAGGGATCCAGTTGAACTGGTACGGCCCCACGCCACCCGCAGGGTTCAACACGGCGGCACCGTCGCAGGGTCCATTGCAGGTCTCATTGGTGAACGACAGGTTGGGCACGATGGCACTTGGCGCATCCACCTGCACCAGCAGTGTGGTATCACAACCCGCTGCATCGACCACCTGCACGGTCCAAACACCCTGGCAAAGACCGGAAACGGACGGCGTACCCTGCCCCGCGGCGGGCTCAGGTGACCATTGGAAACCGTACGGTGGCAACCCGCCACTGACAAGCAGGTTGATGGCACCATCACAACTATCGGAACAGCGTGCATCCTCCACTTCCGGCTGTGCATCGATGCCGGAAGGTGTTGAGATGACGAACTGCAGCGTGGTGTCGCAACCCAGCGCGTCCGTCACCGTCAGGGCATAAGCTCCGGAGCAGAGCGAAGCGATCGACGGGGTGCCATCCCCAGTGATCGGATCGGGAGACCAGTCATAGGTGAACCCACCATTCCCGCCGGTGGCGGCAACGGTGGCGGTACCGGTACAAACACCACCACAACCGGTGGGCGTCAGCACAAGGTCAAGAACGATGAGCGGCGCGGGATCGATGGTGAATGCAAGGGTGGTATCGCATCCGTTCGCATCAGCGATGGTGAGGGTATAGGCGCCCGGACAAAGCTGGGAGGCCGCGACGGTGCCCTGTCCTGCCGGAGGTGAGGGGCTCCATGAATACGTGTAGGGGGCGATTCCGCCGGTCACTGCCGAAACCGTGGCCACCCCATCGCATGAGCCGCTGCAGGTGGGGGATGCGGTATCCAGCGTGAAGGCGAGCTGTAGGGGCTCACCCACCGTGTAGTTCGCCGTGGTGTCGCAGCCCGCAGCATCGGTGATCGTCACCGTGTACGATCCCGCGCACAGACCGCTCACGTTCGGCGTGCCCTGCCCCGTGACACCCGCAGGGGACCACGCATAGGTGTAGCCCGGCGTGCCGCCGCTCACCACAAGGCTGATGCTGCCATCGCACCCGTCCGCACACGTGGCGTCCACCACCACTTCCTGCGCCTCGATCGGTGCCGGGTCGGTGACCGTGAACGCCACCGTGGTGTCGCAACCCAGGGCATCGGTCACTGTCAGGGTGTACGCGCCCGGGCACAGTTCACTCACCCCCGGGGTGCCCTGCCCCGTGATGGTGCCCGCTCCCCAAACATACGTGTAGGGGCCCGTGCCGCCGGACACCACGACATCCGCACTGCCGTTGCACGATGCCGGGCACGTGGCGGGAACAACGTCCAGCACAAGTGTGATCGGAACGGGGTCCGCGATGAGGTAGTCCTCCGTGTAGATGCATCCGTTCGCATCGGTCACCGTAAGCGTGTACGTGCCGGGACACAGCCCGCCCGCCTGCGCCGTCCCCTGGCCGGTGCCCGGTGCCGGGCTCCATGCATAGGTGTAGGGCGCCACCCCACCGCTCACATCCGCCGCAGCGGTGCCGTCACACAGTCCACCGCAGGTGACATCGGTGCTTGTTGGTGCATTCGCCAAGGGCGGGGGCTCGCTTATGGTGACCTCCAGCAGGGTGTCGCAGCCGTTGGCATCGACCACCAGCAGGGTGTAGGATCCCGCACAGAGGCCCGTTGCCGCAGGTGTCCCCTGGCCACCGCCCGGAGCGGGTGTCCACAGGTAGGTGTAGCCCGGTGTGCCACCGACCACGGCCGCGCTCACCGATCCATCGCACAGGCCGTTGCAGCTCACATCGGTGATGTCCAGCGTGGCCGACAACGGCGGGGGCTCACCAACCGTGTAGTTCGCCGTGGTGTCGCAGCCAGCAGCATCGGTGATCGTCACCGTGTACGATCCCGCGCACAGACCGCTCACGTTCGGCGTGCCCTGCCCCGTGACACCCGCAGGGGACCACGCATAGGTGTAGCCCGGCGTGCCACCGCTCACCACAAGGCTGATGCTGCCGTCGCATGCAGCGGTGCATGTTGCATCGACGATGGTCTCCTGGAATAGCACTTGCGGGGGTGCATCGATGACCACCGAGAGCGTGGTGTCGCACCCCGTGGAGGCATCGAGGATCGTGACCGTGTAGGTTCCCTCGCACAAGGCCCCCACGGTTGCATCACCTTGACCGATGCCGGGCGTGGGCTGCCAGTCGTATGAGAACGGACCGGGTGAACCGGAGACCGTCAGCGCGGCGGTACCATCACAGATGCCGAAGCAGAGGGCATCCGTGCTGCTGATGGACAGCGCCAACTGCGGCGGCTCGGTGATGGTGAAGAAGACCGTGGTATCACACCCTGCGGGATCGATGAGGAATACGCTGTAATCCCCTGCACATAGACCCGAGACCGAATTTCCGGTGATGCCGATGGGCGACCAGGTGGCCGTGATCCCCGGAGCGCCGCCCGTGGGATTCACCTCGGCAGCGCCGTCGCACACTCCGTTGCAGGATGCGTTGGTGACAACGAGGTTGGGCAGGATGGGCTCAACGATGAACGAGAAGGTGGTATCGAAGGTGCATCCGTTCGCATCGGTGATCAACAGCGTGTTATCACCGGCGCAGAGTTGCGAGAAGGAGGACCCCGTGCCGGCCCCGTTGTTCCAGTTGTAGGTGATTAGGCCGGTACCTCCCACGGCAAGGGCGGTGCGCGACCCATCACATGCATCGATGCACGAGGGCGACGTTCCGGCACCCAGGAAGATGACACCGAGCGGTACGGGCTCCGTGACGGTGACCGGCGCGAAGCAGGAGATGTTCTGTACAACGTCCGTGACGATCACGATCTGTGGTCCGCCACAGGCCGTGGTCCATGTGGGTGAGTTGGGCCCCCCGTTCAGCCATGCGAAGGTGAAGTTCCCGCTTCCACCGCTGACCGTGGCGGTCACAGTGGCATTGCACAATCCACGGCACTGGACCCCGAAGCCATTGTAATCGGAAGCAAGTTCGGCTTCCACGGTGAAGGGGGTCTGTCCTGACCCGGTGCCGCATATGGCGATATCACGGGGCGCCGCCTCTCCCGGACGGCCGACGATGCCCCACGGTCGGACCTCATCATCGACCGCAAGGATGGAATTCGCCGGTTCCAGAACACCACGCAGGGAGGTCACGTCGGGCATCGCTCCCAGCCGGAACAGGCTTGATCCCGCGAGGATGCGGCGGTTTCCGCGGCCCTCCATCAGGAGCCGGCCGGCGGTCACCGAACGGTCGTTGGCGATGAATGTTCCCTGGCGCACCCTGATCGACCGAAGCGGTGAGAGGGCAAGGTCGCTGAGCAATGACCAGCTTCC
>JBIJDX010000261.1:0-3465 GCA_044343855.1 Flavobacteriales bacterium
ACGCCCTCGGCGCCGTAGGCCAGCATCTGGTCCATCTCCGCCTTGTTGCCAACGCCTCCGGCCGAGATCACGGGGATGGTGCAGTGCTGCTTCAGCAGCTCGATGAGCTCCCGGGGGGATAGGTTGCCCCGGTGGCCGCCTGCCTCGTTGTTCACCGCGATCACCGCATCGGCCCCCAACGCTTCCACCTTCTGCGCGAACTTCAGGTCGGTGACATCGCCGAAGACCTTGATGCCCGCCTTGTGCGCGGCCTTGATCGTGGACTCCGGACTGCCCAGTGAGGTGATGATGAAGTCGCAACCCTCCTCGCACAGCACCTTCAGTTGCTTGGCGGCCTTGGGGTTGCTCTTGTTCACGATGAGGTTGAACCCGTAGGCCCCCTTGCCGCACGCCGCCTTGGCGGCCTTCAGATCCCGGCACGCGGCCCGCAGCTCCTCCAGTGTGCGGTAGTTCAGCGCGGGGATGCAGCCCGCCACCCCGCAGCGCATGCCCTCGGCCACCATGGCCACGTTGCTCACCAGGAACATCGGGGCCATGATCAGCGGATGCTCCAGGTGGAGCAGTTCGGTGAGGCGGGTGCGCATGGTGTAAAGATGGAGTAAGAACGGAAGCGTAGCTGCGATCGTTAGTGCGAGGAGCGGCGGGAGGGAGTCCGGATGACGGTCGACAAGGCCTCAGGACCGACGATGTGGCGGCATGCTGCTCTCACTTTCCAGCCTCCGCCAGCCGCCTTTCCAGCTCCGTGATGCGCTGCTCCTGCTCCTTCACCACCTGCAACAGCAGCACGGCCAATCGGTCGTAGTGCACGCTGTAGGCCTCGGTGCGCGTGTGGTCCACCAGTTCGCGCCCCTGGGCATCGGTGGCGGGTATGCCGCTGTCGTCCGTCCACGTGCGCGCCGGACCGTACACCACCAGCTCGGGCAGCACCTGTTCCACCTCCTCTGCGATGAGTCCCACTTCATGGCCGCCGCCCAATGCGGGCTTCAGGTCGTATTCCACGGGCCGCAGTCGGAAGAGCCGGTCCTTGTCCACGCGCAGGGGTTCCACGTTGGTCTTCACGCGCAGGGTGCTGCTCTGCGGGCGTAGTTCTCCGCTGCTGGTGCGCACCATCACCGTGCCTGTGCCGCTGGTGCTGCTGCCCTGCACAAAGCGCGTGTTGGTCTCGATGTCGCTGTTGGCAAGGATGCCGCCGGTGTTGGGCGTGCTGGTGGTGCCCACGCGCAGGCCGCCGGTGAGGTAGGCCTGGCCGTCCACCTGCAGGTCGTAGCTGGTGCTGGTGGTGCCGCCCACACGCAACCTGCCTGCGATGTTGTTGGTGGTGGTGCTGCCCTCCGCCAGGAAGCCGCCGCTGCCAATGGTGAGGTCGAAGCTGCTGCTGGGCGAGGTTGTGCCGATCCCCACGAGGTCAGAGCTGGTGATCCACACCGCGTCAGTGCACTCCCAGCCGCCGCTGCCGGTGCCGCGGACCGTGTGGTTGGTGTTGAAGCTGGTGTTGCAATCCACCGTGGTGCCGCCACCGCCGCCCACCGTGCCGGGCACCCACGCCGAGCCGTTGAAGACCAGCACGTTGTTCACCGAGGGCGCGCCACCGCTCACCGGTATGTTCAGAAGGGAGTTGGCGTTCCAGATGGGGGCTGTGGTAAGGGCGTTCAGGGTATTGCCGCTCCAGTTGAGCCCCGTTCCCGCTGTGAAGCTGCCACCACCGCTGCCCGCCGTGGCCGCGTAGAGGGAATAGGGCACGCTCAGGAGCTGGCTGGTGCCGCTGATGGTGTAGCTGGAACCGCCATTGGGGTCGGTCTCGGTGCGCAGCCAATAGCTGTTGGTGCCCCAGTTGATGGTGCTGAAGTTGCCGCTCACCAATGTGCCGCCCCCAACCGACAGGGTGATCAGCCCGTTGGCATTCGTGGTGCCGGAGTGGGTCTCCACGTACACTGCAGGGCCACTCGCAGAGCCTTGCAGGATGCTGATCCGCATCCCAACAGGGGCGTTGGTCACGAGCGCATCCGCAGCGTTGCGTACAACGGCCTGGTAGCTCAGTCGCTGCGGAGCTTGCGCACTGAGCGCGGTGGCAAGTAGGAGTGCCGGAAGGAGGAGGGTTCTGTGCATGGTCCGATGGGTTGGATGGCCGTCACCACTTCACCAGGTGATGCATGGTGCGGCCCGTGCGTGTCAGGATGGTGAGCAGGTAATGGCCCGGAGGCTGGTGACTCAGGTCGATGGCCGTGCTTTCACCCGAGTGCACGGCAACGAGGCGACCGGTGATGTCATGCACCTCCACGCCGAGCAGCGTGGTGCCTTCGGGCAGATCAAGGTTCACGATATCCGTGGTGGGATTGGGGAACGGAGCTTGTCGCGGCGTTGTCCCAGTGCTTCCTGCATCGGTGCTGACCTCTGCAAAACGCAGGTCGAGCACGGGTGCCAGTTCAGGGTCGGAGGCGTCCGTGAAGGTCACTATTCCTTCATTGAAACCAGCAGGTTCGAGCATGAACTGCGTATTGTCGGACAGGGTGAGGAAGGGGAGCATCGCTTCCGGCAGGTCGATGCGGATCCAGTGTCCATCACCGGCCGTGGATCCGTGCCGGCAGGCAGTGCTGGTCATATCGGCCTGGGCGAACAGGTCCGATGCTGCCAGCTCGAACGTGTTGCCGAACCCGCCGCTGCGGACCTTCACCCCGATGGTGGGTCCGATGGGCTCAGTGCCCTGCAGGGAGGTGCGGCGCAGGAAGATGGATGCGGCCTCCACAACCGGTCCCTCCATGGCCGTGGTCGGGAAGGTGAGCACCGTAGAGTACTGTTCACCGTTGGCATTTCCGAAAAGCAGGGTCGGGGACACACTGCCAAGGCTGCCAACTGAACCGTCGTGGATGCCGCTGGAAAGCAGGTATTGGTCCCGCATCAG
Source organism: Flavobacteriales bacterium (assembly GCA_044343855.1). Taxonomy (GTDB): domain Bacteria; phylum Bacteroidota; class Bacteroidia; order Flavobacteriales_F; family PHOS-HE28; genus PHOS-HE28. Next base: position 2,900 of record JBIJDX010000261.1, read on the forward strand.
GTGTTTGTGGTAGAACTTGCGCATGTGCAGGTCCACCATGTCGCGGTATCCGCCCGCCGATAGATGGAAGCAGTCCCGTGTGACGCCGTAGTTGCGCATCGATGCCTTGGGGGAAGGGTAGTCCACAAGTCCTGCAGGCAGTGGGACGGTGCCGGCGGCATAGGTTCCTCCCGGTGGCACACCCAGAGGCTGCGGCTGGCCGAAGGTGTATTGCATGAGGCCGGTGGCGTTCACGAAGCTCACCCGGTCCATGGTGTCGGTGTATGCCTGCAGGGTGGCACTGAAATCGTTGAGGATGACATTGAGCTGTTCGAAGGTGGGAAAGCCCATGCCCTGCCAGGTTCCATAGAACGGATGGATCGACTGCAACGGTGCGATGTCATCGATCACCTCCTCGAAGTTGGGATACATGTACCCGCTCCAGAGCACATGCACATCGGGCCGCACGGCAAGGATGTAGTCGATGACCTGGCGCAGACGCGAGAAGACCTGCTCCTTGAGCGCTTCGGTCTCGGCCGCGCTGAAATCCACGTTCCAGTCGCCAAGCACATCGTTTCCTCCAAGGC
>JBIJDX010000084.1:0-10981 GCA_044343855.1 Flavobacteriales bacterium
GCCGGTCCCGACATGCGTGCATGCACCTGCCTGATGGACACCCATGCACCCATCGCGGATCACCGGAGCGCCGTAACGCCGATCTTCGCAGCGCATGAGCACCCCGCAACGCATCGCGGTCATCGGCGGCGGCAGCTGGGGCACAGCCCTGGTGAAGCTGCTTTCCACCAACGCCTCACGCGTTGGCTGGTGGATACGCCGCCCGGAGACCATCGCACACATCAGCAGGTACGGTCACAATCCCGATTACATCAGTGCCGCCCAATTCGACGTTGAGCGCCTGTGCATGGACAGCGACATCCATGCCGTGGTGCGCGATGCCGATGTGCTGGTGATCGCCGTACCCAGCGCTTTCCTCAAGACCACCCTGGACCAGCTGGACCCCACCGAACTGAAAGGCAGAGCCGTGTTCAGCGCGGTGAAGGGCATCGTGCCCGAGACCAACCAGATCGTGGGCGAATACCTCTTCCAGCACCGGGGTGTGGCCGAGCAGGACTTCGGGGTGATCTGCGGACCCTGTCACGCCGAGGAAGTGGCGATGGAACGCCTCAGCTACCTCACCATCGCCTGCCAGGACCCCCAGGTGGCCCGCAGCATGGGGCAGGCGCTCAACGGCCGCTTCATGAAGACCAGCCTCAGCGACGACATCTACGGCACCGAATACGCGGCCATCCTGAAGAACGTGATCGCGGTGTGCGCCGGCATCTCCGTTGGGCTGGGGTATGGTGACAATTTCCGCGCCGTGCTGGTGAGCCGCGCCATCCAGGAGATCGAACGCTTCGTCACCGCTGTTCATCCCATCGCCCGCGACATCAACGAACCCGCCTACCTCGGCGACCTGCTGGTGACAGCCTACTCCACCTTCAGCCGCAACCGGGAGTTCGGCACCATGGTGGGCAAGGGCTACAGCGTGCGTGCCGCGCAGCTGGAGATGAACATGGTGGCGGAGGGCTACTACGCGGTGAAATGCGTGCACGAGATCAACTCCAAACTGGGGGTGGACATGCCCATCACCGAAACCACTTACCGCATCCTGTACGAGAGGATGGCGCCCATGATGGAGATGCGGCTGTTGAGCGAGCGGCTGGCGTAGGGCAGCCTCACGGCACCCAACCCATGGCCCGCAGCATGCCGTAGCATCCCGACGCCAGCAACGCAGCACCGATGCTTCGGAAAAGTGTGTGCAGCCCCCGGGGTGAAAGTCTCTCCTGCGCCTTCACCCCCAGACGGACAAGGATCATGAGCAGGATGATGGCCCCCGTGAAGGCCCCCAACGCGAACGCGAGGAGGTGGGACCAGGCATTGCCGGTAATGCCTGCCGAAACGAGCATCAGCTTCACTCCGCACCAGAACAGCAGCAGCTGGGGGTTGGCCATGCCCAGCAGCACACCACGCCGCAGGTCGCCGGTCAGTTTATCCTCCCCGGGAGCTGCAGGACGCGGCCGGTACACGAACATGAAATAGACGCCCAGCACCAGCAGGATGCAGGATACGATGATGGTGATGCCCGTGGCCCCGATGCCCAACTGCTCCACCAGCCAGCCAGCTCCCGCAAAGGCCATGCCCGCATAGATGAACTCCGGGATGGAGCCCCCCACCGCCATGCGCCGACCGGCATGGCGGCCCCACTTCACCGTGTGGGTGAGCACGGCCGTATTCACCACACCCGCCTGCAGCGACCCGATGAAACTGGCCACCGTGGCGATCACGAAGAGCAACAAGGCATCCAACGCTGCAAATTTGCGGCACAACAGCATGCCACGCATCCGCCTTCACTGGGACTTCTTCGGCCCCGATGCACCCAGCACCGCGGCGCACTTCCTGAAGCACGTGGATGAGTTCTGCGCACGCAACGGCATCAGCGGTCAACGGCATTGGACCACCCCCCGTGCCATCGGCGTGGTGGCCACCGTGGAGTGCAACGAACCCGACTTCCGCACCCTGCGGGACGCGCTCCGACCGAAACGCGGCGAACAGGTCCTGGACCCGCAGCCTCCGGGTGGGTGAGATGGATACCGCTCGGTACTGACGCTTAGCGGACGTAGGCGCAACTCCAGCGCCGCCCGTTGATGCGCAGCTCCACCACATAACGACCTGCGGCGATGTCCTTTGCAGGATGGTGGAAGCGCTGGACACCGGCGGGCATGCGCGCGGAGTAGAGGGTGCGCACATGGCGGCCATTGCCATCCAGCAGCACCAGTTCGGCAGGGCCCGCCTCGTTGACATTGACCTCCACCACCAACTGTGCCGCAGCTCCGGTCCAGGCGCGCACCACCGGCACAGCGTCATCGGTTTCGGCGAGCGCGGTGGAGATGTCCCGCACCAACAGCACTCGGAACACCCGTGTGCTGGCATCGCTCTGGGTGCCCGTGTTGACGAAGAAGATGTTGGCGGCGCTGCTGGTGATGCCCCCCACGATGTGGCCGGCAAGCACGGTATCCCCGCTCAGTGCATCAAGGTCCAGGATGCCACCGTCCAGTTGCGGGGCGGCGGGGTCCATGATGAACTCCGCACCGGCACCCAGCAGGGCCGGCATGCTGCCGATGGCCACCTCGCTCATGCCACCATCCGATGCGCGACGCACCCTGCTGATGGTGTTCACGAACGGCACGTTCTCATCGTTCCACAGCTGTCCGTTGGAGTCGAAGTAGTATTGGCCGATGCCCCCGAAGAACACCGTGCTCATGCTGCCCTCCACGGCGGACCACACGGGCAGGTGCGCAGTATGGTACTGGTTCAGCAGCTGCTCGAAGCCGGGCACCACGGCATGGCCCCCTGGGGTGATGTCCACCGTGTTCAACCACGGCAGGTTCGCACCATATTGGAACACGCCGCTGAAGGCCGTGAAGCCCCGCGTGCCATCGGGGAACACCTGGGGCACCAGGTTGTAGTCGCGGCGATGCAGGTTCGCGGTATCCACGGTCTCCACATATCCGGCAAGGGCAAGAGCGGTTCCATCATCGGTGATGGTGAAGCGGCGGACGGCATTGGTGTACTCCTGCACGAAACCCGGGCCGAATTCGGGGCCCATGGGGTTGTAGCGACCCGTGAAGCGCTGGCCGCCCACCAGGTAGAACGTATCATCGAGCATGCCGAGGTAACCCCCGGTAACCGCCATGCGCGCATCGGCCAGCTGCCGGAAATGCGGGACCAGCGAGCCGCCCGACTTGATGGCGGTGATCGCCGATGGCACGTCAACGGCGGCAAGCCTGCCATGGGTGATGTGGTCGTTGGCCGTTGGCGAAAAGCCGTAGCCCCCGATGATGTAAAGCGTGTTGCCGCGCTGCCCGAACTCCATGTTAGTGCATTGGAGTTGTTCGAAGATCGGCGTGGGCAGACCTGCCAGGCTGGCGCTCCACACCTGTCCCGTGGCGGGGTTCACCACATGGGCCATCGTGTTGTTGTCCTCCGCAAGGAAGGCTGCGAAGGGCTGCCGGCGGTGCAGGCCATCCGTGCGGCCGCCTACCAACAGCCACTCCCCGTTGTGCCGCCCCCAGGCGAAGGAATGCACACCCGGCATGCCGGGGATGGTGACCTCCTGCAGCACCACGCGACGGTCGGCAAGGTCCTGGGCATGGAGCCATCCGGATGCAAGCAGCATGGAAAGACAGGCGGACAATGTTCTCATGGTGCAAAGTTGCCGCAGCGCGGAGCGGGGTTCCGTGACCACGGTCACCAAGCCGATACGGTACAGGGGGCACGGATGGTCCGATACCCGATGCAACATAAGGCCATAGGTGTACCTTTGCCACACATCAGAACGCCATGGCCTTCCCCTCCCTCCCGCTTTCCATCCTCCTCGGTGTCATCGGCCCCTGGCAGATCGTGCTTGTCGTGGTGGTCCTGTTGCTGCTGTTCGGCGGCAAGAAGATCCCGGAGCTGATGCGCGGCCTGGGTCAGGGCATGAAGGAGTTCAAGAACGCCAAGGACGGGATCGAGGAGGGCAACAAGGACAAGCCGTAAGCTGCCCCGGTGAGCCTGACGAAGACCTTCCGCGAGGCCCGGCAAGCGATGGCCCGGGGTGCCACGGTGAGCGGTGCCACCGAGGCGGCCCTGTCCGCGGCACGCACGCAGAGCGAGCTAAACGCCTTCCTGGAGCTGTTCGACGATAGCGCGCTGCAGCAGGCACGCCGCGTGGATGAGCGCGTGCAGCGCGGCACCGCCGGCCCCCTCGCGGGCATGCTGGTGAGCATCAAGGACAACATCTGCTACAAGGACCACCGGCTGAGCGCCAGCAGCCGCATGCTCGAAGGCTTCACCAGCCTGTTCAGCGCCACGGCCGTGGAACGCCTGCTGGCCGCCGATGCGGTGATCATCGGCCGCACCAATTGCGACGAGTTCGCCATGGGCAGCAGCAACGAGAACAGCGCCTTCGGTGGGGTGAAGAACCCGGCCGACCCCACCACCGTGCCCGGCGGCAGCAGCGGTGGCGCTGCAGCGAGCGTGGCGGCCGGCATCGTGCATGCTGCATTGGGAAGCGACACCGGCGGCTCCATCCGTCAGCCGGCCTCCTTCACCGGAACGGTCGGATTCAAACCCACCTACGGTCGAATAAGCCGGCACGGGCTCATCGCCTTCGCAAGCAGCTTCGACCAGATCGGGCCCTTCGCCCACACCGTGGCCGATGCCGCCGCCCTATACCAGGTGATGGCAGGCCATGACCCGCACGACAGCACCACCAGCCGCCGTCCGCTGGAGCCCCTTGCCACGGATCATCCCGGCGCCCTGCGCATCGGCTATTTCCGCGAGGGCCTTGAACGTCCCGGCATGGACCCCTCCGTGGTGAGCCACTTGCAGGCCCAGATAGACCGCCTGAAGGCTGCGGGCCATACCGTGGAACCCGTGGACGTGCCCCTGTTGGACCACCAGGTGCCCACCTACTACATCCTGGCCACCGCCGAGGCCAGCAGCAACCTGGCCCGATACGACGGGGTGCACTTCGGCCACCGCAGCAGCCGCGCCAACTCGGTGGAGGAGACCTACCGCTACAGCCGCACCGAAGGGTTCGGGGCGGAGGTGAAACGTCGCATCCTGCTGGGCACCTTCGTACTCAGCGCAGGTTATTACGACGCGTATTATGCCCAGGCGCAGCGCGTGCGCCGCATCCTGCGCGACCGGACCCTTGAGGCCACCGCCCGGTATGACCTGCTGCTGGGTCCCACCTGCCCCACCACCGCGTTCGAACCGGGCTCCGTGACCGATCCGGTGGCCATGTACCTGCAGGACATCTTCACGGTGCAGGCGAACCTGGCGGGCACCCCGGCCATCAGCCTTCCGACCGGTACGCACCCCAACGGGCGCCCCTTCGGCATCCAGTTGATGGCCGCCCCCTTCGCGGACAGCCGCCTGCTGTGCGCAGCGGAGCACCTGTTCTGAAGGGCCGCCCGAGCATCGTCCACACCCCGCTGTGCATGTGCAGGTGCACAACATCATGCGCGGAAGAGCGTAATACGGGTATCTTCGGCTCCCAAGAAGAACATGGCCTCCATACGCCTGCTCCTGATATCAGCCCTGCTGCTCCCCGCGTTGTTGCGCGCCCAGGACAGGACCGACAGCAGCGCCCTGGTGCTGCTCGCGGACGACCCCGTGCTGCTGCGACTGGACGATCTCTCGCGCGTGCCATGGATCAAGCAGTCCACGTTCACCACCGACACAGCACACCACAACGTGCACGGATTCGCCCCGGGCGTGGTGCCCGCCTGGTCCGATGCCGTCATCGCGCAACGGCTGGCAACCCTGGACCCCACCACGCCTTTTGCGCTCACCTTCAATCCGGCGGTGAGCGCTTATGTGGACCTGTATGTGAACCGCAAGCGTGAAATGAGCGCACGCATGCTGGGCCTTGCCGAGCTGTACTTCCCGGTGTTCGAACAGTACCTGGACCGCTACGACATGCCGATGGAACTCAAGTACCTGGCCGTGGTGGAAAGCGCCCTGAACCCCGCCGCGCGAAGCCGTGCCGGTGCCGTGGGCCTGTGGCAGTTCATGCTGCCCACCGGCAGGATCCATGGCCTGAAATCGGACAGCTACATCGATGAACGGCATGACCTGTACAAAAGCACCGACGCCGCCTGCCGCTACCTGAAACACCTGCACAGCATCTACGACAACTGGGAGATGGCACTTGCCGCATACAATTGCGGCCCCGGCAATGTGAACAAGGCCATCCGGCGCAGCGGCGGCGCGCGCGACTACTGGGCCATCTACGAACACCTGCCCCGTGAGACACGCGGCTATGTGCCCGCCTTCATCGCGGTCAATTACGTCTTCGCCTACCACGCCGATCACAACATCTACCCGGTGGCGCCGAGTTACTGTGTGCACGAGGTGGACACCGTGCAGGTGTGCTACCCGGTGGACCTTGCGCTGCTGGCACGGCTCACCGGGGCCAACGCCGAGGAGTTGCGCGCACTGAACCCCACCCTGAAACAAGGCATCCTGCCCTATGCGGCCAAGGAGCCGGTGAGCCTCTACCTGCCCACGGAGATCGCCGGCACGCTGGTGGCCAACGAGGCACTGCTGCGGGAACGGGGCATCACCCCAACGGCCGGCCCCGGAGGTGCCGACAAGGCGGACGCCGCACGACCGGACAGCACCGACACGGCCTCGATACCTCAGGCCACCCGCACCGAAAAGCGCTACCATACGGTGCGACGCGGCGAATCGCTCGGCACCATCGCCCAGCGCCACCGGACCACGGTGGCGCAGCTCAAGCGGCTCAACAACATCAGCGGCACCACCATCCGCCCCGGCCAGAAACTGGTGGTGGGCACCCGCACGGTGACCGTTGCCACAGCCCCGCCACGCACACCCCCCCCCGGTGATGCCTTCATCTATCATGTGGTGCAGCCCGGTGATACGCTGTGGGACATCGCCAAGCGTTATCCCGGCGTGAGCGTGGATGACCTCAAGCGGCTCAACGAGGGCGTCAACGAACTGAAGGTAGGCGACCGCATCAAGGTGAGCAGGCAGGACGGTTGATACACGTTCCGTAACGCATGATCGCTCCCCCCTCCGGCCTGGCACATCTGCTGTTGGTCGCACTGCTGCTGCAGGCCTGTGATGATGGGCTGAAACGCAAGCCGACCGCCGTTGGGGGGGATGGCGAGGTGCTGGTGGTGATGAGCAAGGCCCACTGGGAGGGACCGCCCGGTGCGCTTGTTCGCAGTGTGCTGGAGCAGGCGATGCCTCACATGACACGTCCCGAGCCCCGCTTCACCGTGGCCCAGGTGGCACCGGGGCAGTTCGCCTCGCTCCTTCAGGGGCACCACAGTGTCATCGTGGGCGTCATCAGCGGCGATGCGGACAGTGTGGCGCTGCGCATCCAGCGCGATGTACATGCCTCGGGCCAGCTGCTGATGCAGGCCAGCGCCTACGATGCAGCGACCTGGATGAGCCTCTTCCAGCGGCAGGCGGGCATGGTCACCGAGGCCTTCGAGCAGCACCAGCGCACCCGTATCGCGGCAAGGGTGCGGGGCACACAGGACGAGGCGTTGGTGAGCAGTGTGCGCGCTGCCATGGGGCTGGAGCTGCCCGTTCCGGGGGGCTACCGCGTGGTGGAACAGACCCCGCGCTTCGCCTGGCTGCAGCGGGATCGCATGGTGCGCGGGGGGGGCTTGGAGCACAATGTCATCGAGGGCCTGCTGATACACCGCCATCGATACAGCAGCGACAGCACCTTCAGCGTGCCCTACCTGGTGGAGCTGCGCGATTCGGTCACCAAGGCCTTCGTGGAGGGACCCGACCCCGGCTCGTACATGATCGTCCAGCGTTCCTTCGAGCAACTGGACCTGATGCCGGGGGGGCGGGAGACCGTGCTTGATGGGCGCTTCGCCTATGTCATGCGCGGCCTCTTCGGCATGCATGGTGCCAAGATGGGCGGACCCTTCGTAAGTCTCAGCACCCTCAACGGCGAAGGCACCGAACTGATCACGGTGGAGGGATTCGTGTATGCGCCGCAATTCAACAAACGGGAATACCTGCGGGAACTGGAGGCCATTCTGTACTGCCTTCGCCTGACCCCGCCAGCGGATGCCTGATGGCGGTGCGCCATGCCCCGGCGCTCCGGTGCCCGAACCGCGGGCAGCGCACTGTTTCAACAGCCGGAGCCTCCCGTGTTGATAATTCAGCAGCGCTGCGTCACGGCGGCACAACTATTTTGCGGTGTCCTCCGTTGACAAGGAACATGGAGCTCTCCCACCTCAGCGCCTTCACCCATAAGCACTGCCGCTTCAAACTGCGTTCCGGCCGTGAAGTGTACGGAGTGGTTTGGGAAGTCGAGACCAGTGATGGCAACGGCCAGCCCACCGCCTGCCTCTACTTTGCCAGCGTGCACGACTACGAGCGCCTGCAGCAGGAGGGCCAGCCCGTACAGGTCATACCCATGCAGCCCGAGGAGATCGTATGGGCGGAGAGCATGGCGAGCTGAAGGAGAAAAGCTGAAGGAGGAAACCCGGAGGCCCTGCGCAGGGGGTTCCAACAGCACGTGCGGTGGTGTGCTGCAATGGGCGGGTGGCGAAGGAGGACGTCAATGCTTCGATCTCCAACACGCAACAGGGCTTCACCACCTCCACCTCAGTGATGGTGCGCGCCAGCTGATGCTTACCTGCACAGCCTCACCGTGCAGCACGGAGTTGGGCGGCAGTGCCGATCGCCGGTCCCTACTCCACCACCCCTGCCTGCCATAGCAGGAATGCGTAGTTGAGCGCCACCTCCTTGAGCACCTCGAAGCGGCCTGAGGCGCCACCATGGCCGGCGTCCATGTTGGTGTGGAGCAGGATGGGTGCGGGGCCCTGGTGGTGCTTGCGAAGTCGGGCCACCCACTTGGCAGGCTCCCAGTATTGCACCTGGCTGTCGTGGAAGCCGGTGGTGACCAGCAGTGCGGGATAAGCCTGGCGCTTCACGTTGTCGTAGGGCGAATAGCCCAGCATGCGATCATAGGCCTCCTTCTCCTTGGGGTCGCCCCACTCATCGAACTCGCCCGTGGTGAGGGGGATGCTCTCATCCAGCATGGTGGTAACCACGTCCACGAAGGGCACGGCGGCCACGGCGGCCTTCCACCGGTCCGGGCGCATGTTCACCACGGCGCCCACCAGCAGGCCACCGGCGCTGCCACCATAGCAGAACAGGCGGGCGGGGTCGGCATAGCGCTCCTTGTCCAGGTGGTCGGCCACGTCGATGAAGTCGGTGTAGGTGTTGAGCTTGTGCTCCATCCTGCCGTTCTCGTACCACTCACGACCCATCTCCTCGCCCCCTCGGATGTGCGCGATGGCGTAGACGAAGCCCCGGTCCAGCAGGCTCAGGCGGGCGCTGCTGAAGGTGGGCTCGGTGCTGTTGCCGTAGCTGCCGTAGCCGTAGAGCAGCAGGGGCGCGGTGCCGTTGATGGGGGTTCCCTTGCGGTAGACGATGCTCACGGGGACCCGCTCACCATCGCGCGCCGGTGCCCAGATGCGCTCGCTCACATAGTTGTCCGGGGTGAAGGCGCCCACCACTTCCTGCTGCTTGAGCAGGGTGCGTTCCAGGGTGTTGAGGTCGCACTCGTAGACGCTGCTGGGCGTGGTGAGGCTGGTGTAACCGTAGCGGAGCTTGTCGGTGTCCCACTCGGGGTTGGTGCCGGTGTAGGCCACGTAGGCGGGGTCGCTGAAGGGGATCTCCTGTTCGGCGCCGGTGCCGAGGTTGCGAATACGAAGATGCGAGAGCCCCTCCCGCCGTTCACTTATCACAAGGTGGTCACGGAAGGTGTCCACATCCTCCAGCAGCACGTTGTCGCGGTGGGCGATCACTTCGGTCCAGGTGCGCTTGTCGATGGTATTGCCTTCGGCGCAGCGCATCAGGCGGAAGTTGGTGGCCTTCCAGTTGGTGAGGATGTACCAGTGGCCCTGCTGACCATTGTGCGCCGGCACATGCATGGCGCTGTGCTCGTGCTCCTCCTCGCGGGGCAGGAACACCTGGAAGGTGCCCAGCGGCTGGTCCACCGGCAGGAAGTGGTGTTCGCTGCTGAGGGTGCTCTCGGTGGTGATCATCACGTAGCGGTCGCTGCGGCTGCGGTACACATCGCAGCTGAAGGCCGGGTCCTTCTCCTCGAACACCACCACATCGGTGGCGGGGTCGGTGCCCAGCAGGTGGCGGTAGATGCGGTAGCTGCGCAGGGTGCTGTCCTTGCGGGCGTAGAAGACCGTGGACGCATCGGCGAAGGCACACCCACCGGCGGTGTTGCCGATCACATCCGGCAGGTCCGTGCCAGTGGCCAGGTCGCGGAAGCGCAACTCGTACTGCCGGCGGCCCACGCGGTCCACGCTGTAACCCACGATGCGATTGTCGGGAGCCACCTCGAAATCACCCAGGTCGAAATAGGCATGGCCCTGTGCGAGCTCGTTCTCGTTCAGGAGATCCTGCTCTGCAGCTCCCTGTTTGTCTGCGCGGCGCACATGGATGGGATATTCCTTCCCCTCCTCGTAGCGGTAATGGTACCAGAAGCCGTTCTCGCGGTAGGGCACGCTGATGTCGTCCTCCTTCATGCGGCCCTTCATCTCCTGGAACAGGGTGCTCCGGAGGGCCTTCACCGGTGCCAGCGTTGCCTCGGTGTAGCTGTTCTCCGCCTCAAGGTAAGCCACCACCTCACGGGTGTGATCGTCGGGCTCTGCGGCATTGCGCTGGGCCTCTGTGAGGCGCATCCAGTGGTACTCATCGGTGCGTGTGTGGCCGTGTGCGGTGAGGGTGAACGGCTTCTCGGCGGCCACGGGGGGCTGCAGGGCGGTGTCGGTGGGCATGGGTTGGGGGTTGTTCCCGCAGCCAGTGGCCAGCAGGGCCAGCACAGGGGCAAAGAGGCGGTGGAACATGGGGGGCGAAGGTACCAGCCTGCGCGCGGCGCACGCGCATGCGCTCTCACCTGTGCGTAGCCTGCGGCTACGCGCTACACCGTAGGCTCTCCATAGCCCCTGGCCACCTCAGCCAACGAACAGGCCGGGGAATAGCCATAGGC
>JBIJDX010000262.1:0-3452 GCA_044343855.1 Flavobacteriales bacterium
CGGAGGATCAATTGGAACAGGTGGCCGCCCTCGTCGGCCTCGACCCGGACCTGCTGCGACAGGCCAACATCTGTGCATGGACCAAGCTCGACGGCAGCCTGCTGGGAGTGGAAGGCCGGACCTACGCGCTGAACGTGCTCGCCGATGGCAACGAACTCAGCGCCACCACCACCATCCCCTCTGCCGTTGCCCTCGATTCCCTCTGGTTCAGACTGGCGGAGCAGGACCCGGGTGACGATTCGCTCGGGTTCATGTGGGCCACGCTGAGCGACCCTGACACGATCGGCAATGCGTACCGCTGGTTCGCCCGCCGTATCAATGACGGGCCTGACGGTGAACCCAAGGATGCACGCTTCATACCGCCCACGTTCTCCGTGTTCGAGGACCGCTTCGTCAATGGCCTCACCTTCGATTTCGCCTTCAACCGTGGCTCAGAACCGTTCAGCAACTCCGTTGACCCAGAACAGGGTTATTTCAAACGGGGCGACACGGTTGTTGTGAAACTCGCCACCATCGGCAGCATCGAGTACCGCTTCTACAACAGCTTGGAAACGAACATCAGCACCCAGGGAGACGTGTTCAGCAATCCGGCCAACGTGATCGGCAACGTGGCAGGAGGGCTTGGCGTGTGGGCTGGTCTCGGTGTGCGGCTCGACACCGCCGTGTGCGTTCCCTGAAAGGCATGGATCCCTTCCAAGGCTGTTGATGACCGCGGTCACCCAGGGGTGCCCCGTTGGTGGATACCTTTGACGCCCTACGCACATGAGCCAGCACCCAGAACACGTGAAATGCCTGATCATCGGATCGGGCCCCGCAGGTTATTCAGCCGCCATCTACGCAGCGCGCGCCGATCTGAAGCCCCTGATGATCGAAGGTCCGCTGCCGGGTGGCCAGCTCACCCAGACCACGGAGGTGGACAACTACCCCGGCTACCCCAAGGGCCGCACCGGGCCCGATATGATGGAGGACCTGAAGCAGCAAGCCCTGCGCTTCGATACCGTCATCCGCAACGGCTGGGTGACCAAGGTCGACTTCACCGGACCTGTTCACAAGGTATGGGTGGACGAAAAGACCGAGATCCACGCCGATACGGTCATCATCAGCACAGGTGCAAGCGCCAAGTGGCTGGGCCTGCCCAATGAGATCCGCCTGCGCGACATCGGCGGCGGGGTGACCGCCTGTGCGGTATGCGATGGCTTCTTCTACCGCGGACAGAACGTGGTGCTCGTGGGTGCTGGCGATACCGCCGCCGAGGAGGCCACCTACCTGGCCAAGCTCTGCCCCAAGGTGTACATGCTGGTGCGCAGCGACAAGTTCCGCGCCTCCAAGGCCATGGTGCATCGGGTGGAGAACACACCCAACATCGAGGTGCTCTTCAACACCGAAGTGAAGGACGTGCTGGGTGAACATGCGGTGGACGGCATACTCGCCGTGAACAACAAGACCGGCGAGGAGCGCAAGCTCGATGTCACCGGCCTCTTCGTGGCGATCGGCCACAAGCCTGCCACCGATATCTTCAAGGGCTGGCTGGACATGGATGAGGCGGGCTACCTCAAGCATGACCCGGACCGCACCAGCACCAAGGTGCCCGGCGTGTTCGTGGCCGGCGACTGCGCGGACAAAGTATACCGCCAGGCCGTGACAAGTGCAGGCAGCGGCTGCATGGCGGCACTGGATGCCGAGCGTTGGCTGGCCGCACAGGGCAGGCACTGACGCACCATCAAGGCGGTCCCAGCGCGGGGGAAACGGCCTCAACGGTCCGCCCATCCACTTTCACATGAGTGGGATCAACGATCGCGCTCACACGGGCCACTTCACCGCCACGATCACCTCGTTGCGGCGGGCCACCAGCTGCCACGGCGGATCATAGCCCAGGAAGCGCACGGCACCCTGCGGCTCCAGACCCTCCGCCTTCATCCGCGCGAGCAACTCCTGCGCATGTGCAGCGATGGACTCGTCCTTTGCGAAGCCGCCGAAGCGAAGCACCGCCACGGTCTCGGCCGGCAGACGCTCCAGCTTCACGCCTGGGTCGTTGGGGCGTGGAAGGCTGTCCATCGTGAGGCCCTCGGGCATGATGAACCGCATCCGTGAACTGTCCTGCCCCATCTCCATGTGCACCGGAGCTGTCATTGCAATGGACCGCCCCTCGGCATTGCCCCCGAAGATGTAGCCCGCAAGGCTGCGAAAGCCGGTGTTGGACACATCGCGGTAGGCACCACCACCACGCACAACGGAAGCGGACAAAGCCTCAGGATAGTGCCTGACCTCCATATCTCCGTAGGTGGCGACAACGGAATAGGGCTGCTGTGGGGTTCCCTTCGTGCTCATGGTGGTCCACGCCTGCAGGCCGGCGAACGCGACGATAAGTCCGACAACGATGTACATCACGATGCGCTTCATGTTCGAACGGATCGTTGCAAGGACCGCTCCATGATGAAGGAACACGCCACAGTGGCAGTTGTTCCCGCTATCGTTGCCGGCGGAAAAGCATGAAGGCACCGCCACCCGGCGCCAGATCCAATTGCACGGACCGCGGCGCCGAACCGGGAGCATGGCGCCTTTCGGTGTGCACGTAACCCTCCGGCGCAGGTTCCCAGTGCGCATGCGGCGCATCGGTGATGCGATCCTCCAACCACTCCGCACCGGGGTCCAGGAAGTCCAGGGGCAGGACCAGCTGGAAGGGTACCTCCCCGGTGATGGCACCCAACGCCCAATCGCCATTGGCGGAGCGGCGTGCCACCACCACATGCTCCCCCACCGAAGCAGAGAGCACGCGTGTCTCCACAACGTCCGGGTCCCACGCACCGAACAGCGCCAATGCGGGATGGCCCGCGTAGTTCGTATACACGTCGGCGGCCATCTGCAACGGGCTGTAGAGCACCACCCAAAGTGCCAGTTGGTGGGCCACCGTACTGTGCACCCTGCACACCATGCCCGGCTTCTCCTGCCCGTTCCATGGAACATGGACACCTCGCTTGGCATACAGTACATCCACCACACCGGGCGTGTAGTCCATGGGACCGGCCAACCCGCGCGTGAAGGGCAGAAGCACGGTGTGCCCCGGCGGGTTGCCGTCGCTCCACGCCTCCCATTCCAGGCCGCGTACACCCTCCCCGGTCATCAGGTTGGGCCAGGTGCGGCAGAGGCCCGTGGGTTTGATGCACTCGTGCACGTCGAGCATGATGCCATGCTTCGCGGCCACCTCGGTGACGCGCTGGAAGTGCCGCACCATGTACTGCCCGAAGTGGTGCTCACCGGCGGGACGCACCGCCCCTGCATAGCCCGTCTTCACCACGCGGATGCCGAGTTCCCGGCAACGCAGGAAGGCCTCCTCCATCACAGCCTCGTAATGGGGCACATCGCCGCCGGTCTCGTGGTGTCCGATGAGTTGTACGCCGCGTTCACGCGCATGTCGTGCCACGCGCTCCAGGTCCAGGTCCGCCGTGGGGGTC
>JBIJDX010000085.1:0-10943 GCA_044343855.1 Flavobacteriales bacterium
GGTCGGGCATGGCACACAGCAGGTGATCCCGGTTCTGGGTGACATGGAACGGCAGCGGGCCGGCTATTCCAGTGGACACCGGCGCAACCTGAGGAAGGCGGAGGCACATGCCCACCTGCTCCGTTCGGACGTTGATGGCGCTGAATTCGTTGCGTTGTTCGCACGGAGCACGGCGTTGCGGCACGGCGGCATCAAGGAACAGGACCTGGCGATGTTGGCCGCCCTGGTGGAGGATGTGCTGCGCCGCGGTGAGGGGCGCATCATCGGCATGGTGGATGATGACCGGCTGCTTGCCGCGGTGCTCTTCGTGGAGTGGGGTGGCCGCAGCATCCTGTTGAAATCTGCGGTGGACCCCGGTGCCGTGGATCGGCATCCGATGTTCCTGCTGGTGGACCATTACCTGGCGTCGGGGGCGGGGGGCAGCACCCTTCTGGACATGGCCGGCAGCAACCATCCGGGCACGCAGCGTTTCAACGCGGGGTTCGGCGCGCGCAGCACGGTATATTTACACCTGATCAGGAACAGACTGCCGGCGCCGTTGCGCTGGCTCAAACAGTTGAAGGATGGTAGTTGAGCTGGTGAGCAGACCGAGCATCGCGGACCAATTCATCGCAGAACTGCGCGATGTGGGCGTGCAGCGCGATCCCATGCGGTTCCGTCGCAACCTGGAGCGTCTCGGGGAGATGATGGCCGTTGAGTTGAGCCGTACGCTCGACCACGAGGAGTGGGACGTGCAGACGCCCCTTGGTATCGCTCGGGCCCGTCGCCTTGTCCAGCAGCCTGTGCTTGCCACCATCCTGCGGGCCGGCCTCCCCCTGCACCAGGGCCTGCTCAACTATTTCGACAGGGCGGACAATGCCTTCGTCAGTGCCTATCGCAAGCATCGCAAGGGCGAGGACGCGTTCGACATCGAGGTGGAGTACCTCTCGAGCCCCTCCCTGGAGGACCGTGTGCTGGTGCTCTGCGATCCGATGCTGGCCACCGGACAGAGCATGGTGCTGGTATACAAGGCGCTGCTCCGGCAGGGACGGCCGCGCACGCTGCACGTGGTGAGCGCCATTGCCAGCAACGAGGGGCTGGAGTACGCACGACGCCACCTTCCGCCCGATACGCGCTTCTGGATCGGTGCCATCGATGAGGAGATGACGGCACAGGCCTACATCGTACCCGGGCTGGGCGATGCGGGTGACCTGGCCTACGGGTCGAAGCTCTGAGCCATGGACCTGCTGGGTGCCCTCAGTGTGGTGCTCACCGCAATGGTGAAATTCCTGTTCGCGGGCCTGGTCTCGTACAGCCTTGGCCACAGCATCGGGCTCACCATCCTGCTCACCGCACTTGGTGGGTTCGCCGGCATGGTCATCTTCTACTACACGGGCACCGGACTGCTTGAATTCCTGCGGCGTCGTTACCTGCGCAATACTGCGGCACGCCTGGCGAGTGGCCGCGCACCCCGACGCGTGTTCACCCGCACCAATCGGTGGATCGTACGGGTGAAGCAACGGCATGGCATCCGCGGGCTCGCAGCATTCGCTCCCCCCACGCTCTCCGTGCCGGTGACCGCGCTGCTCGCCGCCAAGTACTTCCGCCACCAACGCGGCACGCTGCCCACGCTCCTCCTGTCAGTGGCCGTGTGGTCCGTGGTGCTCAGCGTGGCCTGGGCCTTCCTTCGATGATGCCATACGAGCACCTGTTCTTCGACCTGGACCACACGCTGTGGGATTTCCGCACCAACTCGCAGGAAACACTGCGCGAACTGCATGTCGAACTGGATCTGAAGGCGCACGGGGTGGACGATGCGGAGGAGCTCATCGCCGTGTACGAGGAGGTGAACCGGGGACTGTGGCGGCGCTATGAGGCGGGCCACCTGAGCAAGGATGTCCTGCGTGTGCTGCGCTTCCGCAACACGCTGCTGCAGTTCGGGGTGCGCAATGATGACCTGGCCACCCGCATGGGTGATGCCTACCTGGAACAATGTCCGCGCAAGCCGGGGCTGTTTCCCGGAGCTGCCGAAGTGCTTGCCGACCTTGCCCCGCACTACCGCTTGCACATCATCACCAACGGCTTCCACAGCGTGCAGCAGGTGAAGCTCCGCACCAGCGGCATCCTCGACCATTTCGACGTGGTCCTCAGCAGCGAGCATGCCGGTGCGGCGAAGCCTGACGAGCGGATCTTCGCACAGGCCCTGAAGTTGTCCGGTGCACGGGCCGCATCCAGCGTCATGATCGGTGACGACCGCGAGAGCGACATGCGCGGGGCGCGCAATGCGGGCTGGGACCACGTGCATTTCGCCGCTGAGACGGAGCCCGACCCCCTGGCCACACATCGCATCAGCCGGCTGGAAGAGCTGCGCGGCCTATTGCTGTGAGGCCCCGTCAGCGCGGAACTCGTACTCCATCAGCTGGCGTGCGCCGGTGATGTGGCTGTAGCGGTTGAAGCGCACCAGCTCGTTGCCATCGAACGCGCCGGCATAATCGATCTCGCCCTTTTCAGGCCGGTTGGTGAAGAAGATGCTGTCACCCACCACACGGGGCAGCACGTTGTACAGCCCCATCGCGGGATCGCCCTTGGTTCCGCGTACGAGGAACTTGTGCAGGATGGAGTCCACATCGGCCGTTCCGTTGATCATCACGATCCTTCCTTCTGGGAAGAAGCGCATCAGGTAGACCGCTTCGTTGCGCTGTTCGCGGTAGTGGCCATCGTAGCGGATCGGCAGGCCTTCGAAGGGGCTCGGTCCATCCCCGGCCACCGGCTGGCCCGGCGCTGGTGGAGCGGTACCCTTGCTGATGCGTCCCACGAGGAGAGCCACCAGCGCCATGGCGATGAGGGCGAGCAGGAGGGTCTTGAGCGTGTCCATGGGTCAGTGCTTGAAGCGGGCGATCACGCTGAGGGCTCCCTGCACCCTGTCGCCCAGCTTTACGTTCACCTCCGCATCGAGCGGGAGGAACAGGTCCACACGCGAGCCGAACTTGATGAAGCCGAACTCGCTGCCTTGCACTGCGTGGGTGCCTTCATGGCTGTAGGTGCAGATGCGGCGTGCGAGTGCGCCCGCGATCTGGCGGAAGAGCACCTCGCCGTGGGTGGGATGCTTCACCACCACCGTGCTGCGCTCGTTCTCCGTGCTGCTCTTCGGATGCCAGGCCACCAGGTATTTGCCCGGGTGGTACTTGTAGTAGCTGGTGGTGCCGTTGATCGGGTGGTAATTGATGTGCACATTCAGCGGGCTCATGAAGATGGACACCTGCAGCCGCTTGTCCTTGAAGTACTCCGGCTCGAATACCTCCTCGATCACCACCACCCTGCCATCGCAGGGGGATGCCACATCGCGATCGCCATGGGCGGCTTTGCGCGCGGGCACCCGGAAGAACCACAGGATGATGCCGTACACGCCGGCCAGCAGCGCGGTGATGGTCGCCGAGGCCCACAATGGCAGGGGTTGCCACTGCCACAGTGGGAACAGGATGAAGCAGAGCAGGGCGAAGCTCAGCAGCAGGGTCGGCGTGCCTTCGCGGTGCAGGCGCATGGTGATGGTATCCCGCCAAAGATAGCCGCGGACCTGTTCAGGTGATGAGCTGCAGATAGAGCACAATGGCCGGAACAGCGAGCAGGAATCCATCGAAGCGATCCAGCACACCGCCGTGGCCGGGCAGCAGGTCGCCGGAATCCTTCACGCCGCGCGCCCGCTTGAAGGCTGACTCGACCAGGTCCCCAAGGGTCCCGGTGAGCGATATGATGAAGGCGAAGGTGAGCCATTGACCGGTGTCCATGAAGGTGTGCCAGCGGCCCAGCAGCCATGCCACCCCCAGCGTTAGCGCGACGCCACCGATGAAGCCCTCGACCGTTTTACCGGGCGATACCGCCGGCAGCAGCTTATGTCGACCGATGGCCCTGCCCACGAGGTAGGCACCGGTATCGTTGGTCCACAGGAGCACCATGAAACCCACGAAGGCCCAGGTATCCCATCGGAAGAGCAGGGGGATGAGCCCGAATGGAACGGCCACCAGGCCAACCACCAGCAGCAGTCCGCCCAGCTCACCGGCGGGGTCGCGCGCTCCGCTGAGCAGCATCCACGTGATGGAGACCAGCAGCAGCAGGAACACCAGAGCAATGACGTAGCCACCGAGGAACCGGGGCTGGAAGGAGTTCATTGCCAACGCCACCATGGTGATCAGTGCCATGAGCACGGACCAGAAGGGGGGGGGATGATCATTGCTGATCCAATACAGGCGATGGAGCTCGAAGGCAGCCACACCGCACACGGGCAGGAAGAGCAGGAAGGTGGTGAAGGGTCCGGTGAAGGCGGCACCCAGTGTGAGTGCCACATAGATGCTCCCGGTGATGGCGCGCAGACTAAGTTCCTTCATGGCACTTCGCTGTCCTGGCGCACAAGGTAGAGGGCGCGAAGCACATCCATGTCGGGTACGTACACGCCCAGCTCTCCGAAGACGGGATATGTGCTGGAGCGCAGGTCCATCACCACGGCATTGATGCCATGTTCCTCCAAACGTCCGCGCGCCAGTTCCGCATCGGCGCGGGAGGTGGTGGTGTGCACCAGGGACCAGCCTCCCATCGCATGGGTGTCAGCCTGCGGTGGTCGCCTCGCTGGCGGCAGGCCCGGACGGTGTGGTCGTGGTGACGTGGTCGCTTCCGTTGGCGCCCGCTGCTTCCGGACGTGCGAAGGGGCGGTCACCGAAGATCTTCTCCAGGTCCTCCTTGAAGATGACCTCCTTGTCGAGCAGCTGGGTGGCCAGTGCGGTGAGCTTGTCCTTGTGTTCGGTGAGGATGCGTTTGGCGCGTTGGTACTGGCCCTCCACGATGCCCTTCACCTCGCTGTCGATGAGTTCGGCGGTCTTTTCGCTGTAGGGCTTGCCGAAGCTGTACTCGTTCTGTCCGCTGCTGTCGTAGTAGCTGATGTTGCCAAGCCGGTGGTTGAGGCCGTAAACGGTGACCATGGCGTAGGCCTGCTTGGTCACCTTCTCAAGGTCGCTGAGGGCGCCGGTGCTCACCTTGCCGTACATCACGTCCTCGGCGGCGCGGCCACCCAGGGCGGCGCATATCTCGTCGAGCATTTGTTCCGCAGTGGTGAGGTGGCGTTCCTCCGGCAGGTACCAGGCGGCACCCAGTGATCGCCCACGCGGCACGATGGTCACCTTCACCAGGGGTGAGGCGTGTTCCACCAGCCAGCTGACGGTGGCATGACCGGCCTCATGGTAGGCGATGGCCTTCTTCTCGTCTGCGGTGATGATCTTGTTCTTCTTCTCCAGGCCACCGATCACACGGTCAACGGCGTCGAGGAAGTCCTGCTTGTCCACACTTGTCTTCTTCCGGCGGGCGGCGATGAGGGCGGCCTCGTTGCAGATGTTGGCCAGGTCGGCACCGCTGAAGCCCGGTGTCTGGCGTGCCAGGAAAGCCACGTCCACCGTCACATCCAGCTTGAGTGGCTTGAGGTGCACCTTGAGGATCTCCTCACGCTCCTTGAGGTCGGGCATGTCCACGAAGATCTGGCGGTCGAATCGGCCTGGGCGGAGCAGGGCACGGTCAAGCACGTCGGCGCGGTTGGTGGCCCCGATGAGGATCACCCCGCTGTTGGTGCCGAAGCCATCGAGCTCGGTGAGCAGCTGGTTGAGGGTGTTCTCGCGCTCGTCATTGGCGCCCATGCTCACGCTGCGGCCCCGCGCGCGCCCGATGGCGTCGATCTCATCGATGAAGATGATGGCCGGGGCCTTCTCCTTGGCCTGCTTGAAGAGGTCGCGCACGCGGCTTGCACCCACCCCCACGAACATCTCCACGAAATCGGAGCCGCTCAGGCTGAAGAAGGGCACGTTCGCCTCGCCTGCGATGGCTTTCGCCAGCAGCGTCTTGCCGGTACCCGGAGGGCCCACCAGCAGCGCTCCCTTGGGGATCTTGGCGCCAAGGTCGGTGTATTTCTTCGGGTTCTTCAGGAAGTCCACGATCTCCTGCAGCTCCTCTTTCGCCTCGTCGAGGCCTGCCACGTGGCCGAAGGTGACGTTGGTGCTCTTCCCCCCCTCGAACACCTGGGCGCGGCTCTTTCCGATGTTGAATATCTGCCCACCGGGTCCGCCGCCGCCGCCCAGGCGGCGCATCACGAACATCCAGATGCCGATCATGGCGCCGAAGAACACCACCCAGTAGAGGATGTCCCAGGCGCGGTTGTCCTGCACCTCGTACTCGTAGGGCACCTTCAGGCGCTCGGCATCCTGCACCAGCCGGTCGCGCAGCACATCGCTGTTCCCAAGGTTGAAGGCATACTGCGGCCCGGAGCCAGGGCTTCCGCTCAGGGGCGAACTGCGCACCTTGTCCTTGTGGGGTGCCTTGGAAAGGGCTTCCTTCCTGATGAAGACCTTCACCATCTGGTCGTTGACCACCACGATGCGTTCCACATCCCCGGCCTCCAGCATCTGCTGGTATTCCGTGGGCTGGATCTTGGCCACCCCGCCGCTGTACTGGAACAGGTTGATGGAGAGGATCACCAGGATGATGATCCCATAGATCCAATAGAAGTTGAAGGAACGTTTCGGTCCCTTGTTCCCTCCCTCGGTGCGCTTTTCGTTGTTATCCACGTTGTTCGTTGCTCGGTCTGCGTTCACGCCACGTTCTCATAGGTCCTGCTCACGGCATCCCCCCACAGGTCCTCCAGCGCGTAATGGGCGCGCCGGTCACGAAGGAAGATGTGCACCACCACGTTCACATAGTCCAACAGTATCCATTCCCTGTTGGACTGCCCTTCGGCATGCCAGGGTCGTTCGTCCAACTCCTCACGCACGACCTTTTCCACCGATCCATGGATGGCATCCACCTGCGTGGTACTGTCCCCGTGACAGATAACGAAGTGGTCCGCAACACTGTTCGGTATGCCGCGCAGGTCCAGGTGCACGATGTTCCTGCCCTTCACTTCCTGGATGCCCTTCACCACGGCATCCACAAGGCGGGCAGCGTTCGTGCCCTTCGCGTTCTTCATCCGGTCTATCTTGGTCCGTTCAAAGGTACGAACTCCCGAACCAGCAAGCGGACCATGCCTGATCGCACCCTTCTCCGCGCGCGCCCGTTCATCGACCATGTGGTGGAGCTCTTGACCGTGGACAGCACCAACAAATATGCTGCCGAGGCGCTGCGCCTGTCGAACCTGCCACATGGCGCTGTCATTCTGGCCCGTGAGCAGACCGGGGGGAGGGGCCAGCGGGGCCGTACCTGGCATTCCGTTGCAGGTCTCGACCTCACCTGCAGTTTCGTGCTGCAGCCCACCTTGCTAAGGGCGGATGCGCAGTTCCGCGTGGCACAGGCGGCAGCGCTCGCGGTGCGCAGCACGGTGGCTGGTCTGGTGCCGGGTCCGGTGCGGGTGAAGTGGCCCAATGACATCCTCATCGATCGTGCCAAGGTGGCCGGCATCCTCATCCAGAACGAGCTGGCCGGTGAGCACATCGCCTGGTGCATCATCGGCATCGGGCTCAATGTGAACAGCACGGACATGGATCCGGCGCACCATGCCACCAGCCTTCGCCTGGCGGCGGGCCAACCGTTCGACCCGGCTGCGGTGCTGGGCCGCCTCCGTGCGAACCTTGAAACAGAATGGCACTCCCTTGAGTGCGACCCTGCTGCACTTGCACTGCGATACCGTGAGCAGCTGTGGTCCGGTGGGCGTTGGTCGACGGCCGAGTTGGATGGTATTCCTTTGATGGTCAGGCTTATGGATGTTGATCACCTGGGTCGCCTGATCGTGGAAACGGAGGACGGCGGGGTACAGGCGTACGGGTTGGACAAGCTCCGGTTGTTGCGTATGTGATGCGCTATTGCCGTTTCGGAAGAAAGCGCTACTTTTGCCCTCCCTTACGAAAGACCCAAGGCCATGAAGCGTACCTATCAGCCCAGCAAACGCAAGCGCACCAACAAGCATGGTTTCCGCAAGCGGATGGCCTCCGTAGCAGGTCGTGGGGTGCTTGCCAGCCGCCGCCGGCAGGGTCGTCATAAGCTCACGGTGAGCGACGAGGTTTCGCACAAGTGATCCGTCGATGGTGAACTCCAGGAGGGGCCGCCCGTGGGTGGCCCTTTTTGCGTTCAGTCCGTGGTGAGCATACCGGCAAGCATCCCCCCCAGTTCCGGTCCAATGAGCACATGGCCGAAGGGCAGTTCCCGTTGCTCGACATATGCGGGTGCCAGGGTGCGCAGATGCTCCCCCAATGACGCAGGGATGACCCGGTCGTAGCGACCGAAAACCAGGTGCACCGGCACACTGTACGCACGCACACCATCCGCCACGCGGCCCAGGTCAGGCTCCATCAGGCGGTAGCTCAACCACACATCGTGCACCAGCTGCCGTTTGGCCCGGCTGTCCGTCTGCCCCTTCAGGAAGCGATGCATGCGTTCATCCATCAGGTGGAATGCGCGCAACAGATCCATCGCCGCGTGGATCCTGCCCGGGTGCCGAACGAACCGCTTGTAGGCCCAGCGACCGGGGCGCGAGGCGGCGAGTGCGCGGTACCAGGGACGCGTCCTGAGGCCATCGGGAGCCACCAGGAAGGCTCTTTCCACCCGCTCGGGGAGCTGTTCCAGCAGGTTGAGCGCGATGCGGCCGCCCAGGCTGTAGCCCAACAGGGCGATGCGTTCCGCACCCAGCCCGTCGGCGAAGGCGGTGAAGTAGGAGGCCAGTTCCCCGGGCGTGAAGGGTTGGTCCGCACGATGCGGATAGGCCGGGCTGGCGCCGTGGAAGTGCAGGTCGAAGGCGTGGATGGTGCACAGGCCGCCAAGCGATCCCTCCAGCACGCGGAAATCCTCACCCGTGCGCCCGAAGCCGTGGAATGCCAGCACCTGCAGCGGGCCGTGGCCGTAGGTGCGGTAGGCCAGGGTGGCGCCGTGGGTGAAGTAGTGGACCAAGGGGTCGGAAGATCGGGAAATGGGAGGTTCCAAGGTGGACCGGTTCCGTCTTTGGTGAGGTGTCCGCTTCCAGGACCCGGCAAAGTTGCGCTTCGCACGCGATCGGTTCATAATGCATAGTTTCACCACTACTAAACCATCCTTGCCCGTGAAACGCCTTTTCAGGATACTGGGTCTCCTTGTATTGTTCATCGCACTGATTGTGTCCGCGGCGATCGGCTATGTGACGGTGGCCATGCCGGACATCGATGTGCCGGCCGGGCTGAAGGTGGAACTAACTCCGGAGCGCATCGAGCGCGGCCGATACCTCGCCAACAGCGTGTGCGTGTGCATGGATTGCCACAGCCAGCGCGATTGGGATGCCTTTGCCGGTCCACTGAAGCCCGGAACCTTTGGCGCAGGCGGGGACAAATTCGACCGCACGATGCAGTTCCCGGGAGAGTTCCATTCGAAGAACCTGACGCCATTCGCACTGAATGCTTGGAGCGATGGCGAGATCTACCGAGCCATAACCAGCGGCGTCAGCAGGGATGGCCATCCCTTCTTCCCGGTGATGCCATACACCTATTACAACAAGCTGGCCACGTAGGATGTGTACAGCATCATCGCCTACCTGCGTACCCTCGATCCGATAGAAACGAAGCCGTATCCAGAGAGCGTCATCGACTTTCCGGTGAGCGTGATCATGCGCACGATCCCGGAACCTGCGGCGCCCATGGCACAGACCAAGCCGGGCGATGCGGGTCACGGTGCCTATATCGCCAATGCCGCCGGCTGCGTGGAGTGCCATACCAATACGGAGCAGGGTAGGAAGGTGGGAGAACCGTTCGCAGGAGGGTTCCCTTTCAGCTTCCCGAACGGGTCCGTGGTGCGCTCGCCCAATATCACGCCTCATCCCACGGATGGCATCGGCGGATGGGACAAGGCCACCTTCATCGCCCGGTTCAAGCAATATGCGGACAGCAGCTATGTGCCCACGGGGGTGGACTGGGCAGCGGGCGACTTCCAGACGGTGATGCCGTGGATGATGTATGCCACGATGACCGAAGAGGACCTGGGCGCCATCTACGACTATCTCAGCTCGGTGAAGCCAGTAGCGGGCAGGCCGGAGCGTTGGACGCCTGCGACCGGATCCTAGGCCCATCGCTGTTCGCAGAACAGGTCCGGGCCGGGCAGCTGGTCAACGGTCGGGAAGTGGCCGCGCAAATGGAGGCGCTGATGCGGTCGCATGACCGCGTTGGACAGGCTGCATAGGTGCCCCTGCGTGTCCATCCCCCATTTCTCCACGATCCAACCACCTTATCCACGATCCGGCCCGGGGCAGGGTGGGGGGGTTACCTTTACAGCCCGGATACCCTCCGGACATGCTCCGAGCATCGATCATTACCATCACCCCGATCCCCGGATCCGGGTTCGGCTTTGTCGGGGCCCCATCAGTTGAGAAGTTCAAAAGTGAAAGAGTGAGAGGGTGCAAGGGCCGAATGCCCTCGCGCTCCACCGCTCTCGCACCCGCTCGCCCACTTTCACTCCCGCACCTTCGCACCCCCTCACTCTTACGCTCTCTCTCGCATGCCTAAGGACACGAGCATCAAGTCAGTTCTATTGATCGGAAGTGGCCCCATCGTCATCGGTCAAGCCTGTGAGTTCGACTATTCCGGCAGCCAGGCTTCCCGCTCCCTCCGCAACGAAGGCATCGAGGTCACGCTGATCAACAGCAACCCGGCCACCATCATGACCGACCCGGTCACGGCCGACAACGTGTACCTCAAGCCGCTCAACACGGACAGCATCGAGGAGATCCTCAAGAAGCACAGGATCGACGCCGTGCTGCCCACCATGGGCGGCCAGACCGCGCTCAACCTCGCCATCGAGTGCGAGAAGCTCGGCATCTGGGAACAGTACGGTGTGCGCATGATCGGGGTGGACACCAAGGCCATCGACATCACCGAGAACCGCGAGCAGTTCCGCCTGCTGATGGAGCGCATCGGCGTGCCCATGGCGCCCAGCAGGACCGTCACCAGCTTCCTCGAAGGCAAGAAGGTGGCGCAGGAGTTCGG
>JBIJDX010000086.1:0-10939 GCA_044343855.1 Flavobacteriales bacterium
CAACATGGACCGTGCCATCACCGTGCAGAACTACCTCGCAGGTGTTCGCCATGTGCGTGGCGAGGTGCTGGCGTATGAGGATGTCGCCGCGCGCGTGCTGGGCATCGGTCCGGATGCAGGACCAGGAACGGCCGCCCCCCCGGAAGCGCAGGCTGGCACTGCTCCCCCGGGTGAGGAGACCACCGGGGCAAGCGACACGCTCACTCTACGCGATGGTGGGGTGGGGGAGGATGCCGTGTCGCCGGATGAGGTGCCTCCGGCCACGGGTCGTGTTGCGGACATGCCGGAGCAGGCACCCGTTGCGGATCGGATGGAGGTCCGGCGCGATGTTGTTGCCCCTGACACAACGGTGATCCCACCAGCCACCGAACGCCCTCCGCTCATCGATGGTGATGCGGAGATCAAGCGTGCGGAGGCACGACTTCAACCCGGTGACCGGGTGCCTGCGGACAGTTACCAGGGCTTGCTGCGCGATGCTCCGTCCGGACGGGTTGGCGAAGGACCGGAGGTGCCGGTCGATGTCGCCTCGCTCGATGCGCAGATCCAGCAACTCGGGCGCGAGGCTGCAGGCCTGCAGCAACAGGCCGACAAGCAGGCCGCCCAGGCCCGGTCCACGGCAGAAGCGGCCACCCAGGCCCGTCGTCGCGAACGGGAACGCCTCGGGGTGCTCGCCGTGCGTCAGCAGCGATCGGCTGATTCCCTGCGTGCAGAGGCGATGCTGCGTACGGCGCAGGTGGAGCGCCTCACTGGCGAACGCGCCGAGGCTGCCGGACAGGAGGAGCAGCGGCAGCGCGTCATGAAGTTCTACTACCTCTCTCCGGACGACCAGCGCATCGTATTCTCCAACAGCGATGAAAGCCGCTATTTCCGGATGCAGGCCCTCGCCATGGAACAGGCCGATGCCGCGTCCGAAGCCGACCGTGCCGCAAAGAGCAACCGGGATGCGGCGCAGCTCATGCGGTCGAGCGCCCAGGATGCCCGCCGCCGCGCAGGCAACGAGCCCGATGCGGCCACCCTCGATCAGGTGAGCCGTCTCGAGATCCGCGCGGGCCTGCTGCTGCAACGTGCGGATTCGCTCGACCGGGTGGCCGGTGAACTGCGTTCCGCATCCGCGATGAACCTGCAGCAGGCCACCATGCTCCTGCAGGCCATGGAGGGACGGCGCTCCAGCGAACTGCAGGCGCTCGAAAGCAGCAGCCGACGCACCGCAGCCGCAGCCGTTCCACCCGCCACCGGCCAGGCGGTGCGTGACACGGAGGTGCCGCAACCCGGTGCCACCACAACAGGGCGCAGCGCGGATGCCGTACCGCCCACTCCCGCGTCGGACCGGCCGGCAACCGTCATGGCAGCGGCCGATGCACCGGCACCGGGTACCGATCCCCTTCTTCGCCCCGGGCGCATGCCGGACGAACTTGTGTCGGACCTCTTCGTGATGCAGCCCGCCGGTGCGTTGCGTGCGGCCCCCATCCCCCTTGACGCACCCATGCCTCGCGGCATCGTCTTCAAGGTGCAGATCGGTGCCTTCCGGAAGCCCGTGGCCATGGAGGTCTTCAGCGACATCGATCCGGTGATGGGTGAGACCTTGGGCAACGGGCTGGTGCGCTACACGGCCGGCCTGTTCACGGGCTTCAGGCAGGCTGCCGAGGCACGGGACAAGGTGCGCGGCCGAGGCTATGGCGATGCATTCGTGGTGGCCTACCGCGATGGCAGGCGCATCACCCTGGCGGAGGCCATGCGCGCTGTTGCGGAGCCTCCCGTGCAACCCGCAGCCAACGCAGCCACATCCGCACCCGACAGCACCACCACGGGGACCGTCGGTGGCAATGTCCCCCAGCCACCCCCGACCGCACCCGTTGACGTGGCGCCACCAGCTGCACCGCCCGTCATCGATGATGCCGCGATACTGGCGCGCTATCCCGCCACCACGGAGCAGGTGCTGGATGCCTTTGCACCCCCAGCCGATGCCGTCGCGTACTACAATGTCCCCGGCGCGGCACCGGCAACCCAGGTGGAGACCGTGCGCGGTCTCTTCTACACCGTACAGGTGGGTGTCTACAGCCGCCCGGTGCCGCTCGACAAGCTCTTCAACATTGCGCCGCTCAACAGCGAACGCACCGAAACCGCCAAGGTGCGCTACACAACCGGCATCTTCACCGATATCGACAGCGCACGCATCCGTCGTGACGAGACCGTGGCGCTCGGGGTGAAGGATGCCTTCATCACGGCCTATCTCAACGGCAGGCGCATCCCCATGCGCGACGCGGCACTGCTCCTGTTGAACTATGGTCCAGGCATCCTGGCCGCGCCCTGACAAGCCGTGCGCACCGCATCATAGGGGATGCATGACACACGCATGCCCCTGCCCATTATCTTCGTAGTGCCATGACAGCCGCCTTCAACCCGGAAGAGGCCCTGCTCGAGGAGGTGCTCTGCGAGACAGGACCGTTCAAGGAGCTCATCCTCCACAACGATGATGTGAACACCTTTGAGCACGTCATCAACTGCCTCATCGACATCTGCGGCCATGAGGCCATCCAGGCGGAGCAGTGCGCCTACATCGTGCACTACAACGGCAAGTGCAGTGTCAAGCGCGGCACCTTCGACCAGCTGGAGCCCCGCTGCACCGCCCTGCTCGACCGCGGGCTCAGCGCAGAGATACAATGACCGCCCGCCTTCCCCTGGCCGCCGCCTGCATGGGCGCGCTCCTGCTACTCGAGGCATGCAACAGGGTGCCCGTCACGGGCCGCCGCCAGATGAACCTCGTGGGTGAACCACAGTTGGTCGCCATGGCCGCCACCCAGTACAGCGAGTTCCTCAGCCAGAACCCGCCGCTGCCTGCCAGCGACCAACGCGTGCGCATGGTGCGTGCCGTGGGCGAAAAGCTCGCCGCCGCCGCGACACGGTACCTGCAGGACCATCACGCACTTGATCGGGTGGAGGGGTTCCAATGGACCTACAACGTGGTCAACGACGATGCTGTCAACGCCTGGTGCATGCCCGGTGGCATGGTGGTCGTGTATACCGGGATACTGCCGGTGACACAGGACGAGGCTGGCCTTGCCGTGGTGATGGGACATGAGATCGCGCATGCCATCGCGCGCCACGGGAATGAGCGCATGAGCCAGGCCATCGCCCTGCAGGGTGCTGGCATGACCCTCGAGGTGCTCACCTCCGAGCGGCCGGGTGCAGCGCGCGACATCTTCCTGGAGAGCGTTGGTATAGGCAGCCAGCTGGGCATGCTGGCCTTCAGCCGCACGCACGAGATCGAGGCCGACAAGATGGGGCTCATCTTCATGGCGATGGCCGGTTATGATCCGCGCAAGGCACCCGAGTTCTGGGAGCGCATGAGCCGCAACGGTGGCGCAGCACCGCCCGAACTGCTCAGCACACACCCCAGCGACGAGACACGCATGCGCGTGCTGGAGGACTACATGGTGGAGGCCCTGAAGTACTACACACCCTGAACGGTGTCGCGCCTTGCGGATATTCCGGCCACGCTGATGATGGCGGGTAGTGCGGCCTCAGCCATGATGCGAGGTCTCGCCCCCCTCTTCCACGTGTTCGGCATGGTGGCCGTGGTGCTGGTGGTGCTCGCCTTCACGCGACTTCCCTACGATGCCCACCGCGCACTGGGCACTGCCGCAGGCGAATGCACCGGGCAGGTGGACCTGCTGGTGGTGCTGGGGGGCAGCGGCATGCCCTCCGGTGCGGAGCTGCGCAGGCTCCACCATGCCGCCGAGCTGGCCACGGCGCATCCTGCTGCGGAGCTGTGGGTCATCCACCCCGGTGATCCCGCGGTGATCGCCGCGATGGTGGCCGAGTTGGAGTGGCGGGGTGTGGCCCCGGGGCGCATCCGGCGGTTGAACGAGGGCGACAACACGCGTGCCCAGGCACTGGCCGTGCTGCGCGAAGTGGGGGGGAGGCCCCTGCGGATCGCCCTGGTCAGTGCCCCGGAGAACATGTACCGCAGCGTGAAGACCTTCCGCAGGGCGGGCTTCCGGCAGGTTTGTGGCGCACCCGCCTGGGACCATGCCATGGACCACGATTTCACCTACGCCCACAAGCGCATCGGCGGCAAGGCCTTCGTGCCCGACGTCTCCACCGCCACCGACCTGCGTTACACCTTCTGGAACTACCTCAAGCTGGAGATCACCTGCCTGCGCGAATACGCGGCCATCGCCTACTACGCCCTCAACGGTTGGATCTGATGCGGTTCTGCCGGTGATGGCCGTGTGTTTTAACCACGGCTGCGTGCATACACACGGAGCATTCCTGGCGCCATGATCAAGGACCATGTCCACCAGATGCTTCGGGACGTTTCGATCCGTTGTTTGATGCATTCCCGGGGTTGAAGGCCCGACGGCATCGCCACCACGACCAACTTCCACAGCAACCCCATTGCCGGATCAACTCGTTGTCTATCTTTGCGGCCGCTTGCGATGGCCTCAGTGCCATCAACGCCCGGACCCGTAGCTCAATTGGATAGAGCATCTGACTACGGATCAGAAGGTTTGGGGTTCGAATCCCTACGGGTCCGCTGAACAGGGGAGGGGTGCCATACCGGCACCCCTCTTTCCTTTAGCAACCGTCGGCGTGGTGGATGAACGCTGCCGCGGATAAGGTCTTCAGGCCATAGGTTCGCATGCCTGTCGGGCTCCTTTTTGAACAGGCGGTTGTTTTTAAGATGGGGACTTCCCATCTTTGCTCATCGCTTGCATACCGGTGAGCAGGCCTGCACGAACCATACATCCACGTTCCCAAGCCCCTGTGGCGAGCGCAGACGATAGCCCCGGCGCCGCTCGCATTGACCCTCAACCCAGCACCCATGAAGCAATTTCAACGCACGCAGCAAGAGT
This sequence comes from Flavobacteriales bacterium, assembly GCA_044343855.1. GTDB lineage: Bacteria > Bacteroidota > Bacteroidia > Flavobacteriales_F > PHOS-HE28 > PHOS-HE28. Next base: position 4,857 of record JBIJDX010000086.1, read on the forward strand.
TGATGATGGATCGGCAGTCAGCTATGGACACCATATTGTCGCGCAGGGAAGGTATCTCCGTCCGCATCCTCCAACTCACCACCACGGCCACAGCAGTCCTCCGCCAAAGCTTGCAGCGGTTCCAGGCCGCCGGCGCTGTGCTCCTCCAGGCGGCCCGCAGCCGGCCGCATGCCAACGAGGCCGCAGCGCTGAACGTGCTGCGGGGGCAGGGAAAAGGACCTTTAGGGATGGGCGTGAAGGCGGTGTTGATGGGTGTTGCGCTTATGCTTTTGGATGGAGGGGCTGTTGCACAGGTTAGTTATACACAGAATTGGAATTCGATAACCAATTTAGGTAGTTGGACCGGGGGCGGGACGAACACAAGTACGGCTCCATGCGTAACCCGTTCGATCCGCTTTAATCTTTATGGCTCAGTTCCGACGTGGAACTTTGTATCGCCAAGCTTGGGAACCTCCTTAGGTGGGGTTACTACGGTCAGTTTCCAGTACAAGGCCGTAAACTTCTCTAATACATCCACGGGCACCCCGAATACCTGGGGCACTGTCAATGTTCAATATGGCCCGAGCGCGACCGGTCCATGGACAACGGCGGGTACGATCAATAGTTCAAATCACACCGTTTCGGCGTCCTGTGCAACTAGAACATACACCTTCTCGCCTCCTCCTGGTGCTTTGTTCATTCGGTTCAACTCTAGTAGGTCTTCGGGTGACTTCTATTTGTATATCGACCAGGTATCGGTGTCAGAAGCTGCGGTTCCCGCCTGCTCAGGCACGCCTAATGCCGGCACGGCCAGTGCATCCGTCACCAGTGCGTGCTCGGGAGCCAGCTTCACCCTCAGCGCCACGGGGCTGAGCACAGGCGTCGGTATCTCCTACCAATGGCAGCGCTCCACCGATGGGGGCACCACGTGGAACAACATTGGTGGTGCCACGGGCTCCACTGCTACGGTAAGCCAGACCGTGGCCACGCAGTACCGCATCACAACCACGTGTTCTAACAGTGGGTCGAGCAGCAACTCGAATGAGGTGAGTGTGGGGATGGCCGCGTTCATTGCATGCTATTGTGGTGGTGCACTCCCCACGGCCGCAACGGATGATGCGACCGGCTTGACGTTCGTTGGGTTCAATACCATCGCACAGGCATCTCTCGGCACTCCGGCATATACCAATCAGTCCGCAGTGTCGACATCGGTCATTGTTGGTAGTGCGTATGCTCTGTCAGCCCGGGTGAATACCGCTGGCAACTACACTGTGAACACCAAGGCATGGATCGATTGGGACCAGAACGGAGCTTTTGATGCGGCAGAGGAATATAACCTCGGTTTGGCGACCAACGTCACGGACGGAGCCTCCAGTTTTTCTCCGTTGAGCGTGACCGTGCCATCGGGAGCTGTTCTGGGAAACACGAGGATGCGGGTCAGGGCCACTTACAATGTGCAGCCAACAGCATGTGGAGACCAGAGCTATAGCGAAGCTGAGGACTATACCATTACAGTGCAGGCCATCCCCCCCTGCTCGGGACAACCCAACGCAGGTACGGCCTCCGCCTCTGTGCCCAGTGTCTGTTCCGGCGTGAACTTCACCCTGAGCGCCACGGGCCTCACCACCTTCGGGACCGGTCTGTCCTACCAATGGCAGAGCTCCACCGATGGCGTGAGCTACTCCAACATCCCATTGGCCACCGGTACCACGGCCACGGTGAGCCAGACGGAGACCACCCAATACCGCATCCGAACCACTTGCGCCAGCAGCGGTCTCAGCAATTTCTCCTCTGCTGTAACGGTGATCACTGCTCCGCTATCCGCCAGCATCACCGGCAACAACTTCTATTGCACGGGTGGTAGCACCACCTTGACCGCAGTGCCAAGTGGTGGTGCCGGCCCATTCACTTATACATGGAGCACGGGCGCTACCGGAACGGCGGCCATCTCCGTGTCCGCTGCGGGCGACTACAGCTGCCAGGTGACGGACGCCTGCGGCGCATCGGTGAATACGGGCAACTTCTCCATCAGCGAAGCACCGGCCCCATCCGCCCCCACCAGCGTGGTGGCCACCACGGCCAGCACCATCAACCTGGGTGGTACGGTCAGCTTCAGCGCGGACCCGGGCGGTCAGTCCATGAACTGGTACGACCAGTCCACCGGCGGCACCTCGCTCGGAACCTCCACGACGATCACCACACCGGTGCGGTGTGCGACCGGAGCCTACAGTTACTATGCTGAGACGCAACTGGGCTCCTGCTTCAGTGCGCGCGTACCCGTCAACTTCACCGTGCGTCCGCTCCTCGCCTCAGATCCGGCCAACGGCCTCATCTGCTCGGCTGGTGGTTCCGTGGGCCTCACCGCCAATGCGGTGAACGCTTCGTCCATCAGCTGGACACCCGCCACCGGACTTTCCAGCACCAACCAGCTGGCCATCACCGCATCGCCCGCCTCCACCACGCAATACAGTTTCAGCGCCACGGTGGCTGGTTGCGGGGCCGTGGGTGGCAACATCACCGTGGGTGTCATCCCGGGTGCCTCGTTCACGCCTACGTACACCCCTGATCCGCTCTGCGCCGGTGCCAACGTCACGCTGAACAGCAACCTGAGCAGTTCCAACTTCAGCGTGGCCAGCACCACCTTCGCACCGGCCACACAGCCCGGAAGCGGGGTCACCACCCTTGCGAGTGGCGGGGTGGCGGTGGTACCCGTCTCCGGAGGCAACACGGATGACGGCGGCTGGGCGAACATCCCCATCGGCTTCACCTACAACTTCTTCGGATCCAACTTCACCTCGCTCGCCGTCGGTACCAATGGTCTGGTGATGTTCGGCACGGTGCCCGGATATGGCGTGGGAGCCGGTCAACTGGGGCAATACACCTTCCTGGGCCCCCCTGTGTTCCCCAACGCGGGCAACCCCGGCAATGTGATCGGCCTGATGCTGTCGGACATGAACTTCGCCAATACGAACAGCTCGCTGCGCTACTGGACCGAAGGGATCGCACCCACGCGCAGGTTCATCCTGTCGGGTACCTACTCAACCTTCTCCGTTGCCACAGTGACCACTGTCCAGTTGATGCTCTATGAGACCACGGGCATCGTGGAGGTGCACATCACCTCCAGCACCTCCACCACTGGTCGAACCGTGGGCCTGCAGGATGCCACCAAGACCATCGGTGCCGTGGCACCGGGTTGGAGCTCACGCACCACCACGCTCACCAGCCCGGAGGCCTGGCGTTTCACTCCCGCAGCCAACTACAGCTTCCAGTGGTTGGAGTCGGGCACGGCCATCAGTGGTGCCAACGCGGGCACGTATGCGTTCACCGCATCCACCACGCCGGGTACTTACAGCTACGCGGTGCAGGCCACCAACCCCAACACCGGTTGCACCTCCACCCAACCGCTCTCCCTCACGGTGAACCCCTTGCCATCGGCACCCACGGCCACGACCGCGTACACCTATTGCCAGAACGTGACCGCACCCGCCCTGACGGCAACCGCCGATGCCGGCAACAGCCTGCTTTGGTACACGGTTGAAACCGGGGGCACCGGCAGTGCCACGGCACCCGTCCCCTCCACGGCAACACCCGGCACCACCACGTGGTACGTGGCCCAGGTGACCCCGGCCACCTGCGAGGGTCCGCGCACGGCCATCAGCGTTACGGTGAACCCCGCCCCGGCGGCACCTTCGGTGACCACCCCGGTGGCCTACTGCCAGGGTGATGTTCCCTCCGCCCTGAGTGCCACGGCCGATGGAGGCAACACCCTGCTGTGGTACACCGCACCGAGCGGCGGCACCGGCAGCACCACGCCGATCACGCCCTCCACCGCCTCCCCCGGTTCCACCCCCTACTACGTGAGCCAGGTGAGCGGCAGCAACAGCTGCGAAAGCCTCCGCGCCACCATCACGGTGAACGTGACGGCCGTGCCCGGTGCCCCCGGGGTGACCAGCCCGGTCACCTACTGCGAGGGTGCCACGGCCACCGAACTGACCGCCACGGGCGATGGCCTCCAGTGGTACACGGTGCAGACCGGTGGCACGCCCTTGGGCGCGGCCCCCACGCCCTCCACCGCCACCACGGGCACCACCAGCTATTTCGTGAGCCAGACGGTCTCGGGATGCACCAGCCTGCGCGCGCAGATCGATGTGGTGGTGCAGCCCTTCGTGACCCCGTCGGTCTCCGTGTCGGCCTCGTCCACCTCCGCCTGCGGTGGAGGCAGCATCACCTTCACGGCCACGCCGGCCAACGGCGGTAGCGCCCCCACCTACCAGTGGTACCTGAACGGTTCCCCGGTGGGCGGTGAGACAGCTGCCGCGTATGTGCTCGCCACGCCTGCTGTGGCCGATGAGGTGTATGTGACCATGGTGTCCAACGCCACCGGCTGCATCACCACGCCCAATGCCACCAGCAACACCGTCACGCTCACAGGCGATGCGGCAACGCCCACGGTGGCCATCGAGGCCAGCGTTTCCGGTGCCATCTGCCCGGGCACCTCGGTGACCTTCAGTGTGCAGAGCTCGGCCAACATGGGTGGTGGACCCAGCTACCAGTGGCGCTTGAACGGTTCGCCCATCTCCGGCGAAACGGCGGCCACCTACACCACCACCACCCTCGCCCCGGGCGATGCGGTGAGCCTGGAGATGACCTCCTCGCTGGCGCCTGCCTGCCTCACGACCACCAGCGCCACGAGCAATGCCGTGTCGTTCTCCTTCAATGCCGCCACCACCATCCTCACGCAGCCAACCGCCCAGGCGGTCTGCGACGGCACCAACGCCAGCTTCAGCGTGAGCGCCACGGGTCAGGGTGCGCTGAGCTACCAGTGGAGCAGGAACGGTGTGGCCGTCAGTGGGAATGCCACGGCGATCACCCCCAGCCTGGTGGTGTCGGCGGTGGGTGCCGGTAACCTCGGCAACTACACCGTTGCGGTCACGGGCCTGTGCGGCACGGTGACCTCCTCTGCCGCAGCCCTTACGCTGAACACGGCGACCGCGATAACAACACAGCCCGCTGCCGTGACCGCATGCACGGGAAGCCCCGCCTCCCTGAGCGTGGTGGCCACCGGTTCGGGCACGGTCAGCTACCAATGGCGGAAGGCCGGCGTGGACATCAGTGGGGCCACCGATGCCACCCTGTCGTTCCCCTCGCTCTCCGCTTCCGATGCTGCAGCCTACACGGTGGTGGTCACGGCCGGCTGCGGCGCAGTGACCTCTTCGAGCGCCCTCGTCACGGTGCAGCCCTCCACCCAGATCACCGCACAGCCTGTGGCGGCCACGGTGTGTGCGGGTAGTGCGGCCAACTTCTCGGTCACCGCGAGCGGCACGGCTCCGTTCACCTACCAGTGGTTCCTGAACGGCACGGCGATCGACGGTGCTTCCGCATCGGTGTACTCCATCGCGTCCGCCAGTGCGGGTGTTGCGGGCCAATACAGTGTTGTGGTCAACGGCAGCTGTGGCAGCGCCACCTCCAACAACGCATTGCTCACGGTGAACGAAGCTCCGTCCATCAGCGCCCAGCCGGCCTCCCAGACCATCTGCTTCGGTTCACCCGTCACCTTCAGTGTGGCTGCAGCCGGTGCCGGTCTTTCCTATCAGTGGAGGTACGGTTCCACGGACATTCCTGGAGCGAGCTCCTCCAGCTATACCATCGCTTCGGTGGACAATAGCGCGGCCGGTTCCTACAGCGTGCGCATCACCGGCACATGCGGAACGCTGACCTCTTCAGCCGCCCTGCTCACCGTTCCCACCTGCGCATGGTACAGCCAGAGCTCGGGAGGTGTGAACGATCCCGTGTGGAGCGCCGCCCCGATCGGCACCCCTGGCAACGCCGTGTGGACCGCTGCCAGTAACATGGTGGTGCAGAACGGGAACACCGTCACTACGGCGGGCTCCACGGATATCAACACCTTGAACGTGGAGACCGGTGGCACCCTGGTGCTCGCCGCATCCAGCACCCTCTCGGTGAACGGCGCCTCGGCCACCTTGTCCGGAACGGTGAACGCCGCGGACAACAGCACCCTGGCCCTCGTCGGTTCCGCTGCCACCACGCTCACCAGCGCATCGCCCCTGTCACTGTTCGACCTCACGGTGAACACCCCTGCAGGC
>JBIJDX010000263.1:0-3429 GCA_044343855.1 Flavobacteriales bacterium
GTGCAACGAACCTTCCGACCTTCGTTCCTCGAAAACGTGCCGGAGGAGAAGGCGGGACAGAAGCCCCGACCTGCGCGTTCACCCGTTCGCTGAAGAGCCCCATGAGCCGCATCTCCATCCGCTTCTGCAATGATCGCGAGGTGCGTGCGATCCGGGTTGAGGAGCAGGCCACGTGGTGGTTCTCCGTGGTCGACGTTGTCGGTGAGCCCAACGAAGAGGACGACCATACCAAGGCCGGCAACTATTGGCGTTGGCTGAAGCGCAAGCTGCTGAAGGAGAATGTCCGGTTCGTGCGTGGCACTCACAGACTGAAACTGACCGCTTCTGACGGGAAGTAGTACTTGACCGACACCTTGGACTGTGATGGCATCGTCGCCTTGGCCATGCACTTCCCGAACAGTTCCAGCATGGCTCCAGTGCGGCGGTAGCTCGCGTTACAGCACCGTCACCTCCGTCCGCCTGTTCTGCGCCCTACCCTCTTCGGTATCGTTCGTGGCCACGGGCCTGGTCTCGCCGTAGCCTTTGGCGGTGATGCGCGACCCATCAATACCCTTGGCCACCACGTAATCGCGCACGGCCTTGGCGCGCTGGTCGCTGAGGGTCATGTTGGCGGCATCGGCACCCACGTTATCCGTGTGGCCGCCCAGCTCGATGCGCAGCGTGGGATTACTCTTGAGCAGTCCGGTGAGCTTGTCCAGCTCGGCGTTCGAAGTGGGCAGTAGCTCGTAGCTGGCGGTGTTGAAGAAGATGTTGCGCAGGGCGATGACACTGCCGGCGGTGAGCGGGCTCAACGGCACGTCGAGCGTGTAAGGTTCCTTGGGCGTGCCGGCGGCCACATCGTAGGTCTGCGAAAAGAAGAGGTATCCCTCGGCACTGGCGTTGAGCGCGTAGCTGCGGCCGGCAGGGATGCACACCAGGAACTCGCCTGTACGCGGATCGCTGTAGGCACCCGTAGCGAGGGCACCGGTCGTAAGATCGTACAGCTGCACATCGGCCTCCACGGGTTGGCCGTTGGTCTTGTCGGTGACCTTACCACGGATGTAGCTCACGGCCAGCGGACGCGCTTCTGGATACAGTTCGAAGCTGTAGAGGTCCAGGTCGCCGAAGCCACCCGGGCGGTCGCTGGCGAAGTAGGCCACATTGCCAGCGGCATTGACCAACAGGCTGTTCTCATCGGCACCGGTGTTGATGGGATACCCCAGGTTCAACGCGGGTCCCCAGGTGCCATCATCCTGCTTGCGGCTCATGTAGATGTCCAGCCCCCCGAAGCCGGGATGACCGTTGCTGCTGAAATAGAGGGTACGTCCATCGGGATGGATCTGCACGCTCTCCTCTTGGAACGCGGTGTTCACACTGGAACCGAGCTTCTCGGGCTTGCTCCAGGTGCCATCGTCCTGCAAGGCGGTGACATAGATGTCCATGCTCTTGATACCGTCCTGCGCCTGCAAGCCACGGATGAAGTAGAGCGTGCGACCATCGCTTGCCATGCTGGGCTGGGTCTCCCAGTTGCGCGAGTTCACCGGCGGACCCAGGTTCTCGGGCGGTGTCCAGCGATCGCCGATGCGGCGGCTGATGAAGAGGTCACAACTGCCCAGTCCCTGCAACGACCCGCCGTAGGAGCCATCCTCCGTGGCGCATTTGGTGAAGACGATGAAGCGTCCATCGGGCGTGAGCGTGCCGGCACCTTCGTTGTACTGGCGGGTGTTCACCGTAGGTACGGGACGAGCCTGTTGCCATGCCCCGCCGGCATCACGCTGGCTCACCATGAAGTCCTCCTGCATCCCCCATGGCTTCAGCTCGGCATCCTTCACACGACGGGTGTAGATGAGCGTGGCATCATCGGCGGTGATGCAGGGGTAGTACTCGGGATCGGCGCTGTTGACGCCCTGTCCGAGGTTCAGCGGATCGAAGGGGACGGGCTGTTGGATCGCGCGAGCCGCGAAGGAACAGTTGGCCAGCCCCAGCCTGGCGCGCTCCTTGCGCTGCGGGTCCTGCTCCTTCTTCAGGAAACCCTGGTAGTTCCGCTCGGCGGCGGCATAGTCACCCCGGCGGAACTCGAGGTCCGCGAGGTGCAGCTGGGCCGTTGGGAAGAACGCAGGGGCGAGCGTCATCACCTCGCGGTAGTAGGCGATGGCCTCCTGGTCCTTGCCGGTGCGTTCGGCGATCTCGGCAAGCATGATGCGCGGCTCAACGAATGCCTTGTCAGCGTCAGCCGCTTTGCGGAACTCGCTCTCCGCGCATGCCCAGTTGCGCATGCGCAGGCAGTCCATGCCGCTCTCATAGCGCTTGATGGCACCCTTGTCGGTGCTGGAGTAGCCACCGGGCTGGGCTGCGAGCAACGTGGCCAGGGCCAGCGGCAGTATCAGCGCAAGGATGGTACGGAGGAGATGGATCTGCATCAGGGGATGTTCAGGTACTTGTGGGTCTGCAGCGAGATGTGCCAGCGCGGGTGGGCCTTCACATGGTCCACGATCAGCGGCATGATGCTCTCGCGCTTGCTCCATTCGGGCTGCAGGTAGAGGGCACAGGAGGTGTTCACCCGGTCGGCATGCTGCTGCCCCCAGGCCAGGTCGTGCCTATTGAGTACGATCACCTTCAACTCGTGTGCTGCGGCATGGATGGCGGGCAGCGGCGCCTTGAACTTCTTTGGACTGAAGCAGATATGGTGCCAATCGCCGCTGAGGGGGTGCGTGCCGCTGGTCTCGATGTGGGTGCGGAACCCGGCGGCACGCAGGGCGCGGGTCAGTTCGGTGAGGTCGTGCATGAGCGGCTCGCCCCCCGTGATCACCGCGATGCGCGCGGGAAAGGCAGCGGCCTCGGCCACCAGATCATCCACCGCGCGTTGGGGATGAACGGATGCATCCCAGCTCTCCTTCACATCGCACCAGGCACAGCCCACGTCGCAGCCGCCCAAGCGGATGAAGTAGGCGGCGTGACCGCTGAACAGACCCTCCCCCTGCACGGTGTAGAAGGCCTCCATGACGGGCAGTATGCGGGACATGGAGCAAAGGAACGAAGACCGTTCCCCACTCGCCGCGCGCAAAAAGAAAAGCCCACACAGCGCCTGGTTCATAGAACCCATGGTTATCACATGGGCGGGACCGCTGTGATGGCTTCCGTAATCCTCCTGGTGCCGAAGCACGTCCGCACCGAAGTGTGGCTGAGGCCCGCCGTAGACCACCGGGGATGCGGTCCCTGATGGAAATTGTTGGTTCCGATGAACGTTGGCCTGTGTGGGCTTCGCGATGACACCGGCACGGGGCGGGTGATGGAGGCTTGACAGGGGGATGGAAAGAACGTGCCGGTACGAAGGTACGATCGACAGCAGGCCGATCGCAAGGGCGGTTGAAAAGATCACTCCCCCTTCTGCCCCACGAAGTGGTCCTCCTTGTCCTCGAACAGGATGTTGAAGGTGGTGAGGCTGCCGTA
>JBIJDX010000264.1:0-3407 GCA_044343855.1 Flavobacteriales bacterium
CCAGATGCGACCATCGGCCCCAGCCAACAACATCATCTATGTGACCGATGGCACTTCGGGCGTGCATGTGTTCACCCCTGACCTGGCACCGCTCTGGTTCGACCCCGTACCCAATCTCAACATCAGCGGTGTGAGCATCGCGCCCAACGGTCTCGTGGTGGTTTCCGGTGCCGGCATCATCAAAGCCTATAAACCCACCGAAACGGCCACCACGATGGATGAAGCTGGATCCGACGCACCGCGGTTGCACCCGAATCCGGTATCAGACCAGTTGGTCGTGCGCGTCCACGAGGGCAGTCCCCGGGACCACTACGTACTGTGCGATGCCAGCGGGCGCATCGTGAGGCAGGGCCGGATGACCTCCGCCCAGGCCACCATACCAATGGCCGATCTTCATGCAGGCGTCTACCTGCTGCGGTTCGGATCGAGCACGGTGCGTGTGGTCAAGGAGTGAGGTGAACGCTCCCCGATGGAAGCACCTAACGCCACCTGCCATCTATTATATTGAACGTGTTGGGGCTGGAGCTGACCATTGCCGGAGAGCAGCTTGTGCTGCATCCGCACCGTGTCCTGCACTGGCCGCGGATGCGCTGGTTGGTGGCGAGCGACCTGCACCTGGGAAAAGCGGCGCACCTCCGCAAGGGGGGGCTTCCACTGCCAGAGTCACACGACGAACGGACATTGCGACGGCTGAACGAAGCGATCGCCACCTTCAGGCCGGAACGCATCGTGGTGCTTGGCGACCTGTTCCACAGCAGCATGAACACCGCGTGGGAGCGCCTGTCGGAGTGGACCGCCACCCTGCCCTGCCCACTTCACCTCGTGCCGGGCAACCACGATGTGCTTGCCTTGCGGAGGTACCACGAGGCCGGCATACGGATGTGCGCGGACCGTTTGGAGGAAGGGCCCTTCACCTTCACCCACGATACGGCCGACGCGACCGAAGGCTATGCCATCGGGGGGCACCTGCACCCGGGGGTGGGGCTGCATGGCCGCGGACGGCAGTGGCTCCGGGTGCCCTGCTTCTGGTTCGGTGAGCACCGGGGCCTGCTCCCCGCAATGGGCGCGGGCACGGGCCTGCATCTCATCGATCCGCAGCCCGGCGACCGGGTGCTCGCCTGCACCGACCGTGCCGTTCTGGAGGTGAGCGCATCGCCGGCAGGCCGCGCAGAACAGCACCGATAGCACAAGCGATGCGCCATTGGCGTAACGCAGTGAACCCGGCTGTCCGCAACGGTGGCGAGGGACTTACGTTTGCGGCATGACCCTGAGCCCACCCATCAAGGCACTGTTCATCGCAGCAGCGGTCATTGTTCTGCTGTTCATCATCGGCGACCACCATGGCCTACGAAGCACTGGACGCGAGCCCAGGGCGTTCGTCATCGAGCTTGACACGGCGGAGGTGGTGGCCATCCGTTTCGAGGACCGGCGCGAACCGGGCAACAACCGCAACCTGTTCCGTACGCCGCATGGTTGGCGGGGCGATGCGGGCGATGACCACGCCACCGGGGAGGCGGTGGAGCTGCTCACCCGGTTCCAACGAATACCGGTGAAGCGCGACATGGGCATGCTGCTGCTCCTGGCAGAGCGCTACGACCTGACGGAACACACCCTCCGCCTCATACGCTTTGTGGACATCCGGGGTGTGGTGCACGCCCTCAACCTGGGCAGCAGCACCTTCGCACCGGGCAAGGCAGGCAGCTGGACCTACGTGAACGTGCCCGGCGAGAAGGAGGTCTACGCCGTGGAAGGGTTGCTGGCCGGCACGTTGCGCTGAGCGCCTTGAGAACCCGCTCACAGCCGTTTCGCCCCTGGACGCGACGAACCACCGCCGGGGACACCCTTGCCGATGTCAGAACCGATCTTGACCGCCAGGCCGTAGGTTCGCAGTAGCTCAGCATGAACAAGCATCGCCGAACCAGGAACGTGGAGGTCCTCACGCTCGCGCTGGACTTCTGCTTGGTGGACCGCTCACATCGGAAGCCGGTGGCGTTGGCGACCTGGGCCCTCGGGCAGGTCCCATCGTCATCGGCCGAGGTGGTGTGGTCATGCGAGCGGTGGGAGCATGTGCTAACGCTCTCACTGACAAAACATGCCAGACGGCCCATGGCCCATGCGCGTCGATCGAATGCGGAGGTGAGGGCCATGAACAAACTGCTGTCCGAGCGGAATGCGATGCTGGTTCCAGCGGCCGCTCATCCGTTCGCTCAGGGCGAGACCCCCACCATGCGCGCCGATGCACCGGGACGGGCGGTGCTTTCGGGGGTTTTCGACATGCATCAACCCGGATGGTGCAACAACCAGATCACCTGCCTGCGGATCCCGTTCACCAACGATGAGGAGTTCAGCCGGCTGCATGCCTCGGTGCGCCTGCTGCTGCCCCTGCTGCCGGCGATCGGTGCCGCTTCACCCTACATGAACGGTGCATGGGCAGGTTTCATGAGCGCGCGCGCTGAAGCATCCATGCACCATGTGGACAGCCTGCCCCAGCTGCTCGGACCGGTGATACCCGAAGCCGTGTTCAGCGAGGAGGACTATTACCGCACGGTGTTCAGCCCCATGGCACAGGCGCTGGTCACGGTGGACAGCGGGCAGGCCCTGGACCACTTCGGCATGAACGCCCGCGCTACCGTTGCCCGCTTCGACAGGGGTGAGCTGGAACTGCGCGTTCTGGACCGGCAGGAGTGCATGACGGCGGACCTGGCCGTTGCTGAGATGACCCTCGCCGTGGTGCGCGCCATGAGCGGTGGTCGCTGGGTGAGCACCTATCTGCAACGTGCATGGAGTGAGGATGACCTGTTCCCCCTCTACATGCAGACCATCAGGGAAGGCGGCCAGGCCGTGCTGTCCAACCGGGACTACCTGCTCATGTTCGGACTGATGAAGCAGGACAGGATGAGCGCCCAGAAGATCTGGCAACACCTCTTCGTGGAGCTTTATGGCGAATTGAGCGATGAGTGCCGAGAGGTGATCGCACACATCCTTGAGAACGGATGCCTGGCCGAGCGCATGGTGCGCCGGTATGGCAGGGAACCTACCCCCAACGAACTGATGCAACTCGTGGACGAGCTTTCCGGACACCTCTCCGAGGACCGGCCGTGGGGCTGAGAGAGCACGTTTCATCCGGCAGGACGGCCCCACCCGGAACCAGCGCCTCAGGCCGGTGCCGAAAGCACAAGCCCGTCGTATGCAAGCTGCACACCGGACGGCAGCTGGCCCTGTACCTCCGCATGCAGGCCCAGCAGGTGGCTTATGTGGGTGAAGTATGTGCGGGCGGCACCGATGCGTGCCGCAAGTTGCAGGGCCTCCTCCAGGTTGAGGTGCGAAGGATGGGGCTGTACACGCAGCGCATTGAGCACCAGAACATCCAAGCCCTGAAGGCGCTCCATGGCCCGCTCATCGATGGT
>JBIJDX010000007.1:0-29673 GCA_044343855.1 Flavobacteriales bacterium
AGGACGCTGAAGGGCAGTTTCCAACTTTCATATTGTGCTGCCAGGATGAGGAACACGAAGAGCAGCGCCATCACGAACACGGTGCCGCCCTGTCCGGCAGCAGCTTTCTCCTGGTAGCTCATGTTGCTCCACGCGTAGCCCATGTCCGAGGGAAGCGTGGCCTTGGCCACTTCCTCCAAGGCATCGAGCGCCTGCGAGCTGGTATAGCCGGGAGCGGGTCCGCCCATGATCTCGGCGCTGCGGTACAGGTTGAAACGGTTGGTGTATTGCGGCCCCACGGTGTCCTTCACGGTGGCCACGGCACCCAGCGGGATCATGCTTCCATCGGCGCCACGCACGAAGAACTCGTTGATGGCGTTCGGGCTCATGCGGTAGGGCGCATCGGCCATCAGGTAGGTCCGGTACTGGCGGCCGAACTGGTTGAAATTGTTCACGAAGTTGCCGCCGAGGTATGCCGCGATGGTCTGGTTCACATCATCCAGCCGCAGTCCCAGTTTCTCCACGCGGTCCTTGTCCACCTGGATGCTCTTCTGGGGGATGGCACTTCGGTACAAGGTCATGGCGCGACCGATCTCAGGGCGTTCCTGCGCAGCCTTGATGAAGGCGCGGGCCTGCTGCTCCAGGTACTGCGGCGTGTTGCCCCGTAGGTCCTGCAACTGAAAGCTGAAACCGGCGCTGGAACCCAGTCCGGGTATGGGGGGTGGACCGAAGGCAAAGGCGGTGGCCTCGCTGAGCTGGCTTTGGATCAGGGCGTTCACCTGGGCCATCAGCTGCTTGCTGGTGTGCTCGCGGTGGCTCCATTCCTTCAGCTGCACGAATGCCGTGGCACTGTTGGGCGCGATGGTGCTGTTGATGATGCTGTTGCCGTCCACGATGGTCACGCTCTCCACACCGGGCACCGAGGCGATGAGCGCTTCAAGCTTTCTCGTCACCTCGGTGGTGCGCTGCAGGCTGGCCGCATCGGGCAGGGATACGCTGCACATGAAGTAGCCCTCGTCCTCCTCGGGGACGAAGCCGCCTGGCACGCTCTTGCCGAGCATCAGCATCACCACCACGATGATGCCGAGGAAGGCCACGCCACGGATGGTCTTGCGCGCGAAGTATCCCGCCACACCGATGTAGCCGTTGGTGAACTTGTCGAACCAGCGGTTGAACGCTCCGAAGAAGCGGTCGAGCATGTTCTTTTTCCCGACCTCCTTCTTGGGCTTCAGCAGCAACGCTGCCAGTGCAGGGCTCAGCGTGAGCGCGTTGAAGGCGGAGATGAGCACGCTGACCGCGATGGTGATCGCGAACTGTTGGTACAATCGTCCGGTGATGCCGCCGGCGAGCGCCACGGGGATGAACACTGCCGCGAGGATGATGGCGATGGCCACCACCGGACCGGCCACTTCCTTCATCGCCTTCTTCGTGGCCTCCTTCGGCGAGAGGCCTTTCTCAATGTGGTGCATCACGGCCTCCACCACCACAATGGCATCGTCCACCACCAGGCCGATGGCGAGCACCAGGCCCAGCAGGCTCAGCACGTTCACGCTGAAGCCGAGCAGGGGGAAGAAGATGAACGTGCCGATGAGCGATACGGGCACGGTGAGCAGGGGGATCAGTGTGGCGCGCCAGTCCTGCAGGAAGAGGAAGACCACGAGGATCACCAACAGTACGGCTTCGAACAGGGTGTGAATGATCTCCGTGATGCCTTCGCTGATGGCGGCCGTGGTATCGAGGCTCACGTTGTATTCCAGGTCGGGCGGAAAGCGTTGGGCCTGTTCCTCCATCGCCTTGCGCACAGCGGCCACCACGTCCAGGCCGTTGCTGCCTGGGGTCTGGAAGATGGCAATGGTGCTGGCGGGATTGCCGTTCAGGCGGCTGCTCATGCTGTAGTATTCCGTGCCCAGTTCCACCCGGGCCACGTCCTTCAGCAGCACCTGCGCCCCGGCGTTGCTGCGTTTCACCACGATGCCGCCGAACTGCTCGGGGCTCACCAATCGGCTTTGCAGCTGGGCAGTATACGTATTCTGTGTGCCGGGCAGGCTGGGCTCGCCGCCGAACTTTCCGCCGGGCACGATGGCGTTGTACGCGCTCACCGCCTGCCTGATGTCGGTGACGGTGACGCCCAGCGCGCTCATGCGATCGGGCTTCAGCCACATGCGCATGGCGTACTCGCTGCCTCCGAAAACCGCCACGTCACCCACACCCTGGATGCGCTTGAGTGCGTCCACCACGTTGATATAGCCGAAGTTGTTCAGGAAGGAGGCGTCGTAGGTGCTGTTGGGGCTCGTGAGGCTCACCAGCATGAGCGGGAACACCAGCGACTTCTTGGTGTTGACGCCGAGGGCCTTCACCTCGTTGGGCAGGCTGGGGTTGGCCTGGCTCACACGGTTCTGGGTGAGCATGTTGGCATTGTCGAGGTCCACGCCCACCTCGAAGCTCACGTTCAGTGCGAGCGAGCCATCACCGGCGTTGACGCTCTGCATGTAGAGCATGCCCTCTACGCCGTTCACCTGCTGCTCGATCGGCGTGGCCATGGTCTGCTCCACGTTCACCGCGTTGGCGCCGGTGTAGTTGCCGGTGACCTTGATCATCGGCGGAGTGATCTCCGGGTACTGGCTCACCGGGATGCCGCGTAGCGTGAGCAGGCCCAGCAGCACCATGAAGATGCTGATGACCATCGCCACGATGGGCCGGCGGATGAAGAACTCGCTCATGGGTGAAGGGGTGCGGGATCAGTTACCGGAGGTCTTGGCGTAGTCCCACTCCACCGGCTTGGGAATGACGGGCACCTTGGGGTCGAGGAGCGCATTGCCCACGAGGCCCACGCGCTGTCCGGCCTTCAGGCCTTCGGTGATCACCCAGTTCTCGCCCACACGCTGGCCCACCTTCACGGGCGTCATCACGATCCGGTTGCTGTCGTTCACCAGGAAGACCGAGTAGATGTTCTGCAGCTGGTTCACCGCACGCTGGGGCACCAGCACTGCGTTCGATGCCTGTTCGGTGAGCACCCGTACCTTCACGCTCTGTCCGGGCCGCAACGTGCGTGAACCGTTGGGGAAAACTGCCTGCACGATGATGGAGCCCGTGCCGGGGTCGACGCTCCGATCGGCAAGGTCCACACGGCCATGTTCGGCGTAAACGCTGCCGTCGGCCAGCAGCAGTTGGATGTCCTGGCGGGCCTGTTTCACGGCACTGTCTTTCGCGGCGCTGTCACGGAATCGCAGGATATCGGTCTCGCTCACCGGGAAACGCACACGCATATCGCCCAGGCTGCTCACGGTGTTGATCGCACCGCCGAGCTGTCCCTTGCCCACGTAGTCGCCCTGCAGCACCTTGCTGATGCCGATGACACCATCGATGGGCGAGTTGATGCGGGTGTAGCTCTGCTCGATGCTGGCGGTCTCCAGCTTGGCACGCGCCACGCGCAGTTCCGCCAGGGCGGCATCGTAGGCGGCCTGAGCGGCGTCCAGGTCACGCTTGCTCAGGGCGTTCATGGCGGTCAGGGGTTTCACGCGGTCCAGATCTGACTTCTTGTTCACCACCATCGTTTCGGCGCGGGTTACTTCGCCGGAGGCAGCATCCACCTTGCTTCGCGTGGGCAGGTCGTCGATGGTATAGAGCAACTGGCCTGCTTTCACCGGGTCGCCCTCCTTGAAGTGGATGCCGGTGATCCAGCCCTCCACGCGCGGCACGATCTGGATGTCCTCTTGACCATAGGTCTGGCCCACGAACTCCGAGAAGACGGGCACATCGCGTTGTGCGACGGCGACAACGCTCACTTCCGGTCGGATGACGTCGGGGGCGGCTTCTTCACCGCAGCCCATGAGCAGGAGCAGCGCAATGGGAAAAAGCGAACGAACGATGCAGGTTGGCATTGGGGGCGTTGTAGGTGCTGTTGAATCGAACAAGGATGAGCTAACTTGATGCTCGTCCACGTTCTGTCGAATGGCGGGTTCCGAGACTTTTTCGGCGACGCGAAACTGGGAAATTTTCATTTGGCGGAGACTAAAGGGAACTAGTTTCCGGCAAGGAACTGGTGTTAAAAGGGGACGGAGAGCGCATAAAGAGATGGTGAACAGCATCTCGGGGTGCCTCGAAAAGCCTCCCTCCGGCTGCATGGATCCGCCGCACGGCAGATCGACCCTCCTTGCTCACGCCCAAGCGACTGCCCTAAGTCTTTACGGACGAACGATAAGGCCATGGACATCGCACCGAAGAAGCTGGCCCTCGTTCAACGACTGTTGTTGATCCGGGATGGAGCCGCCCAACCACGGGTGGCCAAGGTAATCTAGCAAGAAGCACCCGAGGTTAACCAAGAGGACGGCCACACCGATGAGGACATCGCCGATCTGGACAAGCGCCCCGTAGCCGGAAGGCTACGCGGCCAACCTGAGGGGGACCGAGTGACCTGTAGCAGCGTGTGAGGACCACGGATCGGAAATCCGCGGGAGTGGGGTTGGAAAAATTTAATACTCCCGATACAAAATAGTTATATCTATAATTATATAAAGTAAAACAGTTTATCTTATTTACAATCCAACTCCTCTTTTAACTCTTTCTTGAATGATATGCCTGACGCAGGCGTTAATTCTTCCAGCCTTATTCCCATCGTAAAACCGTTACGTTGATCTAGTTTGAGATAGTATGTTTTACCCGCCTCCATTTCGAGCTCTATTTTTTCAACATCGTTCTTCTCAACTTTTCATCCGAAATTAACTGAAAAAGTATGTTTTCCTGGAAATATTTTATGTTCTGAATATTTCCGATTGGAAACTTCACACAATCTTTTGCCATCCATGAATATGGGATAACTTGACAACGAACCTGTATAACCAGTCCTTCTCATTAGCACCACCGTTGAATATGAGCCGGGATCGGTTTGTGCATTGCATGGTAGTGCCAGTATCTCCACCATTAGGATAGCAATGAGACTGAATTTATTTTTGGTCATCTGTATGGTATTGTTTGGCAAAAATAAATAACTTTTTCTGAATAATTTAGTTCTCTTCGAAAATCATTTTCAACAGGGCATGCACTTAACCGTATGGTTCAGAAAGCATGCACGATATGTCGCACCATCGCTCCCGCGCATCTGCCATCCGTGGTCCTCTGAACATCACCGGTCACGGTGCCTGATCCCCAGCAGGGTCAGGCTTCCCCCACCAGCCCCGCCGCCCTGCGCGCCACGCGGATGCCGATGGCCACGCCCATGCCGCCCAGGCGCACCGCGGCCACCACGCGATCAGAGACCCGTTCCACGATGGGGGTCTTGCTGGGGCCCATGCCCATGATGCCGCTCCAGCGCTGCGCAATGGTGTAGGGCTGGCCAGGCAGGATCACCTCTTCCAGCATGCGTACCAGGGCATCCTGGATCAGCGGTGTGGTGCCCTCCATGTGGGTGGCCTCTCCGGCGAGGTCCAGGTTTCTGCCTCCTCCCAGCAGCACGCCACCGCCATGGTCACGGAAGTAGTAGAACCCTTCATCGTAGTGGAACGTCCCCCGCAGCCGCAGGCCGGGTATCGGATGGGTGAACAGCACCTGCCCACGCGCGGGAACCACTGCCAACTGGGGCAGGAGCTGGCGGGCCCAGGCGTTGGTGGCCACCACCACCTGGGCGGCATGCACTTCGGAACCGTCGGACAGGCGCAGGTTCACGGCCTCGGAACCCTCCTCGAACCCCACCACCTCCGCAGAGGTCCGCACTACCACCCCGGACTCCGTGGCCTTGGCCAGCAAAGCGCGCATGAGCATGCCGCTGTCCACGGCGCCCTCCAGGTCGTTGCTCGCCATGTGCGCAGGCCCCTTCATGCCGCTCGCTTGGAATCCATCGGGGTTCCAGCGGTAGACAGGGCCACCGAAGAGGGGGGTGAGCAGGTCGTTCAGGTGATCGAACCGATCCGCTACACGGGTGTACAGCGGGTCGTGGAGCGGATACACCTCATGGCCCCCGGTGGGCTCGAAGCCGATGGAGGGATCCCCCAGCTCGGCACGCAGCTCGCGGAGGCCTTGGTAGCGTTCGTCCACGCGTTGGAGCATGGCATCGGCACCCTCCTTGTCCAGGTCGGCGAGGAGTTCGCTGGGGCTGCCGAAACAGGCGAAGCCGGCGTTCTTCACGCTGGCTCCCGAGGGGAAGGGGCCGCGCTCCAACAGCAATACGCGATGCTCCGGGCGACTCCGCTGGTAGTGAAGGGCGGTGAACAGCCCCACCAGCCCACCACCGACAACGGCCAGGTGCGGGTCGGCATGGAAAGCGCTTCGTTGCCAGATACTGAGCATGGAGGCCCGGTTCTTCGGGGCGGTGAGGACCCGACTGCCCAAAGATGTCTTATTTTGCGGCGTTAAAGCATGATGTACCCTCCGAAAACAGCCATCGGCCTTTGCCGTTCAGCCTTCGGTATGCTGCGTCGGTCCCTGCTCCTGTTCGCCCTGCCATGCACGTTGCCTGCCATCGCGCAGGTGGATAACGTGATGGTGTTCGGCACCGTGAAGGACATGACCACCGCCAAGAAGTTGGACGGCGTCACGGTGACCGTGTTCAAGAACGGCGCCAAGCTGGTCGACGTGGTGAGCAACGCCAGCGGCAAGTACGAGGTGAACCTGGACTATGGCGCGGATTACAAGGTGATGTGCTCGAAAGCCGGCTTCGTTGGCAAGAACATCACCATCAATACCAAGGAGGTGCCCGAGGAGGAGCGCAGCGGTGGGCATGGCATGAACATCGATTTCACGATGATGGCCGAATTGAGCGGGGTTGATTATTCCATCCTGCTGGAACCGTTCGGTAAGGCGCGGTTCGAAAAGGCCACTGGCAATTTCGAGTGGGACATCGAATACACCACCCGCATGCGGGACGCCCAGGCGAAGCTGCTCAAGGAGTACGAGGACCGCAAGAAGCGCGAGGCCAATGCGGAGGCTGAATTCGCCAAGGCCATGGCGGCGGGCAACGCCGCCATGACCGCGGGGGATTTCAAGAAGGCCGTGGAACAGTTCACCAGCGCCCTGGAACTAAAACCGAAGGAGCCGGTGGCCACTGCGAAGCTCAGCGATGCCCGCATGAGGCTGGAGCAACAGCAGACCGACCAGAAACTCGATGCGGACTATGCCGCGCTGATCAAGGAGGCCGACGGGATGTTCGTGAAGAAGGAATATGAGCCCGCGCGGGCCAAGTACCAGGATGCGTTGAAGCTCAAGGATGAGGCACATCCCAAGACGCGGGTGAAGGAGATAGAGACCATCCTCGCGGACCTGGCGAAGAAGGCTGAGGAGGAGCGAAAGGCGAAGGAACTGCTGGAGAAGTACGGAGCGGCCATCGCTGCGGCTGATGCGGCCTTCAAGGCGGAGAACTGGGACCAGGCCACCGCCAAGTACACGGAGGCCTCCGGGTTGAAGCCGGATGAGAAGTACCCCAAGGACCAGCTCGCAGCCATCGTGGTGAAGAAGGCCGATGCCGCGAAGAAGGCGGAAGAGGAGCGCAAGGCAAAGGAGCTGCAGGAAAAGTACCTCGCTGCGATCGGTGCGGCCGATGTGGCCTTCAAGGCATCCAATTGGGACCTTGCGCAGACCAAGTACACCGAAGCATCGGGCCTGAAGCCGGAGGAGAAGTATCCGAAGGACCAGCTCGCCGCCATCGCCTCCAAGCGCGACGAGGCGGCCCGGAAGGCTGAGGACGAGCGCAAGGCAAGGGAGCTCCAGGAGAAGTACCAGACCGCCATCGCCGCTGCGGACGCCGCCTTCAGGGCCGATCGGCTGGATGAGGCCCAGGGCGGATACACGGAAGCTTCCGGGTTGAAGCCGGACGAGAAGTACCCCAAGGACCAGCTGGCAGCCATCGTGCGGAAGCGGGAGGAGCTTGCGAAGAAGGCTGCGGAAGAGGAACAGGCCAGGGCACTCGATGCCAGGTACCAGGCGGCCATCGCTGCGGCGGACGCAGCCTTCAACGGCAGCAGGTGGGATGAAGCCGCCCCGATGTACACCGAGGCGGGTGGGCTGAAACCGGCCGAGAAGTATCCGAAGGACCAGCTGGCCGCAATAAGCCGCAAGCGGGAGGAGGAGGCCCAGCGGGCCGATGCTGAGCGCAGGCAACGGGAGCAGGATGAGCGCTACCAGGCTGCCATCACTGCGGCGGATGCAGCATTCGGCAGGGCTGATTGGGCGGCGGCCAAGGCCGGTTACGTGGAGGCTTCTGGCGTGAAGCCCTCCGAGCAGTACCCCAAGGAACGCATCGCCGAGGCGGACCGCAGGGCGGCTGAAGCGGCAGACCAGGCCAGGAAGGCCGAATTGGATGCGCGGTACCAAGCGCTGGTAGCTGAGGCCGATGGTGCCTTTGACCGAAAGGCGTTCGAGGCGGCCAAGGGCGGCTACCAGGAGGCGTTGAAGGTGAAACCCGGCGAAGCGCATCCCACACGGCGCATCCAGGAGCTCGACGGGCTCATCGCAGAGGCTGCCCGCATCGCCGAGGAACAGCGCAGGCAACAGGAGCTCGAGGCACGATACAAGGCCCTCATCGCAAGCGCCGACAAGTCCTACGATGGCAAGCAATACTCAGCAGCGCTGAACGATTACAAGGACGCGCTGCAGCTGAAGCCCACCGAACGGCACCCGCAGGACCGCATCGCCGCCATCGAGCAGCAGCTGGATGCAGCGGCCAAGGCAAAGGCCGAGGAGGAGCGGCTGCTGCGCGAACAGCAGGACAGGGACAAGCGCTTCAGTGACCTGGTCGTCGCGGCGGACAAGGCGTTCGGCGAGAAACGGTACGAGGAGGCGCGCTCCGGCTACGGTGACGCTCTCGGCGTGAAGCCGGGCGAGGCACACCCCACGAGGCGGTTGGAGGAGATCGAGCGCCTGCTGAAGGAACAGGCCGACAAGGCCGAAGCGGACCGCCTGCGTGCGGAACAGGATGCTGCGGAGCGCGCACGCAGGGAGGAGGCCGATCGGCTGGCAGCTGAACTGGCCGCTGCGGAACAGGCCCGTCTTGCAGAGGAGCAACGCAAGCGGGATGCCGATGCCGCCGCATTGGAATCGCAGTTCCGTGAGCTTGTCGCAGTGGGCGACATGGCGTTCTCGCAGGATAATTTCGACCGGGCCCGGGAGAAGTTCACCCAGGCGTTGGGGGTGAAGCCGGGTGACGGCTATGCCACCGAGCGCATCGCCGCCATCGATGCGGAACTGAAGCGACGCAGCGATGCCATGGGCGAGGCCGAACGGTTGGCCGAGGAGCAACGCCGGGCGGAGGAGGAACGGAAGCGGCGTGAAGCCGAGGAGGCCGAGGCGGCACGCCTTGCTGCTGAAGCCGCCGAAGCCGAACGCCTGCGGGCCGAGGAGGAGCGACGCCAGCGGGAGGCCGAGGAGGCCCGCAGGCGCCAGAGCGAAGAGGAACGCGAACGGGCCGACCGTGAAACGCGCAAGGCACTTGACGACAGCTACAACCAGGCCATCGCCAGTGCCGACGCAGCCATGGCCGCCAAGTCGTGGACCGAGGCGCGGGGACTTTATGCACAGGCCAGCGACCTGAAGCCCGAGGAGACCTACCCGCTGGCCAAGATCGACCAGATAGACAAGCTGGTGGCCGAAGAGGAACGGCTGCGCGCTGAGGCAGAGCTGGCGGCACAAAAGGCACGCGATGCGCAGAGCCAGCAGAAAACCGGCAGGGGAAGCAGCATTGACGCCCGCAAGGAGGAGGAGGCCGAGAGTTTCCTGCGCGCACTGCGGGAACGGGAGGAGGCCGAGAAGTACGAACGCATCCGGAAGTTCCGCTCGGACCTGGAGGCCGAGGAACTGGCCAATGCAGGTGATGCGGCGCTCCGCCGCGATGGGGCCGTGACGGAAAAGGAGCGTCTGCAGGAAGCCAGTGCAGGCCTTTACGTGGGCAGCGAACGCGATCGCCTGCGGTATGCCGACGAGATGGCCGACCGGAAACAACGGATAGCGGAGGAGGAGGCCCGCCGCAGGGAGACCAGCGACGGCAAACGGGAGGCGAGCCATGAGGCCGCCATGCGGGTCGAGGAACGCATCCAGCAACGCGACCGCACGTGGAATGAACGCCATGCGGACCAGGTGGAGGCGGTTGGCGCCTCTGCACGCACCATCGTTCAGGCGGAGGAACGGCGTGTGGTGCAGAGTGCCGACAACCGCGCCAGCAGGGCCACCCAGGTGGATGCACAGCGTGAGGCGAACGCCGCACTTGTGGCCCGCGGCAACGCCCCGCTCGCAGCACGGCAGCAACTGGTGGAAGCTGAGAAACAGTCGGTCCTGATGCGGGAGTCCGCACGCATGCAGGCCGCTGCGGACCAGCGCGAACGGGCCAAACTGGCACTTGACAACACGCCGCGCGTGCATCCACGGTCCGCCTCCGAATACTCACGTTCAAAGCTCGCCACCGAATACCCGCAGGGGGTCACCGAGGAGAGCTACACCGAAGGCAACAAGGTCATCATCCGCCGTGTCGTGGTGAACGGCAACCGCGCCGACGAGTACAGCAAGGTGATCGCCAAGTGGGGCACCTTCTACTTCAAGAACGGGCAGAGCGTCACCAACCTGATCTGGACGAAGGAGACGGAGGGGGAATGAGGCAGAGCAGAACCAATTGAACAGGGAGCGCCGGGGTATGTACACCCCGGCGCTCCTTTAGTGCTTATCAATTCTTTTTGATAAGCGGGGTCGGTCAACCACTGATCCGCTGAGATCCTTCCTGGCCTTGCATTGGCCGGGGTCATTCCTTGGTACTGCGCTCCCGCAACTTGCCCACCAGGTCGGCGATCTGGTCGGCGCTCAACTGCTTGCCGGCGAAGCGACGCTCCTTGTCCACCAGGAACACCTTGGGCGTGCTGTACACATCGTACGTGTCCGAATAGTTGAGGCTTTCAAGCGTGGTGTATCGGGGGATGTACTGCCGCGGGTCCTTCTTGGCGTTCTCGAACACGGTCTTCGTCAGTCCAACGTTCACCCAATCTAGGTTCTTCTCACGGATGAACTTCTTCCAGTCGCGCATCAGCGATTCATCCACCGCCTTGGCCACCGCAAAGACCTCGATGCCCATTGGCCTCAGCGTTTCGGTGTACACCTTGTGCATGGCAGGCAACTCCTCCTTGCAATGACCGCAGTGGGGGTCCCAGAACACGATCACCACGTAGTCCTGCGGCAGGTCGTGGAAGTTGATCCACTTCTCCTCGGTTGAGTCGGTGAGGCAGAGGTACGGGGCTTTGCGGCCCAGCACCAGCGGCGACATCTTGCGGGCCCGTTCGCAGAGCTTGTCCAGCTTTTCCTGCTCCATCCAGTCCACGCGGTTGGGCTGTCCGTTCCGGGGGCAGTAATAGGTGAGGGCCATGTGCACGAACACCGCGTCCATGCCCATGATCTCACTGGTCTCATACTTGTGCGTGACGGCATGCACGACATAGCGGAACACCTCCCTGCTGCTTCCCGTGCGGGCCACCAGCTCATCCACCAAGCGGGTGATGGTGTCGGGCACCTGGGGCAACACCCTGGAGATGTACTCCTCGAACTTGTTGCCGAACACCGGCACACGCACCAGGCGGTCGTCCGTGAGGTCGAAGTGGTCCCAGAAATGGGCACGGTACTGGTAATAGGCCGCCGCGCTGTCAAGCGTGCCGTCCGGCTTCAGAGGCTCTGGCAGTTCCACCGCCATGCTCATGTGCACGAGGTCGGCGGCCAGCAGTCCGGGGTTGTCCCGTATCAGCTCACGCTGGTAGGTCTTCACACGGGTGTCCAACTCCTCCAGTTGCCTGCGGATGCCGGCCTTTGCCAGCGGGTCGCTGTTGGACTCCTGCTGCGCACGGAGGCGGTCTCCATCGGCCTTTCGCTCATTGAGGAACCGGATGTAGTTGAGGAACACCTCGTTCTCCCTGGATTCCTTCACCACCAGCCCACCGAGGAGGTCCTCCTTGCGGGTGGTGAGCACCACCCTGGGCTCGTTCAGGATCACCTCGAAGAGCTTGGGACCGGGTGTGACCACTGCATACACGCCGGCCTTGTATCCCCGTTCGGCGTTGAACACGGCGCGCCCCTTGGCATCGGCCACGGCGGTGTCCGAATAATAGAGCTTGCTGCCGTAGTAGTTGGCCAGGTAAAGCGTGTCCCTGCCACAGCCCGATATGGTGACATCGAGCGTTCGGCGGTGTTCGCTGCCGTCCGGCCCGGCCTGTGCGGCGGTGACCAGCGCGGTGGCACAAAGTGCTGCGGTCAGGATCGATCTGCTGCTCATCGGCGCGAAATTAGGATCATCGGTGTGGCACCCTGTGCAACTACCGTTCCGGAAAATGACGATCACCTGTTGGTGAAGGTGCGCCCGGGCCGTCGTTAAAGTTCGTGAACGGCGGTCTTGAACTCGCTGGTGGTGTGGAAGCTGATGGCCGGATTGTTGCGCCGCTCCAGGTCGAGCATGTAGGCACTGGGGGCCATGAACACCGGGTTGTCGTCCTTGTCGTAGACGATCTGCTGGGCCTTGGCACGGATGAAGCGGTCCAGTTCGTCCTGGTCGGTGGTGGTCATCCAACAGGCCTTGTGCGCAGGGATGCCCTGGAAGGCGCATTTGGCACCGTACTCGTGCTCCAGCCGGTAGGCGATCACCTCGAACTGCAGTTCGCCCACGCAGCCCACGATCTTCTTGTTGCCGGGCTGCTGCGTGAAGAGCTGGGCAACACCTTCATCGGTGAGCTGCCGGATGCCCTTGTCCAACTGCTTGGTCTTCATGGGGTCCTGGTTCACCAGTTCGCGGAACAGTTCGGGCGAGAAGGCGGGTATGCCACGGAAGTTGAAGCGGGCCCCTTCGGTGAGCGTATCGCCGATCTTGAAATTGCCGGTGTCGAACAGGCCGATGACATCACCGGGCCAGGCCTCGTCCACGATGGTCTTCTGTGCCGCGAGGAAGTTGGTGGGCGTGGCGAAGCGCAGCTGCTTGTCGAGCCGCACATGATGGTAGTAGGTGTTGCGCTGGAAGCGTCCGGAGCACACGCGGATGAAGGCGATGCGGTCGCGGTGGTTGGGGTCCAGGTTGGCGTGGATCTTGAACACGAATCCGCTGAACTTCGGGTCCTGGGGGGAGACATCGCCCTGGTCGGTGGGGCGGGGACCCGGCGGGGGCGCGATGGTGACGAAGGCATCGAGGATCTCCTTGACCCCGAAGTTGTTGAACGCGCTGCCGAAGAACACCGGTGCGATGCGTGCGGACCGGTAGGTGTTCACGTCGAAGGGATCGTATACGCCCTCGATGAGGTCGATGTCCTCGCGCAACCTGGCGGCAGCATCCGCACCCAGTTCCGCGTCGAGCCGCTCATCGCCGAGGTCCTCGATCTGCACCGCGCTCTGCTCCACACGGGTCTTGCCGGGATCGAACAGGCGCAGCCCTTTGCTGTAGATGTCATAGACTCCCTGGAAGGTGGCGCCGATGCCCACGGGCCAGCTCAGTGGCCGCACCTTGATGGAGAGCTTCTCCTCCAGTTCATCGAGCAGGTCGAAAGGGTCCTGCCCCTCCAGATCGAGCTTGTTGATGAACACGATGACCGGGGTGTTGCGCATGCGGCACACCTCCATCAGTCGTTCGGTCTGGGCCTCCACGCCCTTCACACAGTCGATCACGAGGATCACACTGTCCACGGCGGTGAGTGTCCGGTACGTGTCCTCGGCGAAGTCGCGGTGGCCGGGGGTGTCCAGCAGGTTGATGAGCTTGTCGGCGTACTCGAACGTCATCACCGAGGTGGTCACCGAGATGCCACGCTGGCGTTCGATCTCCATGAAGTCGCTGGTGGCCCCTCTGCGGATCTTGTTGCTCTTGACGGCTCCCGCGGTCTGGATGGCACCGCCATAAAGGAGGAACTTTTCCGTGAGCGTTGTCTTGCCGGCGTCGGGGTGACTGATGATGGCGAAGGTTCGCCGGCGTTCGATCTCAAGGGTGGCGGACATAATGGCGGGCTGCGCGCAACGCGCGGGATGGCTGGGTTGAGGGCTCCCTGAACGGGCCGCCAAAGGTAGTCCTTCATCCAATGAACCACGGGCGGGGTGACGTGGTTGCTATGTTTGTCACCAACCTGATCCCCGGAAGATGAGAACCTCCCTGTTCTGCGCCCTGTTCGGCGCGTGCCTGTCGGCGGCGGCACAAAGTCCGCTTTCCATAGAGCTGCAGACCTTCGCAACAGGCCTCTCCGGCATCGTGGATGTGGCGCACATGGGCGACGAGCGGTTGTTCGCCGTGCTCCAGCCCGGTGTCATCCGCATCGTTCAACCCAATGGCTCGGTGCTCTCCACGCCCTTCCTCGACATCCAGTCGCGTGTGAACGATACCGGCAATGAGCAGGGCCTGCTGGGTCTCGCGTTCGACCCGGATTACGCCGAGAACGGACGTTTCTACGTGAACTACACCACCGGGTCGGGAGCGGGGACCACCCGTGTTTCGCGCTTCACGGTCACCGCGAACCCCAACGTGGCGGACCCCAACAGCGAGGAGGTCCTCTTCAGCTGGCCCCAGCCCTACACCAACCACAACGGCGGCGACCTGGAGTTCGGCCCTGATGGCATGCTCTATGTGGGTTTCGGCGATGGTGGCAGCGCCAACGATCCGCAGAACAACGCGCAGGACCTCTCAGACCCGCTGGGGGACATCATCCGCATCGATGTCAGCGGGGAGTCCGGTTACTCCGTGCCTTCCGACAACCCCTTCGTGGGTACGCCCAATGCCTTGCCGGAGATCTGGGCCATGGGCCTTCGGAACCCCTGGCGCTTCGGCTTCGACGCGTTCAACGGAGACCTCTGGATAGGAGATGTGGGGCAGAACGCCTGGGAGGAGGTGGACTACTGGCCGGCTGGTGATAACAGTGGCCCCAACTACGGGTGGCGCTGCCGTGAGGCGAACGTTGCAACACCCGGTGTCAGCCAGACGGGATGCCTCACTGCTGCGCAGTACGTGGCGCCTGCGGTGGCCATCAACCACAGCGCCCAGAGCTGGTGTTCGGTCATCGGTGGCCGCGTATACCGGGGCTCCGAGCACTACCGGATGGCCGGGCTGTACTTCTACACGGATTACTGCGGTGGCCAGTATTACGCGCTGCGCAGGAACGATGCCGGGGCATGGGTCACCCAGCAGGTGCTGGCATCGGGGCTCTTCGGATTCACGTGCATCGGCGAGAACGCTGCGTTGGAGCTCTTCGCAGGCAACGAGAACAACGGCATCCTCTACCGCATCAAGGACCGGTGTGACAGCCCGCAGCCGACCATCACCGACGATGGTGCCGTGCTCACGGCGAGCGATGCGAACAGCTGGCAGTGGTACCTCAACGGGGTGCTCATACCCAATGCAACAGGTCAGGTGTACGAGGCGGTCGAGGCCGGCACCTACTACGTGGTGGCCAACCTCGGCACCAATTGCCTGCTGGCGTCGGAGCCGGTGGTGGTGATCGCCACGGAGGTGTCCGAAACCCCTGGTTCCGGTCCGGTGGTCGCGCCCCAGCCGGCGAACGAGGTACTGGAACTCCGCGGTGATCTGCGCGGTGTGCAACGGGTGCTCCTCTTCGATGCCCTGGGCAAGGTGGTGCTTGACCAGCCCGTTCCCATGGACGGTACCCGGGCGGAGATCGGTGTCGCTCACCTTCAGTCGGGCACCTATGTGCTGAACCTCCTCGGAGCCGATGGCATCCAGCCGTTCCGCCGCCAGGTGAGCGTGGCCCACTGACGATCACGGCCTATCAGAGGAAGCCCCGCTCGGAACAGCGGGGCTTCCCCGTTGTGGGAGGTGCCTTGGTATCACCAACTTTGCACCATGCACACCAGCCATGCCTGCAGGACGATCGATTCCATGCCCGCACACGCACGCCTGTGGGTGTACAAGGCTCCCCGTGCATTGAGCGAGGCCGAGCAGCGGATGGTCCGTGAACGCGGTGCGGCGTTCACCGGCGAATGGTCTGCACATGGGGCACCGCTCGATGCGTGTGTGGATGTGGTGATCGACCGCTATGTGCTCATTGCCGTGGACGAGGACCAGGCGCGGGCCAGCGGGTGCAGCATCGATAGGAGCGTGGCGTTCATCAGGACCCTGGAGCACGAGCTGCAGTTGACGCTTACCGATCGCATGGTGGTGGCATACGAGAAGGACGGGCAGGTGCATGGTGCGCGGCTGCAGGAACTGGAGCGCCTGGAGAAGGCGGGGGAGGTGACCCGGGATACGCTGGTGTTCGATGACCTGGTGGCCACGGTGGGAGCGTGGCGCGAACGCTTCAAGGTGCCACTGCACGGGAGTTGGATGGCGCGGTTCCTGTAGGACGCCCCGCGATCGTATCGGACGTGCGGAGGTCGCGGCGTTCCCTTCGGTGATGCGCATCCGGGTGCCACGGCGTGCGACGCGGCGGAACGTCATGGCTCATTGCCCTCCGCGGCGGAAGATGTCCAGGCGGTCCGCGGGTCTTTCCGCCTCACGCCATTCCGCACCCTGCATGCGCAGCTCCTCGGGCGGCACCTGGTCCAACGGGTAGAGTGTGGCGTCCGGCTGCTCCATGAAGGTGATGGTGTTGGCCGCACCCTCGCGCATCCCAACGGATATGCGGCTGCAATCCGCCCGGTTCACGGCGGTGATCCGGCGTCCCTCCTCCGGTTTCCCCTCCTGCGCGAAATAGATGGTACGAGCGTTGCCCTCCACCAGCAGTCGATGCAGTGCATTGTCGGCGAAGACGCCCGTCATGCTTATGCCCGTGACCTGGTCGAAGTGGCTGCTGTCAACCCGGCTCATGAGGAAACAATCCTGTTCGGCGTAAAGGCGATGGATCGCCCCGTCCTGCAGTTGGATGCGCAGGTGGCGGCCGGTGATCTGGTCCTCGCCGGACCACAGCACGGGACGGTGGAACATGCGGATGAGGCTGTCGGCTTCGCTGTATATCAGCGTGTCACAGGTTCCCTGCAGGTCGTTCTTGAAGAAACGCACCCCACGCCGAGCGGTGACGCGCCGGGGACCGCCGCTGGTGTCGGGTCGTGCGATCAACGAGTCTGCGTGCAGGTGCAGGGAGTCCGTGTCCAGCAGGAAGATGAGCTCGGCCCCACCGGTCACGATGGCTTCGTCAGAGCCTTCGGCATAGGTGCCGTGATCGCCCTTGGTGATCATGTCCGCCGCAGTGTCCGTCAGCACCACATGGCCCCAGGCACGCCCCACCCCCCTGCGCTTGTCATAGTCCAGGCTGTCGCCCTCCAACAGGCGCCCCTTGGTATCCACGCTGGAGCGGCGGCTGAAGAGGGCCCGGTCGTTGGCCGTGTCGAAGGTGCCGCGGGTGGTACGGATGATGGTGCTGTCCCGCTTCAGGGTGATGACACTGGGCCCGAAGAAGAGGACCCTGTTCGTACCCGGGGCGTAGTGCATGGTGTCGCAGGCGATGGTCCGCTCGGGATGGTCGCTCCGCACATTCCGGCTGAACTGGAACAGGCGGGGTCCTGCGAGGTAGACGCCCTGGTCGCTCGTGAGCACGGAGCCATCCGCGGAAGTGATGCGCCCGCCCTGCGTGTAACTTCCCCTGCGGTTCCGAAGGTCGTGGTCCAGGGAGGGGGTTTCCAGTTTCATGGACCGGTCCCGCACCACTACGTTCCCCTCGATGCGGGCGGTTCGGTCACGGCCCTTGTAATGGAGCCGGTCACCCTGCAGGAACAGGCTGTCCCCCTGCTGGACGGTGATGCGGCTGAAGGCCTCGATGCGCTGGTCCTCGAACAGGTAGGCACTATCGCACCGCATCAGGGCGTCGGCGTGGGCGAACAGCACGTTGCCCTTCAGGCGCTGGGCTCCCGGCGCGATGGCGTCATCGTACTCCCAGCTGTCGGCGCTGCGGATCTCAACGCGGCCATCCTGTGCGTCCTGGGCCGTGGCCGGCGACCGCCACGCAAGGATCGCCAGCAGGAGCAGGGGAGGAACGCGGTTCACGCGGGACATCGGGCAAGCACCGTGCCGGACGGTCAATTGAGGGAGATGCCGGGCAGCTTGCGCATCTGTCGGTGATGTTCACTGAGGTGTTCGAGCATGCGCCGGAAATGGTGCTCGGCCGCTGCAGTGCCCTCGCTCACCGGCTTTCCGGCGGCACGCAGCACCATCACCCCGTAGATGGCGGTCAGGGCCGTTTCCACCGCACCCACGGCCTCCTCGCCGGCCTTCCGCTGCAGGTCCCGGATGGCGGGAAGCGCAGGCTGGCAGAGGCGTTCATAGCTGTCGTCGTTCATCACCTGCACCAGCGAGGTGTGCAGGAATTCGAGCTCGTTCACCACTTCCTCCACTTCGGACAGGTGGCCGTGGCGGGTGATCCCCTCGGCCTTCATGCGCTCAATGACCGCCGCGTACCAGGTGGCGATGGAGGCCTTGGCGTGGGGGTCCGCATCCATCGGCTCCACCAGCTGGTCCACCACGCGGTACAGGTCCAGGCCATTGGCGCGCAGGAGGTCCTCCAGGTGCCACATGCTGATGACATAGGCCGCAGCGTTGTCGTACTTGCGGTGCGAGAAGAGGTCCATGGTCACTTGGCCGGTGCCTTCCTGCCGGCCCGGTGGCGTGCATTGAGCCCGGTCACCATGTCGCTGGTGATGTTCAGGGCATGGTCACCCACCCAGATCTGGCCGCCGCTCTGGATGCTGTAGATGTAGTCGAAGCCGGCCTGCTTGTTGTACTCCTCCAGGAAGGCCTGTATCTCAGCGGTGATCTCGCCGAGCATTTCCGCCTCCAGGCGCATCAGCCGCTCCTCGCCCTGGGCCTGCAGTTGCTGTATGCGCCCCATCAGGCCCTGGAGTTCCGCCTCATCCTGCTTCAGCTCGGTCTGCGTGCTGTACGTGTGGTCCTTCTTCATCAACTCCTCATACCGCGCCTGAGCCCGCGCCAATTCGCCCTGCAGGTTCGTCTCAAGGCGCTTGCCCTCCCGCTTGAAGCTGTCGTCCTTCTCCTTGATGAGCTCGTAGCGTTCCTTCACACTGTCCATGTGGAAATACGCGATGCGGGCAACCTTGTTCCTCAGGCTGTCCGCCGTGAAGGAGGGCGTCATAGGGACCTCCTCCATGCCGATGCCTTCGGCTTCGGAGGTCGGTGTTCCGCCGCCTCCTGTTCCAGTGGGCCAGAGTGCCCAGGCAAGGCCCGCCGTGAGCAGGATGTTCCAGGCGATGAGCAGCGGGGATGGGATCTTTGCCATGTGTAACGATGAGCGCCCTTCCCCGCATGGGAAGGGCGCCCAAAAGTAACCCCTGCGACTGAAGTGGTCAGGGATGCACCACGAGGTTCAGCTGGTGCCGGGCTCCGTTGCCGTTCAACAGCAAGCGGTAACGGCCTGTTGCCATGCCGCCAAGTTCCACCGGAAGGTCACCGCCACCATGCACAAGTTGCAGGCTCCTGGCCGTCCTGCCCTGCATGTCGATGAGCCGCACTTCCCATGCACCGGCCTCCAGTCCGGTGATGATGGCCCGCTCACAGGCCGGGTTCGGGAACAGCTGAAGGGTGCTGCCAACGGGCTCTTCCAGGCCAACAGTGATGACCAGGTTCACGCAGGCCGTGTCGTTGGTCATGTCCATGTCGTCCGCCAGGCCTGCCCACGCGCACAGGGCGGCCTCCCCCTGTCCGGTGGGCACGAAGGCGTTGTTGAACGTTACCAGCTCCTGCTCGCCCACCACGAGGGTTCCGGTGAAGGTCTGGGTGACCACGGCCCCCTGCCCGTAGCGGTAGCTTATCGGGAACCCGGTGAGCGGCTGGTTGCCCTCGTTGCGCAGCCAGATCCGCACCGCCGTTGATCCCGAAATGGGCTGGCCATCACTCAGTCCGAAGAATCCGAAGCAGCTCACGTCGTACACGGGCACCTGCTCAAGGCGCAGTCCCAGGTGGAAGTCGCTGAGCTCCGCGTCCCGATAGGGGGCCCAGGTGCCATCGAGCACTTCGAAGGTGCGGTTGGAGAAGGGCGGAACTACATCCTCAGCGATGGTGATGTCAGGCCCCAGCATGTACCATTGGACATAGACACCACCACTTGTGATGGTGATCGGCGCGGAGGTGGGGATGACCTTGTCGCCGGGTCCGGCCGCCGTGCCCGATACGAACACGCTGTCCAGCAGGGTTCCGGGGCTGTTGCCGGGTCCATCGTCCGCATACACCTTCATGGTGAAGGGGGAGCCGGACAGGTTGTTCACGATCCGTACGGTGGTGGCGATGATCCGCGCCGGGTGATAGGGAGGTTCGATGTACACCCCCACACCGCCATTCCCGCCGTTCCAGCTAAGGCCCACGGCATCGTCGGTGGTGCCGTGGAAACGCAGGTCGTGCGTGGCCGTGGTGGTGTCCACGATGACCACCTCCTGGAACCGTATGTTGTTGTCCGGGGCAAGGTCACCGGCAACGTTGGTGACGGTGTTCCGGAACCGGTAGGTGCCCGCCGCGGTGGGTGTGAGCGCGTTCGGGAAGGTCACCGTGGTGTCGTCGCTGGGTACCAGGTTGCCCACGCTCTGCTGGAACGTGTTGAGCACGGTGCCGATGGAATTGAGCACCGAACCCTGTATCACCATGCCCTGGAGCATGGTGTTCCCTGTGTTCAGCCCGTTGGCCACGAGGTCCACGGGACTCCCGTTGCGCGAGCGGAAGATGCCTCCGCTGCCGGGCGCCCCCACCCAGTTCGCGGCGCCATCGTTCACCTGCAGCAGTGCAGTTGGCGGCATTTCGAAGCGGATCGCATAGTTGCCCACCGGATAGGTCTCCGATGAGTGCTGCAGACCGATGGTGCCCGCCACGCTCTCGATGCCGATGAGGAGGTCGTTGTTGAGCGTGAGCCCGCTCTGTGCGAGGATCTGTACGGTGATGCTGCTGTCCATCTTGTCCAGGATGATCTGGAAGGTGTTGCTGCCGGTGTAGCCGGGTGCATTGGGCGACCAGAAGGGAACCCCCACATAACTGACGACGGTGACATCGACGTCGTCAAACAGGTAGCAACGTGCGTTGTTGCCCACGCCGGAGAAGTTGAGGTCTGCGGTCAGCCCCGCAATGAAGTCGTTCACCCCGGAGGCATTGGGGATCAATGGGAACGGTGATGCCATGTTGCCATTGCCGTTGAAGGCGAGGTAGCCGTTGCTGCCGATCCAGATGAACTTGCGCTGGTACCAGTAGAAGGGCATGTCCGTCTCCATCACGAAGGGGCCCACCAGGTTGTCGTCCGCAAGACCCGTAACGGTCTGGCCTGTGAGGCTGATGTCCACCCAGTTGAAGGTGGGGCCGCCGGGCTCGTTGCTGTCGATCCAGGTGTATCCATAGGCATCGGGCCCGCCGGTGGCGGCGCTGAGCGGGAGTGCCAGGCAGGCGGTGATGAGAAGCGTAAGGGTCCGGGTCATGTGCGGGTAGGTTCGGTGCGCCACCAAATTAAGCGCTTCCCGCACAGTGCCAAGGGCAGGTTTGCGCCCACCCGGTAATTTCGCACCGCGAACACCATGATCACCTCCCGGGAAGCGCGCGTGGAAGCCTTCGTCCTGCATCACCTGGGCGAACGCACCGTGCTCAGCGACTTCAGCGCAGCGCTGGAGGGCGATGAGGAGCAGGCCTTCCTGTGCCGGCTCTTCCTGAAACCGTTCTCACAGGCGTCATCCACATCGGAATTCGCGCATCCCGTGGACCCGAAGTACAACGTGCTGCATGGCATCGCCGCCGGGATGCGCAACGCTGCCGACATCCTGCCCGCATCCGTGGCCATCGCCCGCCACCTGGAGGCGGTGTCACAGCATCACCGCATCGGGCCCAGCGACCTGTTCGTGGTGCAATTGAGCGGTGTGGAGTTCCAGGGGGGGCTTCATGATGCCGTGGGAGTCTACAAGTTCGATGCGAAGGAGGTGTTCCTGGAGAGCGAGGTCAAGGGTGAGCGCATCGGCATGCGGCTGAAGCGGGGGCTGGGACAGGGCAAACCCACCAAGGCATGCCTGATCCTGTTCACACAGGAGGAACCCACGCTGCTCATCGTGGATGACCAGGGGTCGACCGACTACTGGCAGAACGACTTCATCTGCCACCGACCCAAGCGCGACCATGTGAACAGCACCCGCGGCATGCTGGAGATGACCCGGTCGTTCATCACCGAACAGCTCCCGGCGGACTACGACATCGGCAAGGCGGACCAGATCGATCTGCTGAACCGTTCGGTATCCTATTTCAAGGAGCATACCTCCTTCGACCGGGAGGAGTTCGCACAGGAGGTGTTCCAGGAGGAGGCGGTCATCAAGTCCTTCGAGCGTTTCGGGGATGATTTCCGGCAGCAGCACGATGTGCACTTCGATGACAGCTTCGCGATCGCACCCCAGGCCGTGAAGCGGCAGGCCCGCATCTTCAAGAGCGTGATCAAGCTGGACAGGAACTTCCACATCTACATCCATGGCGACCGCTCGCGCATCGAGCAGGGGGTGGATGAGCAGGGCCGCAAGTACTACCGCATCTACTACGACCAGGAGCTCTGATGCGCATCCTGTTGCTGGACAACCGCGACAGCTTCACGTGGAACCTGCAGCACCTGTTGGTGCAGCATGCTGCGGTCGATGTCAGGCGCAACGACGCCATCACGGTGGAGGAGGCCGCGCGCTACGACCGCATCGTGCTCTCCCCGGGGCCGGGTCTTCCGCGGGAGGCGGGCATCCTCATGCCCCTGCTGGACCAGCTTCATCGCAGCCATCCCATCCTGGGGGTGTGCCTGGGCATGCAGGCCCTGGTGGAGCTGTTCGGTGGGCGCTTGTACAACCAGGCACGGGTGATGCATGGTATCGCGGTACCCTGCCAGGTGGGTGCTGCCGGGGATGCGCTCTTCGCGGGCATGCCTGCCACCTTCGAAGTGGGGCTCTATCACAGCTGGGCGGCTGATCCGGACCAGTTCCCCCCTGTGCTGGAAGTGACCGCGGTCAGCGATGCCGGTGTGGTGATGGCGGTGAGGCACCGGGAACTGCCCCTGCACGGGGTGCAGTTCCATCCGGAGAGCGTGCTTACGCCGCTGGGTCCCCGCCTGATCGCCAATTGGGTCGCAGGCTGATCAGAAGAGCAGGTTCTGCTCCTGGCCGTAGGGGCGCCGCAGTTCGTACTTGAGGTCGCGCAGGATGCTGGCCTTCACGTTGATGCGGAACATGAAGCTCTTCCGCAGGCCGATCGGGATGATGTTGAAGTTGAACTCCCAGCAGTGCAGGTCCCAGTAGAGGTTGAGCGCGGTCGGGGTCCATTCACCGGCCACGATATCGTATCCGCTGCTCACGCCCAGCTTCCAGTGCTTCAGTACGTTCACGTCGCCGTTGAAGAGCACGCTCTGCCGCTGGTTGTCCGTGAACACCGTGGGTGCGGTGTAGCTGCGGTTCACGTCATAGCTGTAGTTCACGCTCAGTCGCCAGGGCAGGCTGAAATTGACCGCCGCACCCTTGGACGGGTCGCTGTCCTTCACCACTTCAGGGTCGTTCCCGCCTCCCCCCTCCGATCGGCCGTACCGCTTGCTCTTCAGGTCGAATCCCAGGGCCACGTTGGTGTACACCATGCGGGCCAGCTGGCCGTTCACATCGCGTTGCGCGCGCTCATAGCGCTGACCGTTCGCGTCCACCGCATACGGGTCCCACAGGCTCACCAGGTTCACATTGAACGTGTTGAGGAAGGAGGTGCGCGCCGCGATGTTCACCGGGCTCCAGCGGAGCGAATCGCGCAGGATGTCGTAACTGGTGGTGATGCCCAGGAAATCGATCAGTTTCACCTTTTTGGTGGATGCAGTGCCCGGTGCAGCGCTGCTGTCACGGGCCGCCCTGCTGTCACGCACCTTGGCCTCGATGTTCTGTATCAGGCCCAGGTTGAGGTTGCCGCTGGCGGTGCTGTTGGGTTTCCCGAAGATGCCGATGTCGTAGGGTGAATAGCGTGCCTGTGCGCCATTGGGCCCGAAGGGACCCTCGATCTCGGTGCCCTGTTCGGGCAGGTAGTTGAAGCCCACCGTTGGGGTGATCACGTGGCGGATGGCCTTCACGCGCTCGCTGCGGAAGGTGTACATGCCGTACATCTTGCTGGTGAGCGTGGCACCCATGCTGTATTCGAACGGGGCGCTGAAGCGCGGCACGGTATCGGTCACCGTGAAGGTGGTGTCGGCATCGCTGAACACGGTCTTGCGCAACTGCTCGAAGTACATGCGGTCGGTGAGCCGCACCTCGGGATTCAGGGTGAAATACTTGTTCTTGATGGTGGTTGAGACGGTGGCGCTGTGGCGGATGCCGTTGCGCATCTGTCGGGAGAGGTCGGGCAGGTTCTCCAGGCTCAGGCGCTCCTCCGTGGTGCTCAATCGGTTGTCGAAGTTGGCCGAATAGTTCACCGCGAACTGGTCGTACCAGCGCGGGCGCGCACCCGGGCCACGCAGCAGCTGGAACGGCATGATGCGCGTGAGGTTGAAGGTGACCGACGGCAGGGTTAGGTCGAAGGTCCTGTTCAGCGTGTTCTGGCTGTGGCGCAGGTTGGCGGTGAGGTTGTAGGGCTTTCCCGGCCACAGGTGGGTCCAGCTTATGTTGCTCTGGAAGGTGTTGCTCAGGTAATCATTGAGCGAACTGTTGAAGTTGTTGGTGAAGTTCTGGCTCGACCCAAGGTTCACACTGGCGTTGAACCGGTCGGTGAGGCTCGCCCTGGTGTCCACCGTATGCTGCCAGCGTACGAAGAAGGTGTTCTGCCGGCTGAAATCGGGGAACTCCGGGTCGCCGTTGAGCAGGGTGCTGCGGCTCAGGTCAAGCGAGCCGCTGTAGCGATAGCGGGTGCGGTAGCGGGTGACGCCCCGGAGGGCCCAGCTACCCCTGCTGTAGATGTCACCGGTCAGCTGCAGGTCCACCCGTTCATTGATGGGCAGGTAATAGCCTCCGTTGAGCAGGAAGTAGCCCAGCTGGTCGTTGTTGCCCCACACGGGTATGAGGATGCCGCTGCTGCCGCCCTTCCTGTTGGGGAACAGGCCGAACGGGACCGCCAGAGGGGTGGGCACCTTGCCGATGCGCATGTAGGCGGGCCCGGTGATGATCTTGTCATCCGGCAGCACCATCATGCGGGTGACGCGGAAGTGGAAGTGGGGGTCGGGCCTGTCGCAGGTGGTGAGCATTCCCCGCCTGCTGTGCACCTCCTCGTTGGCCAGGCGCTTGCTCAGGGAGGCATGCACCCAGGCCTGCTGCTCCTGGGTACGCACTTCGCGGATCAGACCCTGCTTGCTACGGAAGTTGTAACGGATGCTGTCCGCCTCGATCGTGTGCCCGTCCTGCACGAAGGTGGGCTTGCCGACCACTGCGCCGCTGCTGTCCAATGCACCAAATGCTTGTGCCTCCTCGTTCTTCGTGTCGAGGATGATGCGGTCCGCGGTGAGCACCACATCCCCGTATGTGACCGTTCCAGCCCCGAAGAGATGCACCGAACCGGTGGCCAGGTCGTAGCGGATGCTGTCCCTGGCCTGATACTTGACAGGAGCATCCAGACGCTGCGCCGATAGCGGCACGGACAGACACATCAACAGCACCGTGATGAAAAGTGCACCGCACCTCCCAAGCCCCCGACCATCGGGGCCGGTAGCTTCGCCCCGTGAAGGAAGGATGCCTGGCGGTTTCGTCATGTGCCTGCCTTCCACAGGGAAAAGCGGGCCGAAATTACCAACTCGACCGCCGCGGTACATGCAACGCCACCGACACACCCGTTCCTATGCCGGCCTGTTGGCCCTGCTGTTGCCCTTGTTCGTGCCCGCCCAATCCGGTGCCCGTGACCCCAACCGCATCCGCACCGTGGTGCTCGATGCCGGCCATGGCGGAAAGGATCCCGGCAACCTGGGCACCGGGCGATACAAGACCACCGAGAAGCACATCTCCCTCAACGTGGCCCGCTTGGTGGGGGACTACATCCGCGATGCTTTCCCAAGCACCAATGTGGTGTACACCCGCGAGGATGACCGGTTCATCGAACTGATGGAGCGCACCAACATCGCCAATCGCGCGAAGGCCGACGTGTTCATGAGCATCCACTGCAATGCCAATGACAACAGGGATCCGCACGGGTGCGAGACCTATGTGATGGGACTGCACAAGACGGAGGCCAACATGCGCGTCGCCCAGAAGGAGAACGAGGCCATCCTGCTGGAGGAGGGCCATGAGCTGAAGTACGATGGCTACGACCCGAAGGACCCCGAGAGCATGATCGCGCTCAGCCTGCGGCAGAACATCCACCTGGACCACAGCCTGCTCCTGGCCTCCCTCATCCAGAAGCAGTTCAGGGACCGTGTGGGACGGCCGGACCGGGGTGTGAAACAGGCGGGGTTCCTGGTGATCAGCTACACCACCATGCCCAGTGTGCTCATCGAGCTCGGCTTCCTCACCAACCCGCAGGAGGAGGATTTCCTCCAGACCAGCGAGGGCCAGGAATACATGGCCAGCGCCATCTACCGAGCCTTCAAGGAATACAAGGGCATCGTGGAGGGGGTGGATGCGCCGGTGGCACCGGCCGAAGGCGTGGCAGGCAGAGTGCGCGATGGGGAGCAGCCCGCGGCGGAGGCACCTGCCAAGCCCGCAGATCCTTCGGGGGTGGTCACAACCGCCGGGGTGGTCTTCAAGGTGCAGGTGGCCACCAGCAGCAAGCGTATCCCGCTCCAGCCACGGAACTTCAATGGCATTGCCGACGTGGAGGAACACAAGGGTGCCGGGCTCTATAAATACACCGTCGGCAACGAGCCCGACCTGGATGCCGCCAGGCGCCGGCAACAGGAGTGCAAGGACAAGGGGTTCGCAGGTGCCTTCATCGTCGCCTTCAAGGATGGCGAACGCATCGATCTGCAGGAAGCAGTTAAATTGGCCCGTGGCCGCTGAGCACGCCGACCGTACATGACCATCCGCCGCGAGTATTCCATCGCCCTGCTCGTTCTCGCCGCACTGGGGCTGCTGATCTTCGGGTTCAACTACCTCAAGGGCCTGGACCTGTTGCAGAAACGGAACATCTACCATGTGGTGTATGAGGATGTCTCCGGCATCTCCGGTTCAAGTCCTGTCTATTACAACGGGTTCAAGGTGGGGCAGGTCGTCTCCACGCAACTTGTCCGCTCTGGTCGCGGAGGCATCGCCGTGAGCTTCCAGCTCAACGAGAGAGCGCTGCACCTGCCGGCGGACACCAAGGTGCGCATCTACAGCGCCGACCTGTTCTCGCGGGCGCTTCAACTGGTGGTGGGTACCAGCCCCACCCTCGCGGTTGCAGGCGACACCCTCGCAGGTGATGCCCAGCTGAGCCTTACCGATGCCGTGGGTGAGCAGATCGATCCCCTCAAGCGCAAGGCGGAGGGCATGATCGCCAACGTGGATTCCCTGCTGAACGCCATGAACCGGCTGCTGAACGATTCCGCCATCGGCGACATCGATGCCAGCTTCTCCAGCGTGCGGTCCACACTGGAGACCTTCAACAGCACCGCCAAACGACTGGACGGCATCGTGGAGACCGAGGCACAGGCTGTGCACCTCATCCTGGAGAACCTGGGGCGGGTGAGCCACAACCTCGTGGCCTACAATGCGCGCATCCAAGGTATCCTGGCCAATATGGACAGTCTTTCGGGCACCCTCGCCGGCCCCCGGATGGAACAGGCCGTGAACGATCTTTCAGCAAGTGCCGCCCACATGAAGGCGCTCACCGAAGGCCTCAATGCCGGGGAGGGCTCGCTCGGTGCCCTGCTGAAGAATGACACGCTCTACGCGAACCTGGAACGCGCGAGCCGCGACCTTGACCTGCTGCTGGAGGATATGCGGCTCAACCCGAACCGTTACGTGCATGTGTCCGTTTTCGGGAAGAAGGACCGCACGCCCAAGCTTTCGGGCAGCGACGTTGAACGTATCGCAAAAGCCGTGAAGGAGGCCGAAAAGCAATGATCAGCAACATCCTCTTCGCCCTTGCCCTGGTGGGCGCGGTGGCGCTGTTCACGCGCAACATCCGTCGCGTGGTGCGCAACATCCGGCTGGGACGCGACCAGGTCATCAACGACCGACCCGCCGAACGCTGGTCCGAGATGGCGCGTGTGGCCCTTGGCCAGAGCAAGATGGTGAGCCGTCCGGTGGCGGGCTTCATGCATATCCTGATCTACGCGGGCTTCATCATCATCAACATCGAGGTGCTGGAGATCATCATCGATGGCCTCCTCGGAACACACCGGGTGGGAGCCGTGCTGGGACCGCTGTACGACCTCCTCATCGGGAGCTTCGAGCTGCTCGCCGCCGGGGTGCTCCTGGCCTGCGTGGTGTTCATCGCACGACGGTCGGTGTTGCAGCTGCCCCGCTTCCACAAGCCCGAAATGAAGGGATGGCCTTCGCGCGATGCAATGGTCATCCTCGTGGTGGAGATCCTCCTCATGGGTGCCTTCCTCACCATGAACGCCGCTGACCACACGCTGCAGGGCATGGGGGCGGAGCACTACGTGCAGGCCGGTGCCTATCCGGTCAGTTCGATCCTCGCCTCAATCCTCAACCTCACCAACCTCCAACCCTCGACCCTCATCTGGATGGAGCGTGCCGCCTGGTGGTTCCACATCCTCGGTATCCTGGCGTTCCTCAACTACCTGCCCTACAGCAAGCACCTGCACATCATGCTGGCCTTTCCCAATGTGTGGTACGGCAAGCTTGCAGCGCGCACGGAGATGAGCAACATGCCGCGCATCACCGGCGAGGTCCGCTCCATGCTCGATCCGTCCGTGCCCCCCCCCGAACCGGTGGCACCCCGCGTTGTGGCCGGTGTGGAAATGCCGGAGCGCTTCGGGGTGAAGGATGTGTTCGACCTGGGGTGGAAAAGCCTGCTGGACGCCTACAGCTGCACGGAGTGTGGCCGCTGCACCAGCGAGTGTCCCGCCAACCTCACCGGCAAGCTGCTCAGCCCGCGCAAGATCATGATGGACACGCGTGACCGCTTGGAGGAAGTGGGGCGCAACATCGATGCGAACGGGGGCACCTTCAAGGATGATGGGAACAGCCTTCACGCACGCATCAGTGAGGAGGAGTTGTGGGCATGCACCACGTGCAATGCCTGCACCCAGGCATGCCCTGTCAACATCGATCCGGTGGAGATCATCACCCAGATGCGGCGCTACAAGGTGATGGAGGAGAGCAGCACACGTGCGGCGCTCACCGGCATGTTCAACAACGTGGAGAACAACGGCGCGCCGTGGGCCTTCGGTCCCGATCAACGCATGAAATGGACGGAATCGTGATGAACACCCAGGTCCACGTCCCCACCATGGCCGACTTCGCCGCCTCCGGCGAGGTGCCTGAAGTACTGTTCTGGGTCGGCTGTGCAGGCAGCTTCGACGACCGCGCGAAGAAGATCACCAAGGCTTTTGTGCGCATCCTGAACGCGGCCCGGGTGAAGTTCGCGGTGCTGGGGCAGGAGGAGACCTGCACGGGCGACCCCGCTCGGCGGGCGGGGAACGAGTTCCTGTTCCAGATGCAGGCGCTGCAGAACGTCACCGTGTTGAACGGTTACGGGGTGAAGCGGATCGTCACGGCCTGCGCGCACTGCTTCAATACGCTGAAGAACGAGTACCCTGCCTTGGGCGGCAGCTATGAGGTGCTGCACCACACGCAGTTCATCAATGCCTTGTTGAAGGAAGGCCGCATCACGGTGGAGGGGGGGGACTTCTCAGGCAAGCGCATCACCTTCCACGATCCCTGCTACCTGGGCCGCGGGAACAATGAGTACGAAGCGCCGCGCGAAGTGTTGTTGAA
>JBIJDX010000265.1:0-3382 GCA_044343855.1 Flavobacteriales bacterium
CCTGAACATGATCGAGCAGTTGGAGAGCGAGCTGAACACCCCGGCGATGACCCTCCTGCTTGTCACGCACGACCGCTACTTCCTCGACAATGTGTGTGACGAGATCATCGAGATGGAATTCGGGGCCTTCACACGCTTCAAGGGCAACTACAGCTATTACGTGGAGAAGAAAGCCCTGCTCGATGAGGTCCGTGATGCGACGCAACAGCATCTGCGCGGGCTGATGCGCAGCGAGCTGGAGTGGGTGCGCAAGATGCCCAGGGCACGCGGCACCAAAAGCAAGAGCCGCCTTGACAAGTTCGAGGAGATAAAGGCCCAAGCCACCCGTCGCTTCGACCGCGATGAGGTGAGGATCGATGTGAAGACCGAACGCTTGGGAGGCAAGGTGATCGAGGCCCGCAACCTCACCAAGGCCTTCGGATCGCCCGACAAACCCGCCACCTATAAACCCATCGTCAGCCACTTCAGCTACTCGCTCAAACGGGGCGACCGGATCGGCATCGTGGGACCCAACGGGATCGGCAAGAGCACCTTCATCGAACTGCTCGTAGGACGCTTGAAGCCGGACCAGGGCACCGTGAGCATCGGTGATACCGTTATACTCGGCACCTTCGACCAGCAGGGGCTGCCCATGAGCGAGGACAAGCGCATCATCGAGGTGGTGCGCGACATCGCAGAGGTCATCCCCCTGAACAAGGGGCGCACGCTCACCGCATCAGCCCTGCTGGAGCGTTTCCTGTTCGACAAGGAGAAGCAGTACCAGTACGTGAGCACCCTGAGCGGAGGCGAGCGACGGCGTCTCTACCTCTGTACGGTACTGATGCGCAACCCCAACGTGCTCATCCTCGACGAACCCACCAACGACCTCGACATCCCCACGCTCAACGCGCTGGAGGACTTTCTTGTGGACCTGGACGTGTGCCTGCTGATCGTCAGCCACGACCGCTTCTTCATGGACAAGATCTGCACCAAACTGCTGGTGTTCGAAGGCGCAGGACAGGTGAGGGAATGGGTGGGCAGCTACACCGACCTTCGCGAGAAACAGAAGGCCGAGAGCGAACGTCCCCGCGTCGAAAAGGTGGAGCGTGAGGTGAGGGAGACCGGCGTGGACGCACCGGCCCGCAAGAAACTGACCTATTCCGAGCGGCTTGAGCTGGAGCGGATCGACAAGGAGATGCCGGATCTTGAAGCACGGAAGGAACAGCTGTTGCAGCTGATGGCCACCGGCTCCGGCGACCATCACCGGATGATGGAGCACTCCATCGAATTGGAGCGCACCGTGAAGGAACTGGACCGCATGACCGATCGCTGGCTCGACCTGAGCGATCGTTCCGGCGCCTGAGACCGCTCAGAACTTGGCACAGGGAACGATGCGGCGACGCGAGGCCGAGCGCTTTCGGTAGGGCTGTACGATGTCGTATCCGAGGGTGAGTTCATGTGCGCCACCTGTGCTGCCTGCCAGCCTTGAAATGGTCACATCGTAGCTGTACCCCACGCGCAGGTCTTCCACCTTGAACCCCACCAACAGCGCAACGGCATCGTTGTTGCCGACGCCCCCCCCGGCCGGGGCCTTCATCAGCGGAATGCCCCTGAACCAGAGGCCCGCGAAGAAGGGGTCGCGCTCAAAGTAGGCACCCAGGTCGAGCTGGTCGTAACGCTCCTGGCTGCGGTAGTTGAAGGCGAGCACCACGCTTTGCGGATCCTCCTTGATGATCGGTGTGCGAATGCGCATCCGGTAACCGCCATGTGCGCTGAACCGGACCGGCATACGCGCCTCGTTCTGCAACAAGGTCTGGTTCGGGCGATTGAGATGATGCCACGAGATGCCGAGCCAGTAGTTCGGTGTGAAGTAGAGTGCACCCGCCCCAACATCGGCATAATTGACGCTCCGCACCTCCATGGACTCACTGGTTCCCACGGTTCCGCCGCGGGCCAGCTGATCGCCGAACACCAGGCGGGAATAGTCAACCGCATGACCGGCCCATCCCACCTGCAGGGCAGGACGGAGGAAGACCTTTCGCTTCAACTCGATCTCATAGGCATACTGGCCCGTGATCGCTGTGTACCGCAGGGCTCCCGACCCGGCACGGTCATGGTTCACCACCAGGCCCATGCCGCTGTTGAGGTCGGCCAGGT
This sequence comes from Flavobacteriales bacterium, assembly GCA_044343855.1. GTDB lineage: Bacteria > Bacteroidota > Bacteroidia > Flavobacteriales_F > PHOS-HE28 > PHOS-HE28. The sequence goes on from JBIJDX010000265.1 coordinate 2,137, forward strand.
AATGATCCAACGCAAAATTGGCAGTGACGAACGAACCGGGTATGGAGGGCCATTGATCGCGATAGGCAAGGCCGACACGCGTCTGGGCACCGGTGCCCGCGAAGGCCGGGCTCACGTACGTGGGGAGCGCATGGAACTGGGTGAACTGTGCGTCCTGGGCCCCGGCCACAACGACCAGACCCAGTGCGCACGCAACCACCCAGCCGCGCAGACTACTCATGGCCATCGCTGCTATCCGCGGTGGCCGGCCGCACAAGTGTCACGTCAAGGAGCAGCTCCCGCTCCAATACAGGGCTGGCATCCGCATGCATGTCAATTGACCGCTCGGCGAACCCCGGAGACTCCACCAGCAGCGCATGATCAACACCTGGCGTGAGCACCATTATATAGCGACCCGTGGAAGCGTTCGTGTTGTAGACACCGAACACCTCCGTACGCTCCCTGTCCATGAGCGTGATCCTGGCCCGCAGCGGCTGCTCGGCGGTATCGGTGACCATGCCCCTCACCAGCACATAGTCGATCTGGCTGGTGGGGAATGCAACCTCGTAAATGTCCTGAAGCCCGAGACCACCGGAACGCTCGGAGGAGAAGTATCCCGTATGACCATCGGCACCCAGGGAGAAATAGATGTCGTCGTTGACCGTATTCAGCGGATAACCCATGTTCTCCGGAGCGCTCCATCCATTCATGTCGGCATCCATCAACATTGCCTTGAACACATCATATCCACCCATGGTGGCATGCCCATTGGAGCTGAAGAAGAGCGTGATGCCGTCGCTGTGCATGAAGGGCGCATCCTCATCATACGGGGTATTGATGCCCGGCCCCAGATTGAGCGGCAGGCTCCACTCTCCATTGGGCAGCCGCCGGATCCGGTAGAGGTCGCGTCCACCGAAGCCACCCACCCGGTCGGAGGTGAAATAGATCTCCTCACCGCCAGGGGCGATGGTCGCGCTCGGTTCATGCGCATCGGAGTTGATCATGGAGGTTAATTGCACCGGCTCCTCCCACTGACCATTTCGCTGGCTCACCTCGTACAGGTCACCGCTCACCAGATCGGGCTGGGTGCGGTAAATGATCATCCGATCGCCATTGGGATCGAGACCAACGGTGGCATCATGCATCACGGTGTTCACCGGCTGTCCGATATTGCGTACACGGCCCCAGATCCCATCGGACAGGGAGGTCATGTAGATGTCCTCGAAGTATTGGCCGGCTGCATCCTTCCGGCCTCCCAGCGTGCCCG
>JBIJDX010000087.1:0-10754 GCA_044343855.1 Flavobacteriales bacterium
GGCCACCTACGCATTGCCCGGACCCACCCAACCCGCAAAACAACCCACATCATGAAGATCGAACAGATCTACACCGGCTGCCTGGCGCAGGGCGCATACTACATCGAGAGCAACGGCGAGGCCGTGGTCATCGATCCGCTACGCGAAACACAGCCCTACCTGGAGCGCGCCCAACAGGGCGGTGCGACCATCAAGTACGTGCTGGAGACCCACTTCCACGCCGACTTCGTGAGCGGCCACCTGGACCTTTCCAGGAAGACCGGTGCGCCCATCGTTTACGGCCCCAATGCGAACCCCCAGTTCGATGCGCACATCGCCACCGATGGGGAGGTGCTGAAGGTGGGCAAGGTGACCATCACCGTGCTGCACACGCCGGGCCATACCATGGAGAGCACCACGTACCTGCTGAGGGATGAGAGCGGCAAGCCGAACGCCATCTTCACGGGAGATACCCTCTTCATCGGCGATGTGGGCCGCCCCGACCTCGCCCAGAAAATGGGCGCGCTGACCATGGAGGACCTCGCCGGCCACCTTTACGACAGCCTGCACACCAAGATCATGAACCTGCCCGACGATGTGCTGGTATATCCTGCGCACGGGGCCGGCAGCGCCTGTGGCAAGAACATGAGCAAGGAGACCTGGGATACGCTGGGCAACCAGAAGAAGACCAACTATGCACTGAAGGCCGCCAGCAAGGAGCAATTCATCAGGGAGGTGACAGACGGCCTGCAGCCGCCCCCCGCCTACTTCCCGCAGAACGTGGCCATGAACAAGGGCGTGATCGAGAGCGTGGACAGCGTGAAGGAGCGCGGCATGCGTGCCCTCACCCCCGACCAGTTCGAACTGGTGGCCGAGACCGAAGGGGCCCTGGTGCTCGACACGCGCGGCGCACAGACCTTCAAGGACGGCTTCGTGCCGCGCAGCATCAACATCGGCATCAAGGGCGACTTCGCCCCCTGGGTGGGCGCCATGATACCCGATGTGAAGCACCCGCTGCTGCTGGTGACCGATGAAGGCATGGAGGACGAAGTGGTGACCCGTCTGGCCCGCGTGGGCTACGACAATGTGTTCGGCTACCTGAAGGGCGGCGTTGCTGCCTGGAAGACGAGCGGCAGGGACGTGGACACCATCGAGAGCATCTCCGCCGAGGAGTTCGCCAAGCGCTTCCACACGAACAAACTGCGCGTGGTGGATGTGCGCAAGGACGGCGAGTACGAGGCCGAGCACGTGGACGGTGCCTGGCATGCCTCGCTCCAGTACATCAACCAGAACCTGGCCGCCTTCAGCAAGGAGGAGACCAATTACATCCACTGCGCCGGCGGCTACCGCAGCATGGTGGCGGCAAGCCTGCTGAAGGCCCGTGGCTGGCACAACATCGTGGATGTGGCCGGTGGGTTCAACGCGATCAAGAAGACCGATGTGAAGGTGACGGACTACGTCTGTCCAAGCACGCTGAAGAAGTAAACCGGAACAAATGGTCGGTCGATCGGGTGATCGGATGGTGGAATTCCCCCTTTGTCAGATCACCCGATCAGCTGGTCATCACCTTACCTGAACGATCATGCTCGAGACCCTGAAACAACCCTGGCCATGGTACGTGGCCGGCGCCCTCATCGGCCTCACCGTGCCCTACCTGCTGCTCGTGGGCAACAAGACCTTCGGCATCAGCAGTTCGCTGCGCCACCTCTGTGCCGCCTGCATCCCCGGCGATGTGAAGTTCTTCAAGTACGACTGGAAGAAGGAGGCCTGGAACCTGTTCTTCGTGGGTGGCATCGCACTGGGTGCGTTCATCGCCGCCTTCTTCCTGAGCAACTCCGACCCCATCATACTGGCCGAACCGACCCAGGAATACCTGGCCAGCAAAGGCATCACGGACACCACGCGACTGCTGCCGGCCGAGATCTTCAGCTGGGACCAGCTCTTCACCCTGCGCGGCCTCATCTTCCTGGTGATCGGCGGCTTCATGGTTGGCTTCGGCACCCGCTATGCCGGCGGTTGCACCAGCGGACACGCCATCATGGGGCTCAGCAGCCTGCAGTGGCCCAGCCTCGTGGCCACCGTGATGTTCATGGTGGGCGGCATCATCATGACCTGGTTCATCCTACCCCACCTCCTTACGCTCTGATACCATGCAGCATACCTTCCAACAAGCCCCGACCCCGGAGGCCCTCCGTGACCTTCAGGCGCGTGAGCTCGATTCCATCTGCGTGAACGAGAGCGCGCTGAACCATCCATGGTGGTACAACCTGAAGTATGCGGCGTGGGGCGTGCTGTTCGGCATCGTCTTCGTGAAGGCCGAGATCGTCAGCTGGTTCCGCATCCAGGAGATGTTCCGCTTCGAGAGCTTCCACATGTACGGCGTGATCGGCACGGCGGTGATGGTGGGCCTGGTCAGCGTGCTGCTCATCAAGCGCACCAAGGCGAAGACCATCTACGGCGAGGAGATCCACATCCCCAACAAGGAGTTCAACAAGGGGCAGATCTACGGCGGCCTGATCTTCGGACTGGGCTGGGCTATCACCGGCGCATGCCCGGGACCGCTGTTCGCCCAGATCGGCGCAGGCTTCGGCGTGGTGGTCGTGACCTTCCTGAGCGCCTTGACAGGCACCTATGTGTACGGTGTGTTCCGTGACAGGCTGCCGCATTGAATGCAGGAGACAATGGTGAAAGTGGAGAGAATGTGTTCCGTCCGCCGCACCTCATTGCCCAAGCCCCTTTCACCGGTTTCTCCGGTTTCTCAACTTTCACCACGTACACCACCCCACCATTCCCACCTCGCATGCTCATCCCCATCATTATCCTGATCGCCACGCTGCTTGTGCTCGTGGTGCTGCATGTGCTGGATGGTGCGATGCACGTCATGAACGAACGCGCAGGGCTGCCCCATGGGACCGGCATGCGCAACTCCATCCGCGTAGTGTGGGTGCTGCTCACACTGATCGTGGCGCAGTTCTTCGTCCCCGCGGATCTGTTCGAACCGCCCCCGCCCCAGCAGGCCACATACACCACCGATGGGCTGTGGACCGGTGCGGATACCACACGGCTTGTCCACCTCGATGATGAGCAGCGGGAACTGGTCAGCTACGGCCGCAGGCTCATCCGCAACACGGCGCTCTACCTCGGTCCCCAGGGGACCGTCGCACACTTGACCAACGGCATGAACTGCCAGAACTGTCACCTGGATGCGGGCACGAAGCCATGGGGTAACAACTATGGCTCGGTGTGGAGCACCTATCCCAAGTTCAGGGCGCGGAGCGGTGGAACCGAAACAGTGGCCAAGCGGGTGAACGACTGCATTGAGCGAAGCCTGAACGGCATCGCGTTGGACACGAACAGCCGCGAGATGCGTGCGATAATCGCCTACATGGAGTGGCTTTCCACAGGTATCGCCCATGGTGACAAAGCCAAAGGAAGTGGCATCATGGAGCTCGCCTACCTCGACCGGCCAGCCGACCCTGAGCGGGGCAGGTTGGTATACGATGGCAAATGCGCAAGTTGCCATGGTGCCGATGGCCAGGGCGTGAAACCGGACAATGCGACCACCTACCAATACCCACCCTTGTGGGGCGAGCACAGCTATAATCAAGGCGCCGGCCTTTACCGCATGAGCCGATTCGCCGGCTATGTAAAGGCCAACATGCCGTTGGGCGCCAACTGGGACACCCCGCTGCTGAGCGAGGAGGAGGCATGGGATGTGGCCGCCTATGTGAACTCCCGGGAACGACCAGCCAAGGACCTTGCCAACGACTGGCCCGACATCAGCAAGAAGCCGGTCGACCATCCCTTCGGGCCCTTCGCCGACAGCTTCCCCGAAACACAGCACAAATACGGGCCCTTCGGTCCCATCGCCTCCTACTACAAGTTGAGTGAAACGAGATCCCGCTCGGCGGGAAAACCATGAGCGAGATCCTCCACCCCCCTGGCTGCACCTGCGAAGCACACGACGAGAAGGCATACGGAGTGAGCCGAAGGCAGGCCCTGAGATCGCTCGGCGCACTGGGTGCGGGCCTTGCGCTCGGTCCCACCGTGGCGCTCGGCTCCATGGGCGATGCACAGCGCCGCAACGAGCTCGTGGGCAGTCGTACGGTGCAAAGCGGCAAGGCCGGCAGGTTCACCCTCCTCTTCACCAGCGACATCCACTCGCAGCTACACACCCACGACGAGTTCTTCCTAGAGAACGGCAAGCCCGTGTACAGGAAGCGCGGCGGCTATGGCGTGCTGAAGAGCATGATCGACACGCTGCGCAACGAGGATCCGGCCAATACCATCGTCATCGACGGGGGCGACTGCTTCCAGGGCGGCGGTGTGGCGGCAAAGAGCGAGGGGCGCGCGATCGTGCCGCTGATGAACAGGGTGGGCTACGACCTGCTGCTGCCCGGCAACTGGGAGGTGGTGTACGGCAAGGAGAACATGCTGAAGGACCTGGGCGGCTACAGGGGCGCGAAGATCTGCGCCAACATGTGGCACGAGCCCATGGCCGACTACTGCGGCGACAAGGTGGACCCCTCGGCCGACATGGCGGGCGAGATGATCTTCCAGCCCTACTGGACCAAGGTGGTGGCCGGTGTCAAGATCGGCTTCATCGGCTACAACGATCCCCTCACGCCCAAGCGCCAGTCGCCGGCGTACAGCTGCGGCATCAAGTTCACCAAGCCCGAGCAGAACGTGGCGCGCTACATCCGGATCCTGCGCGACTACGAGGGCTGCGCCATGGTCTTCCTGGTCACGCACATGGGCCTGGCCCAGCAGGTGGACCTGGCCAACAAACCTGAAGTGGAGGGCGCCGACCTCATCCTCGGCGCCGACACGCACGAACGCGTGCGCAAACCCATCGAAGCTAAGTACAGCAAGGTGGTGGAACCCGGCGCCTTCGGCTCCTTCGTGGCGCGGCTGGACGTGGTGGTGGAGAACGGTCAGGTGAAGGACAGCCACTACGAGCTGCTCGACGTGGACCCCGAGAAGTACCCTGCTGACAAGGAGATGCTGGCGTTGGTGGACCAGGTGAGCGCACCGTACAAGGAGGAGCTCAGCACGGTGGTGGGCAGCACGAAGAACACGCTGGTGCGCTACTACGTGATCGAGAACCCGATGGACAACCTGATCACGGACGCCATCATGTGGAAACTGAAGCCCGACGTGGCCATCAGCAACGGCTTCCGCTTCTGCCCGCCGATCGTGGCGGATGGCAAGAACCCCACGCCCATCACCAACGACGACCTGTGGAGCATGATCCCCGTGGACAGCGAGGCCAAGTACGGCGAGGCCACCGGTGAGCAGCTCTGGAACTGGCTGGAGAAGGAACTGCACAACGTGTTCGCGAAGGATCCCGCCAAGCGCTTCGGCGGCTGGGTGGTGCGCTTCAAGGGCATGACGGCCAACTTCACCATGCACAACGACCTGGGCAAGCGCGTCAACTGGATCAAGATCGGCGGCAAGCCCATCGACCGCAACAAGACCTACCTGGTGGCGGCGTGCGAACGGGAGGGCGATCCCGATGACACGCTATGCCGTCTGGAGAAGGTGAAGAACCCTCGCCGCGCGGGCGTCACCATGCACACCATCCTCCGCGAGTACTTCGGCAAGTTCAGTCCGGTGGCGCCGAAGGTGGAAGGCCGCATCACCGCCACCGATGCACCGCCGACACTGCTGAGCCAGCTCGAGGGCTACGACTATGAATTCCGCTGAGCAATGTGACACGCGTCACGGAGCGGCGTGACAGGCAACCAGAACTTCGCCTCATGAAGAAGTTACTGCTCCTTGTCACCATTCTGCTCGGTCTTGCGGCGCATGCGCAGGAGGGACCGACCCACCATCGCATCATCATTCAGCTCACCAGTGGCGACACCTTGGTGCACAGGAACCTGATGAAACAGCTGCGCAACATGAAGGAGGCCGCGCCCACCATGGAGCTGGAGATCATGTGCCACGGCCCGGGCATGGACCTGCTGATGAGCGACCGCAGCGTTGTGCAGGCGAAGGTGAAGGAGTTCGCCGCGCAGGGCATCGTGTTCCTGGCCTGTGAGAACACCATCAAGGAGCGGAACCTGGACCGCGCGAAGGTGCTTCCGGAAGCAGGCTTCGTGAAGGCCGGCATCATCCACATCGTGGAACGCCAGGAACAGGGCTGGAGCTACATCAAGGCAGGTTTCTGACGCATGCCCCGATCGATCACGCACCGGGCAGGCCTCCTGCCCCGGGTTGGGGCAGCCTTGCTGGCGCTGGCCTTCGCCGTCCAGGCATCCGCGCAGCAGGAGGAGCATGACCTGCCCCACCGCGACAGCCTGAAGCAGGACAGCCGCCTCTTCGAGATCATGCGCAAGGGCCACCTCACAGGTCGCTTCAGGCAGTACACCATGGTCACCGTGAACGATGGAGCACCTCAGGATTTCCATGCAGTCGCTTTCGGAGGTGTGCTGGGCTATGCCTCGGAACGCTGGAAAGGGGTGCAGTTCCGCATGGCGGCCGGCTTCACCTTCGACCTCAGCAGCACCGCCTTCCAGGACCCGGACCCGGTGACCGGGCTCTACAGCCGGTATGAGATCGGGCTGTTCGATGTGACCGACCCCTCGCGTGTGGAGGACCTCAGTTACCTGCATGAATTCCAGTTGAACTATGTGAGCAGAAGCGGGCGGCACCGCACCGTGTTCGGAAAACAGGAGCTCACTACACCGTTCCTCAACCCACAGGACGGCCGTATGCACCCCACCTTGTTCGAGGGGGTATGGCAACGGTCGCGCCTTAGCAAAAGCACCGAGGTCCAGGGAGGCTGGCTTTACCGCGTGGCACCGCGGGGCACCAGCATGTGGTACCATGTGGAGGAAAGCACCCACGTTTACCCCACCGGCAGGAACATCCTTGGGCAGCCTTCCGGGCATGATGAACATCAGCGAAGCCTGGGCATCTTTGCCGGACAGGTGGAGCATCGCCTGACCGACAAGTTGAGCGTATCGCTTTGGGACCTTTACGTTGAGAACATGTTCAACACCATGATGGCCCAGGTCCAGGCAGGTGACAAGGATGGCCGCTGGAGCCTGTCGGGCTTGGCCTTGCAGCAGCACACTGTGGCACGCGGCCAGCTGGCGGATCCCGAGGTGGCCTACATGCCGCGCGGGGAGAACAGCCGGGCATTCAGTGTACGCGTGCGCAACGTGCCTGGGAAGTTCCGCTGGCAGGCCAACTACACGCGCATCACCGCCGATGGCAGGTATTTGATGCCACGCGAATGGGGTCGGGACCCGTTCTACACGTTCCTGCCACGTGAGCGCAACGAGGGCCTGGGAGATGTGCATGCCGCAACGCTCGATCTCATTCTGCGCGAACTTCGTCCGGGTTTGCGCATCGAGCTGGACGGGGGTGCCTACTGGTTGCCCGCGATCGACGATGCCCGCCTGAACAAGTATGCCATGCCATCCTACGCGCAGTTCGTCCTCAATACCCAGTATCAGTTCCAAGGAGGCTGGAAGGGTATGGCCGTGCAGTTGCTCTACCTGTACAAAATGCCCCTGTATGAACAGTCGCTCACCGAGCGTCAAGTGTTCAACAAGGTGGACATGCACCACGTGAACCTCATCATCAACTACGCCTTCTGACCCATGAAGATCCCCACCCTCCTGTTCAGCGCACTGATGCTGACCTCTGTGACCGCCTGTACACAGAACGCGGTGCCCGCAGTGGCACCGAAGGAATTTCAGGCAAAACTGAAGCCCGATGTGCAGCTGATCGATGCGCGCACGCCCGGGGAATTCGCCCAAGGACACCTGGCAAACGCCATGAATCTCGACTGGAACGGCGGCGCGCTGAAGGAGCGCGTGGACGAACTCGACCCGAAGAAACCCGTGCTCATCTATTGCGCCAGCGGACGACGCAGTGCAGCCGCTGCCTCCTTCCTAAAGGAGAAGGGCTTCACCGATGTTACCGACATGGCCGGCGGCATCGGTGCCTGGCAGCAGGCCGGCATGCCCATCAAGCGCTGAACACGACACACCAACACATGGGACTCTTACAACGCTTGTTCGGCCTGGGCGGCCCCTCGGTGGACCTCGGCCAGAAGATCCGGGACGGTGCAAACATCATCGATGTGCGTACGCCGGAGGAATTCCGTTCCGGGCATGTGAAAGGCTCGGTGAACATCCCCTTGGACAAGCTCCAGGGGCAGCTGGGCAGGATCGACAAGAACAAGCCGGTGATCACATGCTGCCGCAGCGGGGCGCGCAGTGGCATGGCCGCTGACCTGCTGAAGCGCAACGGGTTTGAGTGTTATAATGGGGGGCCGTGGACCAGGGTGCGGGCGATGAAGGGGTGAACAGGATATTCTGCTTCCCATAGCTGCTTAGCTTTGTGCTTGGACTAAATCCCGATCCAGGATGCGCATATTCCGCAAAGCAGTTACAGCAGCCGCACTCGGTTCGCTCATCATCACTCAGACCGGTTGCTTCGGCACCTTCGAACTAACGCGCAAAGTGTATGAGTTCCACGATGGCGTTACAGACAATAAATTCGTGAAGTCCTTGCTCTACTGGATACCTGGAGGCCTGGTCTACATGGTCGCTGGAGCGGCGGACACGGTGATCTTCAACCTCATCGAGTTCTGGAGCGGCACTAATCCGCTGTCCATGAACGATGGAGAACATGAAATGCAGTTGACCACGATCGGTGGTGTTGATTTCAAGATCGAAGCCAACAGGGACCGTTTCACCACCACCCAGCTCAGCGGAGACAATACCGGGGAAGTGCGGATCATGAAGTTCGACCGCTCCGACATGACGTGGAAGTATACCGACAGCAAAGTTTGTGACAAGGCCGTTCTGGGCTTCCTGGATGAGCAGGGTGAGCAGGTACGACTCTACACGGATGCCGGCTCCATTGACATGGCCGCGGCCGACCTTCAGAACAAGGAGGTGCTGATGGCCAAGCTCAGCGAGTGCAGGAACGGGACCATGGCGGCAGCCCACTGAGGTCGTTGACATCCTCATCGAAGAAGGCCCGGCGGAATGTCGGGCCTTCTTCATGTACTGTCACCAGCACCGACCTGCTCCGCAGCAACGTCCATCCTCAACTGCGCAGGGTCCATCAGGAGTTTGTCCACGTGCCCCATGAGGGTGCCATCCGATGTGACCAAGTGCACATGGACATTGCTGTCATGATGGGTGAACACCGTTCGATGCTTCGTGGAGAACACGCCGATGAGCTCCACCTCGGTATCGCGCACGGTGAAGGATTTCTGCGTGGCATGGGTTATGGAGGGTCCTTCCAGCAGGGTTCCCGGTGGCAGGTCCATCACATGTGCCGTGCCTTCCTTCACCGAACCGCGCAGGCGGAAGAAGAAGGGCTCGGGGCGATCGGCTTAGCGCTCCGTAAGGAATGCTTCGAGCACAGGCAGGTCCACCACGTTCGCGGGGAGTTCCAAGGCGACCCATTCCTTCACATACTGGTGCACGAAGAAGGGTGCCCTTGCATCAGGGCGCTGCTCCACCACCACGGCTGTATCATCGCCCATGAAGGACACAAGGGGCCTGCCGTCCAAGAGGGTGATCTTGCCGCGCAGGTGCTCCAAGGGGCCAAGGCCGTACATGCCAGGCACAGTGAGCGCATCCATGGCGATGATCCCGGCCTGCTGGCCATTCCACATGGTGGCTCGCAGGGAACCCGTGGCGATGACCTGGGCATGCAGCCCGGATCCGACTTGCAGGCAGAGGAATACGAGGGCCCACCTGATCATCCCCCGCTCACCATGTCCGCCGGGTCCACCCACTTGTCGAAGTCCCGGGCGCTCACATGACCCAGCGCGATGGCGGCCTCCTTCAGCGTGGTTCCATCCTTGTGCGCCTTCTTGGCGATCTCGGCCGCCTTGTAATAGCCGATGTGCGGGTTGAGGCTGGTCACCAGCATCAGCGAGTTCTCCAGGTGGCGCTTGATCACCGGACGGTTCGGTTCGATGCCGTCCGCGCACTTGTCATTGAAGCTTACGCATGCATCACCGATCAGCCGTGCGCTCTGCAGCACGTTGGCAGCGATCAACGGCTTGAAGACGTTCAGCTCGAAGTGGCCATTGCTGGCACCGATGCTCACGGCCACGTCATTGCCCATCACCTGGGCGGCCACCATGGTGAGCGCCTCGGGTTGCGTGGGGTTCACCTTGCCGGGCATGATGCTGGAGCCTGGCTCGTTGTCCGGGATCACGAGTTCGCCGATGCCGCTGCGCGGGCCGCTGCTGAGCATGCGGATGTCATTGCCGATCTTCATCAGGGAGACGGCGAGCCGCTTCAGGGCACCGCTCAGTTCCACCATGGCATCGTGTGCGGCCAGAGCCTCGAACTTGTTGGGCGCCGTGACGAAGGGCAGGCCGGTGAGCTCGGCGATCCTCTTCGCAACGAGGACGCTGTAACCCCTGGGCGCATTGAGCCCGGTGCCCACGGCGGTGCCACCAAGCGCCAGTTCACGCACCATCTCCAGCGCGTTGTTCACCGCCCGCAAGCCATTGTCAAGCTGCTGCACGTACCCGCTGAACTCCTGGCCCAGCGTGAGCGGCGTGGCATCCATGAAGTGCGTGCGGCCGGTCTTCACCACATCCTGGAAGGCCTCCGCCTTCTTCGCCAGCGTGTCCCGCAGCTTCTGCACGCCGGGGATGGTCACCTCCACCGTCAGCTTGTAGGCAGCTATGTGCATGGCCGTGGGGTAGGTGTCGTTGCTGCTCTGGCTCTTGTTCACATCGTCGTTCGGATTGAGCACCTTCTGCTCATCCGAGAGCCTGCCAC
>JBIJDX010000088.1:0-10683 GCA_044343855.1 Flavobacteriales bacterium
ATGAAGGGGCCTGACTACTTCCCCCCCGACATCGCCCGCATCCTCAACGAACCTTGACCGCCCGGCTGCGGTGAACAGCCGAATTCCTGTCATTCAGAGCCCCCGCCATGAACCTGCCCCGCTTGCTCCAACAGGCACGCCGTTCCGGCCTCTCACGCTGGTTGTTGAACGTGGTGCTGCCATGGGTCATACCCTTCAACCGCCCCCACGGCTTCAGGGTGTATCCACTTGCCGGCGGTGGCATCGCCGTGCGGGTGCCGTACCGGTACATCAACAGGAACCATATCCGTGGCATCCATGCCTGCGCACTTGCCACGGCCGCCGAGATGTGCAGCGGACTTTCGGTCCTCGAGCGGCTCGATCCCAAGCACTACAGGCTGATCATGCGCAGCCTCCACATGGTGTACCACTATCAGGCCAGGGAACCCGCAGTGGCCACCTGCGGTTCGGACGCCGAGGCCACCGGAATTCAATTGGAGACCCTCCTTGCCACTCAGGACGCAGTGGAACATGCCAGTGTGGTGGAGGTGCATGACAGAAGCGGTCGACACCTGGCCACCGGCACGATCGTATGGCAGGTGAAGCCATGGAGCAAGGTGCGCACCAAGGCGTGAAGCTCCTCCAGGCCGGTCGATCCGCGGTCTTGTGGGCTCCGCCATCACTCCTCATCCTGTCCCTTCGCGGCCGGGGTCGGAAGCAGGTAGGTGTAATGGAGGCCGGCCACGAGGTTCTGTCCGCGCAGCACGGTGCTGAACGGGGTCACACTGGTTTGGTACCGCACCTCGAAACGACTTCGCGGACGGTCCCATCCGAAGCCCACGCCAACGCTGGCTTGGGACCGGTTGGCCGTTCCCTGCAGTGTGTAGCTGCTTTCCTGGGTCACCTTGCCATCCTGCCGCGTCACGGTCCGGCCGTTCATCCACCAACCAAGCATGCCTCCGGCGGTCAGGAAGAAGCCATCGGGCAGGGGATCCGTGGAGACCTTGAACATCACCGGCAGCTCCAGGTAGCCGAGCCGGATACTGGTGAAGGTGCGTAACTGGGGGTTCTGCGCAAGGCTACCCTTGCTCATGTACATGGGTTCCACAAGGAACGAGGCCTGGGCTGTCCATGGTATCTCAACGCTCCAGCCAATGATGGGCCCCACCTTGGGAAGGCCGCTCCAATTGAACAGACCGCCTGCCGATACCGTAGCCAACGAAAGGCCGGCACGGGGACCTGTCCGCAGTTGGGCGCTCAGTGTTGCCGGAAGCAGGACGGAAAGTAGCAGGAACGAACGCATGGCGCGAAGATCGCACACGCCACGGTTCAACCCAGCGCCCTGTGGCGCAGGTCGGCCATTTTCAGGACGGCCACGGCGCAGTCTATACCCTTGTTGCCATGCCTGCCGCCACTGCGGTCCAAGGCCTGCTCCATGGTGTCATCGGTCAGCACACCGAAGATCACGGGCCTGCCGTACTTCAATCCAACCTCCATGATGCCTTGTGTGGTCCCGTGACAGACGAAGTCGAAATGGGGCGTCTCCCCCCGCACCACGCTGCCCAGGCAGATGATGCCGTCAATTCCCCCACGCTCCAGCAGGTATTGGGCTCCGGATGCCAGTTCGAAACTCCCCGGCACCCAGACCTCCTCGATATCGCCACCGGCAACGCCGTAACGCATCAGCGTTTCCCTTGCTCCGGTACGGAGGGCATCGGTTATGGTACGGTTCCACTCACTGACAACCAGAGCAAAACGACGCCCTTCGCCACTGGGTACGCTGGCGGGGTCGTGTTCGGAAAGATGATGCACGGCCGTGGCCATGGCTTCACTTTGCCGCTTCGGCTTCGGCCCGTCCGAGGTATTTGCGGGCCTGGCTGGCTTCGCTGCTGGTGGGGAACTCCTCAACGATGCGTTCGTAGGCCCGTTGGGCCTTGTCCCAACGGCCCGCCTGCTGATGCAGGATACCGGCTTTCATCAGGAACAGGGGGGTGGTGAAATCGTTGGTGACCATGGAGGCGGCCTTCTCGAACTGGTCCACTGCCTCCTCGGCCCGCTCAAGTTCAACGAGTGCGTCCCCTTGGTTGCCCACCGCCATCACGCGCAACACGTCATCCCCGGGGGAGGCCTCCTTATAGTGCGAGATGGCCTGTTCGAAGTCGCCCTTCTGCATGAAAATGGCACCCATGTACATGTGCGCGAGCTCACCGCTGGGCGTACCGCTGTACTCATCGGCGATGGTGGCGAAGCCGGGCCATTGGTCATCCCCGTTCAAGGCCTTGTCCAGGGAGTCGATCTCGAAATAGTACTCGGCCTTCCACATCTGCGCGCCGGCCTCCTTGGCACGTGGTTCGGCGTACAGGTTGCGATAGCCGAGCACACCTGCCACCACTGCAACGATGCCGATGGCACCGATGGTGAGGGGCTTCCTGTTGCGCTCGATGAAGAGTTCGGTGCGGCTGTATACTTCGCCCAGGTCGAGGTCACCGCTGCCGCTGGTCTCCGGAGTATTCTTCGTGCTCATGTGGTTGCATTCGCCGCCCATCGCGATCGGACAGACGCCGGCGAACGAGGCGCAAAAATAGACCTTTTCGGCAACCCCGGTGTGCGAGATGCGGAAGGTGAACATGGCGCCCCGCCGTTCGTCACCCCGGGAGTACCTTTGGAACGTGTCCCTGCAGCTCCTGCGCCTTCGTGTCATGCACTTCCGGAACCATCGGGAGATGGACCTTGGATTCGGGCCTGAGGTGAACTGCTTCATAGGCAACAACGGGGTCGGCAAGACCAACCTGCTTGATGCCATCCATCACCTCTCGCTCTGCAAGAGCTATTTCGAGCCCATCGACCAGCACAACATCCTGCACGGTGAGGAGGTGTTCATGGTGCAGGGGACCTTTGGCACCGATGACGGGCAGGACCAGGTGGCCGTATCGGTCCGGCGCGGCCGGCGGAAGGTGGTGGTGCGGGACCGCAAGGAGTATGAACGCATCGCCGACCACGTGGGGCGATATCCGGTGGTCATGATCACGCCCTACGATGCACAGCTGGTGCTGGATGGGTCGGAGGTGCGCCGGAGGTTCCTCGATGGCCTCATCGCCCAGTTCGACAAGGCCTACCTCGATGCCCTCATCCGATACAACAGGGCCCTTGTGCAGCGCAACACCCTGTTGAAGCGGTTCGCAGTGGATGGTCGCGGCGGTCCCCAGGACCTTGCGCCGTGGGATGAGCAGTTGATCGTTCATGGGCAGGAGGTGCATCGGGTGCGGGCACTTTTCATGGCGGACCTGGTCCCGTTGCTGGAACAGCATTACAGGGGGATCTCCTCCGGGCACGAGCAGGTGGCCCTGAGCTATCGGTCCGCGTTGAACGAGACCCCCATGCGTGACCTGCTTCGAGACAGCTGGGCAAGCGACCGTGCCGCCCAGCATACCACTGTGGGCGTGCACCGCGACGACCTGCTGTTCACCCTCGCGGGCGAACCCCTCAGGCGGCGCGGTTCACAGGGGCAGCAGAAGACCTACCTGATCGCCCTGAAGCTGGCCCAGTTCGACCTCACGAGGCAACGGTCCGACCGTAGGCCGATCCTGCTCCTCGACGACATCTTTGACAAGATAGACCCCCAGCGTATGCGCCACCTGCTGGGCCTTCTGCGCCAGCAACGGTTCGGGCAGGTGTTCATCACCGATACGGATCCCCAGCGGCTCCGCACCGCGCTGGACGGTACAGGTCTCGATGTGCGTTGCTTCAACCTTTCACCTGCAACCGACCCCCGAAGTGAAGAAACGGACCAACGAGCGCACGCTGAGTGACGCCCTGGGTGACCTTGTCGAAGCGTTCGGCATGCGGGAACGCATGGATGAACTGGATATCACCACGGCCTGGGACCTGATCGTTGGACCCATGGTGGCCAGGCACACCGTATCCATCAAACTGCGCGAAGGACGGCTGAGGATAAAGGTGGATTCCGCGCCGCTGAGGCACGAGCTGATGTACATGCGTGAGGCCTTGCGCGAGGTGTTGAACAAGCGTGCCGGAAGGCCCGTGGTAAGTGAGGTCCTGCTGGAATGAAAAAGGCGGCACCGGTTCCGGGTGCCGCCTCGCCGATGCTCGTCCTGCGCTCAGAAGCGTTCGCGGCCGCTGAAGAAGAAATCGCCCTCGATGGCTGCGTTATCATCGCTGTCGCTGCCATGCACGGCGTTCCTGGCCTTGCTCTCCGCAAAGCGCTTGCGGATGGTGCCCTCCATGGCCTGTGCGGGGTCCGTGGCACCGATGAGTTTCCTGAAGTCCTCCACAGCGTTGTCCTTCTCCAGGATCGCGGCGAAGATCGGACCGCTGGCCATGTAATCCACCAGCTCCCCGTAGAACGGACGCTCCCTGTGCACACCGTAGAACGATCCCGCCTCGGAGGCCGTCAGCTGCGTATATTTCAAAGCCACGATGCGGTATCCCGCGGAGATGATCATGTCGATGATCTTTCCGCCATGCCCTGCTGCCACCGCTTCGGGCTTGATCATTGTAAAGGTCCTGTTGCCTGCCATGTGTTGGATCGTTGAAAAAGCGGCGCAAAAGTAATGGGAGTTCCGTATCTCCGATCGCGACCGGTGCGTTTCCTTCGCATCACCAATGGTGCCCGACCGCGAGCAGAGGTGCGGGAACCGCAATGAATCCCCATGAGAACGAACCTATTGGTTTCCGGGTGTTTGCTTTTCCTCTCCTCCTGCGGCGGGGGGAGTGACAGCCCCGCAACGGAGGATGGTCGCACCTTCGTGATCGGGGATGGCACTTCCATGCGGGGGAACACCCTGTACCAGATGCCCACCCCCAACGAGTTGTTCGTGCTGGTGCGCGACATGGCGGGAGAAGGGCACCGCAAACTGCTCAATCCAGCCGTGAACGTGGACAAGTACGCCACCAAGGCGGCACGTGCCCTGAATTTCGGGGTGTACTCCACCGACCTGGTCTACGCAAGTTATTTCAAGCTGAACGTGGAGGTGGCGCGCTATTACCTGACCACCAAGAAGCTTGCCTCGGGTCTCGGTCTGTCCTCGGCTTTCACCGATGCCGATTTCGTCAGGTTGGAGAGCAATCTCACACGCGGCGATTCGCTCGAAGTGATCAGCAATGAGGCCTACCAGCGGGCCTATGAGAAGCTCCAGAGCGAGGACATGGGCCCCACGCTCAGTCTCGTGCTTGCAGGCGGCTGGGTGGAGAGCATG
Source organism: Flavobacteriales bacterium (assembly GCA_044343855.1). Taxonomy (GTDB): domain Bacteria; phylum Bacteroidota; class Bacteroidia; order Flavobacteriales_F; family PHOS-HE28; genus PHOS-HE28. The sequence continues at coordinate 5,196 of JBIJDX010000088.1, forward strand.
TATCTCGTCGTACGGCAGATCGAGGCGTTCGGGGAAAGTCCTGCCCTGCTTGCCCGGGTGGCCGAACAAAAGATGACCCTCGAGCATCTCGTAACCCTGATGGAGCCGCACGCCTCCGCCCCGGATGTGGGCGCCATTCACAAGGAGTTGAGGGCCGTGCTGGACATCTATGACCTGGTGAACATGAAACGCGTGCCACACCGTGCCACCAATGTGTCCGGCCGCATGGTGCTGGGCGATGACCTGGTGATCGACCTCACAGCGGACAAATACGCTGAACTCGTAAAGGCGGTCGATGCACTTCGCGCGCGGATCACCATGCCCGAGGACCGGAACAACGCCTGACCCAACCCATGCAACGCCACATCATGTGCCTGAAGCACTACTTCGCCGTCGCCCTGGCGGCCATCCCTGTTTTCCTGATGGCCCAGAACCCGTGCACGGAATTCCACAAGTTCAATTGCAACCGCGCTTCCGACAAGCGCTTCTCCCTGAACGGACAGAGCAAGAGTGCTTCCGTGCAGGTGGGTCAGGAAACGGAGTTGAACATCATCATCTACCGCGGCCAGGACTACCGCATCTCGATCTGCCACGACGAAAAGGTGCTCGGGGATGAACTGGCCGTTCGCCTTGTGGAAAAGGTGCGATCCCCCAAGGGCCAACCGGGGGCTGACGGCCGCACCGAGTATGAGGAGAGCGAGAAGGTGCTTTGGGATAACACCGAGCACGAAATGGCACATGAGGTGGAGTTCTCCAGCACCTCCACCAAACGCATCGCTGTGGAGATCGTGGCACCCGGCGTGCCGGAAGACCCCAAGGACAAGGGCAAGGTCATGGACATCGGATGCGTGGGCATACTGATCGAGCACATGCCAACGCCGCAGACCGGCTTCTGACCGGCCATTCCCGCCGCACATGGCTTTCATCGAACGCTCCACTGCAGCCTTGGAGGCGCTGCGTGGGCAGTTGGCGACACCCATGCGCTGCGTGGTCGTCACCCACCAGAACCCCGATGGTGATGCCATCGGCTCGGCATTGGCAACAGCCGGCCTTCTGCGGGCGGATGGACATCAGGTGCAGGTCGTGGTTCCCGATCCGGTGCCAGCGTTCCTCGGATTCCTGCCCGGAGTGGAACTGGTGTTGGACCACCGTCGAAGCGCCGTCCAGTGCGAGGGTGCAATTGCCGCTGCGGATGTGCTGTTCATCGTGGACCTGAACCGGCTGGACAGGACCGGTGGCATGGAGCGGGCCATTCGCGATTCCCAGGCTCCGCGGATCCTCATCGATCACCATCAGGATCCAGAGGATTCGTTCACAGTCGTTTTTTCTGACACCGCATCCTGCGCCACCTGTGCCATGGTGGCTGACATGGCCCGAGCGCTGGGTTGGGAGCATCGCGTGGACAGGTCCATTGCCACATGCCTTTACACGGGGCTGGTGACGGATACCGGTTCCTTCCGCTTCCGCAGCACTGACGGCAATACCATGCGCACGGCGGGTTGGTTGATGGACCTTGGTGTCGATATCGAACAGGTGCACCAGGCGATCCAGGATGATAACACCGCATCAAGGCTCCGGTTGCTGGGCTTCCTGCTGTCCCACCGCATGACCGTGTTGGAGGAGCATCGGACCGTGCTGCTCACGCTTTCCAAGGAAGACCTGAGCGCCCACCACCACCAGCAGGGCGATACGGAGGGCTTCGTCAACTATGGCATGTCCATCCGTGGCATACGTCTCTCCGCGTTCTTCATGGAGCGGGCGGACGGGGTGAAGTTGAGCCTTCGCTCCAAGGGGACCCTCCATGTGGACCGCTTCCTGCGCGAGCATTTCGACGGGGGCGGGCACGTGAATGCTGCCGGAGGCCGGTTCAATGGCACGCTTGACCAGGCTGTTGAACGGTTTCGAAAGCTGCTGCCCGCGCTGCTTGCAAACCAGCCGTCATGAGACTGCTTCCCGTGGTCGCCCTGCTCGCGTGCGCTTCCTGTGGTGACAGGCAGGGTAAGCTATCCACCAAACACCATGGAACACCCGGGCAGGAACAGCTCATCCGGGAGAACAGGGACGCGGTGAAGGAGGAGGAGCGGCAGATCGACAGGTATGTTCGCCGGTCGGGACTGCCCTTCCAACGCACGGCGCGCGGCATCCGGCATGTGATCCTGCGGGATGTCCCCGGGCCAGCTGTTCGGGCCGAGGAATGGGTCACCCTGCATTACCGTGTGGAACTGCTGAACGGGGATACCGCCTACGCTACCACGGCAACAGGCCCCGAGTCGTTCCGTGTGGAACACGATGATGTGGAAAGCGGCCTCCACGAGGCGGTCCAACTGCTCAGTGCAGGGGACAGCGCGGTGTTCATACTGCCATCCTTCAGGGCACATGGACTTGCAGGCGACCGCGACCGCATACCCATGCGAAGCACCGTGGTGTACCGTGTCGGTGTTGTAAAGGCGGGGCCCGGACGATGAGGGTCGCGGTAGCGTACCCATTGTTGCTTGTGTTGGGCTGCGCCACCGATGGCCAGCCGGGGTACAAGGAAGTGGCCGACGGCGTGTACATGCGGTTGCATGCGCTGGGCGATGGCACAGCCACTGCGGCAGAGGGGGACAGTATCCTGCTGAACATCCGGATCGCCCCCCGCGGTGCTGCTTCCGGCTCATCGTTCAAGGCCCAACGAACCTATGCGGCGCGTGACCTGCTTAAGGGTGCCCTCGCACCGGTGCTGGCGCGGTCGCACGAGGGGGACAGCGTGGGCATGGTGGCACCCGCAGTACTGTTTCCGTGGAAGATGCTCTCCGGTGCCACCGGTCCGCCAGTGGATGGCCCGTTGCCCATGCTGGCCGAGCTGCGCCTGCTGGATATCATCACGCCGGATGAAATGAGGCAGCGGCACCCGGCCCGATCCGGTGATGATGCGCTGTCCGCAGAGCGGCGCATCATTTCCGAATGGATGGCCAGCGAGCGGGCGGCAGGCTTCCAGCGCTGGGGTACGAGCATGGTCTTCTATCGTGTGGAGCGCCCTCCCCTGACCGAACGTACGGTCCGATCGGGGGATCGAGTACGCCTCGATTGCCAGGGCAGTACGCTTTGGGGGGGTGAGGTGGTTGACGATACCCGGCGGCACGGTGGATACTACGGATGGCGCTATGGTGATGCGGGACAGGTGATCCCCGGTCTGGAGTTGGCCGTTCAGTTGTTCGGCCATGGGGGCGGAGGGGATATCCTGCTGCCGGCGGAATATGCCTTTGGCGCTGATGGTGTGGATGGATCGGTGCCTCCGCAGTGTCCTCTCCTGTACCAAGTGCGCTCCGTCACCATCCTGCCCGGAGACCAGCGGTAGCACGTGCGCACGTTCACCGGAGCGGTCCAATGGGCGATCCGGCCTTCATGGTCTTGACCCGTTGACATTGTTGGACCTGTACGCGTGGTTCGGTCGCCCCTGGTCGTGAATGGAGCCGCCCCAACTTTCCCCGGCCGATCCCGTAGAAGGGGGCCATGCGCGCATTGCTGGTCCCGATCCTCGCCTGCGTGCTGGTGCACCGGCTGCCGGCCCAATACGAGCTGGGTGCTGCGTTGGGCAACTATGCGGGAACCGACGCGATCACCCTCAACCCTGCACGCGGCGCAACACAGTGGCCCTTTGCGGATGTGCGCATGGTCGGAGCCGATGTGTATGCGTGGAACGACCTGGTGAGCGTGTCCCTCAGTGATCGCTCTCTTGCCGGTGAGGTTCGCAACAGCATCAGGGGAGGGGTTTTCGGGGAAGCCTCCGCGAGCGAACTGCTCTCTCCACGCGACAAGAAGGCCATCCTTCAGGTGGGCGTAGCGGGTCCCGGTGTTTCCATCGTTCTCGGTCGCGGTGCCCTTGCGGCCGGTATCCGTTCCCGTGCAATGGCTGGCGTTCACGCGGTGGCTTCACCATTGGGCAGGCACATCTATCACGGCCTTGGTTTCAATGAGCAGCGCAGCATGCAATTGGATGCGGACGGTGCCCGGTTGGTTTCGGCTGCCTGGAGCGAAGCCTCCCTTTCCTACGCGCACCTCGTGCTGGCGCGTGACTTCAACCTGTTGTCGTTCGGTGCCACGTTGCGCTACATGGTGGGGCATGCCGCCGCTTCGATCAACCTCAATGAGCTGTCCTACACCAGCACGGCAACCTCGGGACTGGAGGTTCATCGCGTCAGCGGATCGTATGGTCTGGCGATGCCCGGTCCTTTTGCGGGAAGCGGCGTGGGAGGTGATATCGGCATGGTGTACGAACGCACCGTGGACGAAGCGGACGGCTACATGCCTCACCGCAGTGGTCGTGGCTGCACACCGCTTGCATACCAGTACCGGATAGGCTTTTCCATCTTGGATCTGGGGGGCATGCATTTCTCCGGTGCCGCTGCCGGTGCGTTCGACCAGGGTGCATTGTCCCTGGCGAATTACAACCGGACCGGAGTGAACGATGCGAACGACCTGGACAGCCTGTTGAACACCGCGGTCGGACATCGTTCCCACAAAGGCATGTGGGTGGGTGCACCGACGGCATTCGCGGTCCAGTATGACCAGCGTCTTGCACATCAGGTATATGTGGCGTTCGCCGGGGTGCAGCAGCTGAGTTCCCCCGCAGGGGATCGGCTCAGGGCGGCCAATGTGATGGCCTTCGTTCCCAGGTTGGAGACACGGTATGTTGAACTGGCGGTGCCGGTGAGCGTGCGGGAATACGACCTGCGCCGTCCGGGCGTGGGTGCGAGCCTTCGGTTGAACGGCATCACCATCGGCAGCGACGATCTGCTCCCATTGTTCGGTAGGAGGGACATCCGTTCCGTGGATGTGCACTTCCGTGTGAAATGGCTCATCCATCGGAGCCCCTTCTGCAGGGGGCGACGGCCGGGAGGTGAGCGCCGGGCACCCGGTTCCCCAAGTGCCTTGCCATGTGTAGCACCGGGCTCACGGGGCCGATAGAACGAACACCGAAGGGCGCTTGCCGATGGTCGGCCGCTCGCGGCGCCATGTGCCGATGGAACACGTACGCACACTTCCACCGGGCTGGGTGATGTCCACTGCGATGGTCATCAGAAGGCGCTCGTCGCACTGTTCCAACAGGTCGGAAAGCAGGGTGTCATTGCGGTAGGGCGTCTCCATGAACACGTGCGCACCTCCGGTACGGGATGCTTCGGTGGCGATGCGCCGGATGGCCTGCCTGCGTTCATGCGCGGCGCGTGGCAGGTAGCCATGGAAACTGAACCGTTGACCATTCGCACCGGAAGCTGCGAGCGCAAGCATCATGGAGTTGGGTCCGATGTGCGGGACCACCTCGATCCCGAGCTCATGCGCAGCACGGACCAGCAGGGCACCGGGATCGGCGATGCCCGGCATGCCTGCTTCGCTCATCACGCCACCCGAACGTCCGGAGAGCACAGGGCGCAGCAGGCTGCGTGCATCGTTGAGCGTGCTGTCCTGATCGAACCGGTGCAGTTCCATGCCTGGAAGGTCCACTGCGGGA
>JBIJDX010000266.1:0-3342 GCA_044343855.1 Flavobacteriales bacterium
GTTCCTGTACTTCATCAGGAAGCATTATGCACTTGATGGCAGCAGTGCCGCCGGGCGTTTCTGGAAGATGGAACACCTCGGTGCCATGCTCGTGGCCATCGCGCTTGTGACCATTGGTCGGGCGCTTTCCAAGCGCGCCAGGGACGAACGCCAGAAGCAGCGCCGTATCTGGTTGTTCTACCTCATCGCCCTGGCACTGATGTTGTGGGCGATACCATGGCCTTTCAGGGAGATCGGCCATGGACGCGGATGGATATGAAACGCATTATCATCACCATCGGCAGCCCCGTTCTGCTGTTGTTCGCCTGCGGCAGCAATGGCATGGCCGGAACGGAGGGTGGCCGACCGAAGGTCAAGGGGGGCCAACTCTTCGATATGCATTGCAGCCTTTGCCACGGCAGGGATGGTGGACTCGGCCTGAACGGGGCCAAGGACCTGCGCAGGTCCACCTTGACGACTGAAGAGGTGAAAGCGATCGTGCTCAACGGCAAAGGCGTGATGATGCCTTACAAGAATGCGCTGACCAACGCGGAGATCGATGCCGTGGTGGCCCATGTACGCACCCTGCGCGTGAACGAATGATCGACCCCCTGGAGATCAAGGGCAGGGCTGAGAAAGCCGTGCTCATCGGACTGATCACCGACCGGCAGAACGCCGACCAGGTGAAGGAATACTTAGACGAGCTGGAGTTCCTCGCCAGCACGGCGGAGATCGGCACGCTGAAGCGGTTCGTACAGCGCCTGCACAAGCCCGATGGACGCACCTATGTGGGCAGCGGCAAACTGGCCGAGGTGAAGGCCTGGATGCAGGAACACGGAGCGGACTGCGTCATCTTCGACGATGAGCTATCGCCATCGCAGCAGCGCAACCTGGAAAAGGAGCTGGCCTGTCCCGTGCTCGACCGCCCGCGGCTCATCCTCGACATCTTCGCACGCAGAGCCCGCACATCGCACGCCAAGACCCAGGTGGAGCTGGCGCAGTACGAGTACATGCTGCCGCGCCTCACCAAGCTGTGGACCCACCTGGAGCGCCAGCGCGGCGGCACAGGAACGCGCGGTGGTGCGGGCGAGAAGGAGATCGAGACCGACCGCCGCCTGGTGCGTGACCGGATCTCACTGCTGAAGGACCAGCTGCGACAGATCGACCGGCAGATGGCCACCCAGCGCAGCAACCGCGGCCGCATGATCCGCGTGGCGCTGGTGGGCTACACCAACGTGGGCAAAAGCACGCTGATGAACCTGCTCAGCAAGAGCGATGTCTTCGCCGAGAACAAGCTCTTCGCCACGCTGGACACCACGGTGCGCAAGGTGGTGTTGGGCAACCTCCCCTTCCTGCTGAGCGACACCGTGGGATTCATCCGCAAGCTGCCCACGCAGCTGATCGAGAGCTTCAAGAGCACGTTGGACGAGACGCGTGAGGCAGACCTGCTCCTGCACGTGGTGGACATCAGTCACCACAACTTCGAGGAGCAGTACCGGACCGTTCAACAGACCCTCAACGAGATCGGTGCAGGCGACCGGCCGGTGATCGTGGTCTTCAACAAGGTGGACGCCTACCGCCCTGCGCCGCACGACCCGGACGACCTGGCCCCCAAGCGCACGGACCAGTACACCCTGGCCGAACTGCAGGCCAGCTGGATGGCGCGCATGGGCGAGGACTGCATCTTCGTCAGCGCCGCGCAGCGCATCAACATCGATGGCCTGCGGAAGATGCTCTACCACCGCGTGAAAGCGCTGCATATGGCGCGCTACCCGTACGAGAGCGACCTGCTGTACAAGGACGAATACCTGGAGGGGGACAACTGATCGGGACGGTTGACCGTTGACGGAGCACGATGGCTGGCAAGGCAAGAAAGAAGAGCACGCCCAACGGCAGAATATCCCTGCTGAAGATCGCGCTCATCGTTTTCGCGGTGGTCTTCGTACTCTTCCTGACACTGATGCAGACCGTGCGGATGGGCGTCTTCGGCAAGCTGCCGAGCGAGGAGGAACTGGGCACCATAACACACGAGGAAGCCACACTGGTGCTGGCCCGCGATGGAGAGCTCATCGGCAAGATCTTCGCGGAGGACCGCACCAATGTGCGCTACCAGGACCTGCCGCAGCACCTGATCGACGCGCTCGTCTCCACCGAGGATGCCCGCTTCTTCAGTCACCAGGGTGTGGACGGCCGGAGCTACGTACGCGTGTTCTTCCGCACCCTGCTGGGCGGCGATCGCAAGGGGGGCGGCGGCAGCACGATATCCCAGCAGCTGGTGAAGAACCTTTATGGCCGGGAGGATCATGGCCTGCTCACCGTGCCGGTGACCAAGATGAAGGAAGCATTGGTGGCGCAGCGGCTGGAACGCATCCTCACCAAGAACGACGTGCTCGTGCTCTACTTCAATTCGGTGCCGTTCGGCGAGAACACCTACGGCATCGAAAGTGCGGCGCAGCGTTACTTCAGCACCACCACTGCCAAGCTGAAAGTGGAGGAGGCCGCCGTGCTCGTGGGCATGCTGAAGGCCAACACCAGCTACAACCCCCGACTCCATCCCGAGCGCAGCAAAGGACGGCGTGATCAAGTGCTTGAGCTGATGCACGAACAAGGGCACCTGGGGCGGAGCGCCACCGACAGCCTGCGCGCCCTGCCCTTGTCGCTTAACTATACGGGGGGCGATGCCATGGACCTCTACGGCTATTTCGTGCACCAGGTGGAAGTGGAAGCCGAGCGCATCCTGAAGGACCTCGAAAAGAAGAACGGACACCGCTACGACCTGCGCAAGGACGGATTGCGCATACAAAGCACCCTGGATGCCCGCCTTCAGCGCAGCGCCTACAATGCCGCGCAGGAACACCTGAAGGCCATGCAGCCAAAGCTGGACCGCGAACTAAGGGCCAGCGGCGAACGCAAACGCTGGGAGAACCGGATGGCACGCAGGGGAGATCCAGCCTGGAAACGCAACAGCACGCATGCCTTCGAGCTGTACGACCATGGTGGCGAACGGGTGGACACCCTGACGTACCGTGACTCGCTTTGGCACTACCACCGCCTTTTGAACGCCGCCGTACTGATGATGGAGCCTGCCACCGGCGCAGTACGCGCATGGGTGGGCGGCGATCACCACCGCTACCTGCCATATGACCTGGTGAAAGCGGCACGGCCCGTGGCCAGCACGATCAAGCCGGTGGTCTATGCAGCGGCGATGGAGCGGGGATTCCTCCCTTGCACCTACCTGGACAACGACCGCAGGAGCTACGCGGAGTTCGACGGATGGACACCCGACAATTTCGACCATGACACCACCGGGGGGGAGGTGGCCATGTGGCATGCCCTTGCACGCAGCATGAACAGGCCCACCGT
>JBIJDX010000089.1:0-10645 GCA_044343855.1 Flavobacteriales bacterium
GTTCGTTGGTGGCGTACTGTTCCAGTTCGATGGACGCGGAAGGATCCGCGACGGCCCGGGTGCTTCCGACCAGCTCCCGTTGGCGTTCATCCACCAGCACGGTACGCGACGGATCGATGGTACCCAGCGTGGTGATCTCCTCATCAGCGTTCTTCATCCACCGCAGTTCATCCACGAACCAGGCACTGCCCAAGGCATTGGTGTTGGTGATGGGGGCACGTTCGTTGCTGTAGATGAGGTGGCGGGTGTTGAGCATGTTGAGCACGCCCTCGCGCGCCAGCAGACTGTCCATTGCCTGGATCGATGTGCCGGCCTGAAGCGCAGTGATCACCCGCTGCATGGCAGGCGTTAGCTGGAACTCGATGAGCTCCTGGTAGCGCTTCAGCTTGGCGCCGTGGTAACCACCCACGCTCTTGTGGAAGTAGCTGACCTTGGAATCGTTGAATGGGTCGGCGAGGGTAAGCACCCGATGGTCCTTGGCGCGACGCAATGCGGCGAAGCGCAGCAGCTCCTCCTCGTCCTTGCCCACCATGCGCTCGCGGCCTTTCTCTCCGGCCCGTTCAGCCTTGGTCCTGGCGAGCAGTTCCTGGAAGATGGCATCCGCGGCCGGGCTCCATTCCGCCTGCAGGATGGCCTTGTCGGCTTCGGTGGGCTTGAAGGGCAGGCGGCTGGCGCGTTCATCCTCCCAGCTGAGGTAACGGCCGCGCTCCTTGTCATTGTTCACATAGCGCTTGTCCACCACCCACAGATCCACCAGCACCAGCAGGCCCATGGCACCGACAACCACCGCACGACCCACCCTGCCGCGGCCATGCAGCCAAAGCAGGGCCAGTCCCGCCAGCACGAAAGCCAGGCTTCGCCATACATCCGCGCGGAACACATCCACCCGCAGTTGGCGCAGATCGTCCACGAAGGCCTGCACCTGTGCTTCCCCACCCGCCGCTGCCTGCGCCGTGTAGCGCTCCTGTTCCGCATCGCTGATGAACTGGAAGAAGGTGGTGGGCATCAGCGCGAAGGCCAACAACAGCACCACCAGACCTCCGCCCACCAACAGATCGCGCTTCTCCGTTGCCTTGTCCCACGCACCAGCGCGGAGGCGTTCATCGAGGTAGCGGATGGCCAGCACCGGCGCGGCAAGTTCAACGATGATGAGGATGATGGTGACCGCCCTGAACTTGCTGTACCCCGGCACCATGTCCAGGAAGAAGTCGGTGAGCGGCATGTAGTTGCGACCCCAGCTCAGCACCAACGTGAGCAGCAGACCGCTGAAGAGCGCGTAGCTGAGGCCATCGCGCCACAGCACCATGCCGCCCAGCAGATACGCGAGCATGAGCAGGCCGGCGACCACCGGACTTTGAACGAGCATGAGCACGGCAATGAGCGGCACCGCGCCAAGCACCCACCAGCGCGCGGGTCCTTCGGCCCGGGCCAGGGCCAGCAGCATCAGCAGCACCACCAGTGCACCGATGTACACCGGACCCGAGGTGAACCGTTGATCTCCCCAGTAGCTGTTGATGTAGCCGCCGCCCTGGTATTCCTTGAGCACCGCACTGCGGAAACCGGGGTCCTTGATGGCCTGCAGGTCATCCTGTGAACGAATGATGGAGCCCGAAGCGCCGCCCTTTGTGTTGGGGACGAGGAGCGTGAAGCTCTCCTGTTTGCCATAGCTCCATGCGGTGACGTAATCGCGGTCGAGGCCGTCCGTGCGGATGGAAGAAGCAGCGCTGCCGTCGGGCAGGATGGTGAGCTCACTGCGCCCGCGCGTGGTGTACCTGCCATATTCCCACGTGCTCCACAGCGAACCGAAGTTGCAGAGCAGGGCGAGCACCACGGCCACCACACCGATGCCAGCGCGTTGGACCAGCTCGCCCACGCGACCGGCGCGCACAAAGCCCACGGCTTCGGCCAATGCGAAGAGGAGCAGCACGATGCCCAGGTAATAGGTGACCTGCACGTGGTTCATGGCGATCTCCAGGCCCAGGAACAGGGCCAGCAGTGCGCCGCCCCACCAGGCCTTGTCGCGGAAGAGCAGAATGGTGGCACCGAGCACCATGGGCATGTAGCCGATGGCGTTGGCCTTGCTGTTGTGGCCGGCCTCCAGGATCACGAAGAAGTAGGAGGAGAAGCCAAAGGCCACCGCGCCCACGATGGCGAGCCACGGATCCACCCGTATGCAGCGCATCAGGATGTACATGCCCAGCAGGTAGAGGAACAGGAAGCTGGCCGGTCGCGGCAGGAAGCCATGGAAGGCATCGTCGGCGAAACGCAGGAAGTTGCCGGTCCACAGGACGGTGATCTGGTAGGCCGGCATGCCGCTGAACATGCTGCCGGTCCAGAGGGGATCCCCGCCCGTGGCATCGCGGTGTTCGAGGATCTCCTGGGCCATGCCCTGCCAGTTCTTCAGATCGCCTTGTACCAGGCGCCTGCCTTCCAGCACCGGGCTGAAGTAGAGCAGGCTCAGGGCGTAGAAGAGGGCCAGTGCCACAAGCACCGGGATGAGGGAACGCCAGTTGATGTGTTTCATGGGAGGGTTTCCGAATGGGCGGTTCGGTGAAGGAACGGGCTACTTGATCTCCTCGTAATCGGCGTCGATGATGGTGGCGCCCGGCCTGGCAGCGCGGGTTGGACCACTCTCCGGCCGCTCGATGCGCACCTCGCCTTTCGGGCGTTGTGCACCGGAGCTGTGATGCACCGGCGGGGTGCGTCGCTGCTGTTGGTGACGGAGGAGCATCCGGAGCACCCACCAAAGCGCCACGAGCACAACGATGGTGCGCAATGTGCCGGTGAAACTGGCCTCGAGCAGGGTCATGGACGGTGGCCAAAGATAGCCGAAGCCCCATGCCACAGTGGAAGTCCGTACCTTTGCCGCCATTCCGGCGCCGCAGGCGCGCCATTCCCCTCCCCTTCCCCTACTGAGATGTCCTCTTTCGACGCGCTCGGTCTCCGCGCGGAGACGCTCCGTTCCCTGACCGAGATCGGATTCACCACCCCGACCCCCGTTCAGGAACAAGCCATCCCGCTGTTGCTGCGCAGCGAGAACGATGTGGTGGCCCTGGCACAGACCGGAACAGGCAAGACCGCCGCGTTCGGATTGCCCCTGCTGGAGTTCCTTGATCCGCAGGAACGCGCCATCCAAGCCCTCGTACTCGCCCCCACCCGTGAACTGTGTGTGCAGATCGCCAAGGACCTGGGGCGCTTCTCCAGCAACCTCAAGGGCACCCGCATCGCCGCAGTATACGGCGGCGCCAGCATTCGTGACCAGGTGCGCGAGGTGCAGCGGGGCGCCCAGATCGTGGTGGCCACCCCGGGGCGTCTGCTGGACCTCATCGGCCGCGAAGTGATGGACCTCTCCAATGTGGACGTGGTGGTGCTCGACGAGGCCGACGAGATGCTCAACATGGGCTTCCAGGAGGACCTCACGGAGATCCTGCAGAACACCCCCGCCGACAAGAAGACCTGGCTCTTCAGCGCCACCATGAGCAGCGAGGTGCGACGCATCGCCAAGCGCTACATGCGGGCCTTCGAGGAGTTGAGCATCGGCAGGGCCAACAGTGCTGCCGAAGCCATCCAGCACCAATACGCTGTGGTGCACAGCAAGGACCGCTTCGCAGCCCTTAAGCGCTTCATCGATGCCGATCCCGAGCTGTTCGGCATTGTATTCTGCCGCACCAAGCACGAGACCCAGGAACTGGCCACCGCCCTGGTGAAGGACGGCTACAACGCGGACGCCATCCACGGCGACCTTTCGCAGGCCCAGCGGGACCATGTGATGGGCCGCTACCGTGCACGCAGTATCAGCATGCTCATTGCCACCGATGTGGCGGCCCGCGGCATCGACGTGAAGGACGTGACGCACGTGTTCCACTTCGACCTGCCCGGCGAGGCCGAGAGCTACACCCACCGCAGCGGCCGCACCGGTCGCGCGGGCCGGGCCGGCATCTCGCTCAGTATCGTGGGCCTTCGCGACATGGCCAAGATCCGCCAGCTGGAACGGGGTCTCAATACGCGCTTCACCTATGTGCGTGTACCCGGCGGTGCCGAGATCGTGAAGCAGCAGGTGAAGGCCTACATGCACCGCCTGAAGAGCGTGGAAGTGGATGCCGAAGGCCTTGAGGACCTGCTGCCAGAAGCACGCGCAGAACTGAACGGCTTCAGCAAGGAGGAGCTCATCGATCGCTTCATGAGCCTGGCCTTCAACCGCATCATCGACCAGCACCGCAAGGACTTCGACCTGAACGTGGACATGAGCCGAAAGGATCACTCCGCCCGTGCGGAACGGCCGTCATCACTGGAACGCTTCAGCACTGGCAGGCAGATGTTCATCAATCTGGGCAGCGCCGACGGCTTCGACAAGGGCAAGATGCTCGGATACATCTGCGGTATCAGTGGCGTGAGCGGCGAGCTCATCGGCAAGATGCTCATCAAGGATGTGTACTCCTTCGTGGACATCGAGCCCGACCACTTCGAGCAGGTGCTCAACGCCTTCCAGAACGCGAACTACAAAGGCCGCAACGTGCGCGTGGATGCCGCTGATGGTGGCCGTCGCGAAGGCCCCCGGCCTGCCCGTGGTGGCTACGGCGGTGGTGGCGGTGGCGGCCATCGCAAGGGCCCTGCACCCCGGTACGGACAGGGTGGAAGGCAGGACGATCGCCAGGAACGTCGCGGATATTACGAGCCGCAGCAACGCGGACCGCGCAAGCCGGGCAAGGCACGCTACTGATCAGCGTTCCACCACGAACCGGTGCGTGGCGACCATGGCGCCGTTCAATGCGCGTAACTGCAAGAAGTGGAGTCCCGCGCTCAATCCGTCCAGGGACAGGACGGCCTCTGTGCCGCCGAGGGAACCGCTCGCCAGCAGGCGACCGGCCGTGTCGCGGACATCGTAGCGCGACGGCAGGCTCTCTTCAGAACGAAGTACCAAGGCATCGCCGCGCTGCGCGATCGAAACACCTGCTGCGTTTGCAGCGCCAATACCTGTGGTCAACCCACCGGCACAGATGCACTCGGACGTGTACACATCGTTGACAGTGGCCGAATCGCCATCGTCACAAGGCAGGCCGGGTAGCGCCAGGCCACCGAGGGTGCCATTGCAATCCACGAGCGCACTGCCCGTAACACGCGCCATGGCACCGAGCGAAAGTGCGTGGAACGAGCCGGTGGCACCCGTTATCAGCTGCACGGCGCGCACCAGATAGCGGTCACCGGGAATGAATGGATGGCTGGAGGTGAAGGAAGTACCGGTGATCAGCGCTTCGTTCAGGCGGATGAAGCCACCGTTCACAGTATCAATGCGGTGGATGACGTAGCCCAGCACTGGCTCCGGTGCGGGTTCCCAACTGAAGCTTGCGTACCAGCCATCCGGCACCACGACAAGGGATGTCGGAGGTGCCACCTGGGCCTGGCGCAACGTGGGATCTCCCATCAGTCCCATGTGGATGCGCGTGACGGACTGGCCCTGCCAACCCGCGTTCTGCGGACTATGAACCTGCTGGGTGTTGTTCTTTGAAAGACGCGTGGCATGGCCGATGGTCTCGCCCATCGCCATGGGATACATGTACCAGTTGGGGATGCCGGACCACACATGGGTGAGCGCATTGCCGCTTCCGAGGAGGGCGCGCAGGTAATTGTCCTGGTTGTCCCAATCGCCGAAATAGCTGCCGAAGGACATGTTGAAGATGCCCTGCGCACTGATGGCGGCGAGTTGCGCGGTGCGCACGCCGGACTGCGTACCCACAAAGGTCACCTGCCCGTCGGTTCCGGTCGATTGGGAACCCGTGGAGCAATGGTAGGTCCACAGGGATGGCTGCACAGCGAGCTGATCCACGAACGGGTCCGAGGAACCAGCGACCTCCTGCACCTGTGCGGGTCCCACGCACGCCGACAAGGTCATGTGGCCTGATTGTGCAAGTGGATAACCGGTCCACTGCAGGTCATCGAAAAGCAGCGCGGTGTTAGGTGCGGTGAGCTCCTTTCGCTTCCACCGCGAAGCCTTGTTGAAATAGTACCACATCAACTGGGACTCCGTGAATGGGAGGGTGGGAAGATCGCTCAGGTCCACCCGGCCCACCATCAGCTCCACGGCGGAGGGCAGGTCGCTCTGGTCGAAGCGGCCATCACCCGGCACATTGCGGTTGTATCCGTAGGCGGTGTTGGGAACGTTGACGGAGGCATCCGTCCAATTGCCATCAAGATCTCCGTAATATGCATCACAGGCCCACGCGCCACGATGCTCCACGTGCCCATCGGGATTGATATTGCCGCTGTATGGAACCGGCACGTGACCCAGGATGTACACGGCCCGCACATCGGGATCGGCAGCGCGGTCGGCAATGAGCTGTGCACGCAAGTCCGCGGGCGATGCGTCGGCATCCACATCGTGCCGGATCACCCACCAGCCATCCGCGATCAACTCCTCCACCACACCGGCTATTTCCAGGCTCAGCTGTCCGGCCAGACCCGATTCCACCAGCAGCACCAGGGTCCCGCGATCCTCCTCCGCCGGGATGGCGATGCCGGAGCGGACATAACCCGTGGCCGTGCCACCCCCGTTGCGGACCACCTTGTAATCGTAGGCGACACCCACGGCAACATCGGTGTCCGTCCATCCCGTGGCACTCCCGGAAAGGCTCACCACAGCCGCCCCCCATCCGGCCGTTCCGGGCACCTTGCGAAAAACGCTGAACGAGTTGCTCCCCGCCTCCGGAAGCCAGCCCAAGGTGATGGACGGCGGATCGGCGCTCACAGTGGCCCCCATGCGCACGACAGAGCGCTGGGAATCGGATTGCCCGCACGCGGTGAGCAACAGCGCTGCCATTGCTGTGAATGACAACAGGCAACGCAGGCCTCGTGGACGCATCAACATGGCAATTCGAATGATGGAGGTCATGGACAATGGCCGCTCCACTACATGCAAAGGTCGGCAAGTCGGGATCGGATGGCAAGTCCGGAACGGGGCAACCTCCACGCAGCGGCGAAGCTCAGAGGTTCTTCAGCGCCTCCCTCCTGCTCAATGCCGACAGTTCCACCTCGGCCACGAACCTGCGGACGGCCTCTGGATCCGTGTATGCATAGGACCGGAGCGCCCAGCCGATGGCCTTCCGCATGAAGAAGTCGGGATGCGCCGCGTGATATTGGATGGTACTGAACAGCAGGGATACCAGGGTGCGCTCCTTCCATTTCAGCTGGAAGATGATGGCCGTTCGGTTCAACCAGAGGTCGGTGCTGGTGGTCCAGCGCTTGTGCCATTGGGCGATCGCCTCGGGATGCCGCAACAGGATCACCCCGGCCACGTTACTGGCCAGGAGGTCGACCGTGTCCCACCAGCTCTTGGTGGTGATGAGCTCCTCCAACAGCGGCAGGTGATCAGGCCCCAGCTTCTTCGCCATGCGCTGCAAGAGGTCAACAGCGCAGTAGTGCCACTCGCGCTCGGGCTGCGCGAAGGCGGAACGGCAGATGACGGACAGTTCATCTGCTTCAGGCAGGCCATATCGTTCAATGTGCGCCCTCAGAAGGGCCCGGCGCGCGAGTGCCCCTACACCGTGGAAGGCCGCCACGTCCTTCATGTAGCGCTGCATGGCCAAGGCATCCAAGGGATCCGCGGCACCGGCCAGGTCCGCGGCAAGGGGCTGCCAATAGGCGTGCAGTGCGGTACTCCTCATTGGTTCAACCGGCTGAAGTAACCGCGCTGACCACTGACCGTGAAGGCACTGACGAACAAGGCGATGTAACTGAGGTAGAACAGGGACTGCAGTGATACCACAAGCTTGCCCGCATCGCTCACAGGGTAGTACTCACCGAATCCGATGGTACTGGTGATCACGAAGCTCAGGTAGACGGCATCGCTCCATTTGGCAATTGGCATGTTGAAGTACTGCCCGGCCATGTGCAAGGCTGCGAACGTGAACACGACTTCCAGGTAGTTGATGAAGACCAGGATCTTCGATCGGCGGTAGGAGCGTGGATTCGCGATGGCGTCACTGGCGAAGATCATCGTGGGTATGTAGAGCACGGTCTCGGCGCACAACCAGAGCAGGAGATAGAGCATCCAGCGCTCGCTCCACCACCCTTCCATCAACACGACCAGCGGCAGGGCCGTCTTCAACATCACGTAGAGCTCCACCACCAGGTCCTGCACCAGGGGGCCCTGGCGCCAGAACAGGTGCTTGATGTAAATGCCGGGGAACAGGAATTGCGAAAGCGCAAGGACCAACCGTACGACCTTCTCAAGCCCGAAGTCCTCTTCATAGGTGTTCTCCCAGATGGCCACCACATTCGCCCAACGATCGTTCACCGTGCGTTGATCGCCACCGTTGGCCGAACCACCCTTGCCGAGGATCAACTTCCTGATGTTGCGTCTCATGGACTGATCGTAAAGGGGCAAGCTAGCAAGTGATCGGCACCGACGGTTCGTGGTCGCATTGCGTTCATGCCACCCGAACGATGTTGGCCAGCAGCGCATCCAGCAGCACCTCCGCATCGGTGGCGGCCATCACACGGGTATCATCGTGGAGGAAGCCCTCCCGCGCCATGTGCTCCATCTGTGCCAGCAGCCCATCATAGAAGCCCTTCACATTGAGCAAGCCCATCGGCTTGGCATGCAGGCCCAGTTGACGCCAGGTGAGCAGCTCGAACAGTTCGTCCATGGTACCGAACCCACCGGGAAGCGCGATGACCGCATCGCTGCGTTGATGCATCACCATCTTGCGTTCATGCATGTCGCGCACCATGATCAATTCACTGACACGTTCATGCGCCACCTCCTTGTGCGTCATGAACGTGGGAATGACACCCACAACATGCCCACCGCCCTCCATCGCCGCATCGGCAACCGCACCCATCAGGCCCACATGGCCACCGCCATACACAACGCCGATGCCCCTTGCGGCCAGCACACGGCCCACGGTGCGGGCGGCCTCCAGGTGGATGGGGTCGTTGCCGGATGAAGCCCCGCAGAATACGGCGATGCAGGTGGCTGGTGCAATGATCGCTTCCATGGTGCCAAGGTAGCCGGGACCACTCCGTCCTCAATCCAGCAGCACATCATACTTCGCCAACAGCGAGAGGCCCCCCTCCACGCTGAAACGCGCCCCGGCGAGACGATTCACCTCCGGATCGATGCGAAAACCAAACGCTGTGCGAAGGTCCGCCCCACGCAGGTCGCAGTGCTCGATCACCGCGTCCTGCAGGTCACAGGCTGCGAACACCGCCTCCCGCAGGTCAGAACCGGTCAGGTCCGCGCCTCGGAGCGAACACCGCTCGAAATGCTGCCGCTTCAGCGATGGACCGCTCAACAGCGCATGGTCCATGCCACAATCGACAAAGCGTGCGGAGAACAGCATCGGCTTGCAGGCGCTCAGGTCCAATCCAAGCAGTCGACAACCGCTGAAATGCAGTTCCTGCATGGAGGTGCCGGCCAGCTTCACCATGGAGAGGTCGCAGCCCACGAATGTGCACCTCGCAAGATGAGCGCCACCAAGGTCAGCCTTCGAAAGGTCGCACCGGTCGAAGCGGCAGTCCTCGTAGCGATGGCCGCGCAGATCCTGACCGCTCATGCAACGTCCTGTGAAATGCGCTCCCAGGTATTCGTTCATGATGCGAAGTTCGGGATCGCCATGGCAGCCTACCCTCCTCCTCCGGTCAGTTTCCGATATGTCCCCTGTGCGGGGCGTACCTGCAATTTGCAAACAACAGCACCCATCACTGACGAAGACCATTACATTTAGCAGCAACAAGGAATAGGGTGGCTTCGGGCAAGGTCGATCTACACTGGCTGAGTGCAATGGTGACGTCCCTGTTGGAGCGCACCCTGCACTTCCAACGCCTGCCCATCAGCGACAAGATCTTCTCGATCAATACGCTGTCACTGCTGTTCTTCGGAGTGTTCCTGTTCACCATGGACCGGTCGCTCGGCTTCATGGTACCTGCCTGGATCGCGTTGAGCCTGTCCGCAAGTGCGCTCATCGCTCTGCTCCTTGTGCGTGGGCGCCGGGCCCTGCTGGGCAAAGTGCTCGTCCACACCCACACAGCGCTGGCGGTCTGCATCATCAACATGATCTTCTCACTGTCGTCGTTGATCATCCTTTTCCTGATACCGGTCTTCGTAAGCATCGTCGTTGTTTTCAGCGGCCGGGAACGCTGGTATGCATTCCCGTTCGGTGTCCTGTTGCTGGTGGCATGTACCTGGATCGTGCTGTTCGACCCCCGCTTCCTCCCCATTGAACTTTCCCCCGATGGGTTGGTCATCATCCGCATCGTGAACGTGCTGGGCGCGGTGCTCTTCACCCTCTTCCAGACGGCATTCACCGTACAGGTCAACGAGCAGTACAGGGCGGACCTGATGGAACTGAACCGCGAATCAGGTGTGTACAACGCCATGCTGGAGACCAGTGTCACGGAGCGGAACCGGCTTCTCCAGATGATGTCGCACGACCTTCGCAGCCCGTTCAGCAACCTGATCGTTGGTCTGGACGATGCCGTGATGGCGGAACTGGATGAACGGGAGCGCTTGGAGTTGATCCACCGCATCCGCGCCGAAGCCAGCTCCACGTTGGGCATGCTCGATGGCATCCTGCTCTGGGTGCGCTCCCGTCAGGGCACCCTGAAACTAGATATCCACAGGACTCCGGCGGCTCCGCTCCTGGAGCAG
>JBIJDX010000267.1:0-3325 GCA_044343855.1 Flavobacteriales bacterium
GTGGTATCACACCCTGCGGGATCGATGAGGAATACGCTGTAATCACCTGCACATAGACCCGAGACCGAATTTCCGGTGATGCCGATGGGCGACCAGGTGGCCGTGATCCCCGGGGCACCACCCGTGGGACTCACCTGGGCAGCGCCGTCGCACACCCCGTTGCAGGATGCATTGGTGACAACGAGGTTGGGCAGGATGGGATCGACGATGAACGAGAAGGTGGTGTCGAACGTGCATCCGTTGGCATCGGTGATCAACAGCGTGTTCTCACCGGCACAGAGCTGGGAGAAGGATGACCCCGAGCCGGCACCATTGTTCCAGTTGTAGGTGATGAGCCCGGCACCACCCACGGCAAGGGCTGTGCGCGACCCGTCACAGGCATCAATGCAGGAAGGTGATGTACCGGTGCCGAAGAAGATGACCCCGAGGGGGGGAGGCTCGGTGACGCTGACCTGTGCGAAGCAGGAGATGTTCTGGACGACGTCGGTTACGATCACGATCTGTGGTCCCCCGCAGGCCGTTGTCCAGGTGGGGGCATTCGGCCCACCGTTCAGCCATGCATAGGTGAAGTTCCCGCTGCCCCCTGTGACCGTGGCGGTGACCGTGGCATTGCAGAGGCCGCGGCACTGAACCCCGAAGTTGTTGTAGTTGGACGTCGCCTGGGCATTCACGGTGAATGGTGTCTGTCCGGCCCCTGTGCCGCAGATGGCGATATCACGGGGCGCCGCCTCTCCCGGACGACCGACGATGCCCCACGGTCGGACCTCATCATCGACCGCAAGGATGGAGTTGGCAGGTTCCAGCACACCACGCAGGGTGGTTGCGTCGGGCATCGCTCCCAGCCGGAACAGGCTTGATCCCGCGAGGAGGCGGCGGTTTCCGCGGCCCTCCATCAGGAGCCGGCCGGCGGTCACGGATCGGTCGTTGGCGATGAATGTTCCCTGGCGCACCCTGATCGACCGAAGCGGTGAGAGGGCAAGGTCGCTGAGCAATGACCAGCTTCCGCTGCCATCGAGCACCACATCACTGTTCAGCAGGATGCCCCGCAGGTCCAACTCCACCCCGCCCTGCCGTTTGACCAGGTGCACCTCGCCCGCCATCTCCCACGAAACGCCCCCCTGCATCCGCCATTCGCCGGAAATACGCAGTTCGGCATCGGTCGCACCCGTGATGCGCACCGCACCATGACCTCCGTTCACGTGCAACCCGCGGCACCAGGCCACTCCCTTGATGGCGACCACGGCGGATCCATCGATGCGCACATCGTCACCCACCCGGGGCACCCCTGCGCCGCCTGCTCCACCCTGCCGGTCGCTCCAGTGGGCGGCATCATCCCATCGGCCCGACCCGCCCACCCAGAACCTCGTCTCCGCCATGACCTGCGCACACAGCACCAGCATGCCGCAGACAAGGAGCGTCCGAAGGGGCAGGCTGTTCGGCATGTTCATTGCTGTTCTAGTCAAAAGCAGGACAATTTATCATGCGCCGACCCTGATCCTCCTTGCTGCACGGGGTGATCGCAAGGATGACCTCATGGGTATTGCTGCCCGCCACCTTGAGGCGTGAGGTGGTGATGTCGTAGCTGTACCCGAGTTGAAAATACTCAAGGAATCCGACACGCATCATGAGGCACAGCGCATCACCGCCCCTGTAACCGGCACCCAATGCGAGGGTCCGCTTCCACTCCACCATGGCGTTCAGGTCGAGGGCGGGCGGTGCTCCGCCGGCGAACTTCAGCAGGATGCTGGGGGTGAGGGATGTGTTGCGGCCGATGCGGTACTTGTATCCGCCGGACAGGTTGAGGTGGCGGTAGAGCCGGGCATCCTGCCCAAGGCCCATGTCATTGCCCAGCAGCTGATGGATCGACATGCCCGCCCAGGCCTTCCTGCTGTAGAACCAGATACCGGGCACCACTTCAGGCGCAACCAGCGCGGCGGCGCGGCCATTGATGGCAGGGTCGTCCTGTTCCAGTACGACCGCCTCGCCGGTGTTGAACTTCATCTGTTGCAATCCGCCGAACACGCCGAAGGACATGTAGTAGTCCTTGGACATCTGGATGTGATAGGCATAGGCCAGCAGGAACCGCGTGTATCCCCAGTGGCCCGCCTCATCGGCCTCGATGAACAGCCCCAGTCCGTGCTTGTTGGCCTTGAAGGACCTTCCCTTCTGGCGCAATGTTCCGTGCAGGCTCGCCCAGCCCGTGGTGGGTGCACCGTCCATTCCCAGCCATTGCTTGCGGAAGCCAAGGCGAAGGTCAAGACAGTCCTTGCTGCCGGCCACCGCCGGATTGATGCTGAAATGGTTGAAAACGTACTGGGTGTACTGGGACAGGAGCTGGGGGAAAGCGGACATCCCCGACAGCAGCGCAATGATCAGCAGCAGGCACCTCATCGGATGATGGACACGAAGCCCGTGTATGGGGTGGACCCGCTGCCCGCCTGGCTCAGCTGGATGTGATAGTAATAGGTGCCGTCCGTGAGCGCCCCACCCCCGTTGGTCCCGTCCCAGGGTTCCCGGTAGCCATTGCTCGTGAACACCCGCTGGCCCCAGCGGTCATGCACGTTGACGACCGCTCCGGGGTAACCGGCGATGCCCGGGATCAGCCATGCATCGTTCTTGCCGTCCCCGTTGGGGGTGAACGTATTGGGTGGTTCGATCAGGCGACGGACCTCCACGACCACCTGGTCCGTGAACTCACAGCCATCGATCGTCGTGGTCACATTGTAGGTCGTTGTGGCGGTCGGGCTGGCCACGGGATCCGGTATCGCACTGCCGCTCAATCCGCTGGAAGGCGACCAGCTGTAGCCGACCCCACCGACCGCCTGCAGCTGGGTGCTCTCTCCTTCCCCTATGGTCACATCATCACCCGCATCGAAGTCCACATCGACCACATTGGCGCCCGGACCGCTCACCTCCAGATCGAACCCGCACTGGGCGACGCCCATTCCCATATCGGCCACCCCTGCCACGTAGATGTAGTAGGTGGTGTTGGGAGCGAGTCCCTGCACGGTGACATCGAACGGGATGGAGTCCCGTGTCCCACAGGGGTCACCGGACTCCACAACGAACGAAGCAGGAGCACATCCATTGGCGTTCGAAAGCACCACGAGGCTGAGCTCATTGTCCACGCCCGCCACCTCTGGGCAATCGATGCGTGTCAAGGAAACGGTCACTGCGCCGCCCACGCTGTTGGTGCTGAAGGTGTACCACACAAGCGCCTGTGTTCCGCAGAAACCGGGCAGCAAGCCCGCTGCACCCGTATTGTTGCCGGGCTGTGGCTGTTGGGCGCAAAGCGCTGTTGCTGTGGCGCAGTCCTGGTTCGCCG
>JBIJDX010000268.1:0-3259 GCA_044343855.1 Flavobacteriales bacterium
ACGTTCCAGGTGACCGCCGGTGTCGATTACTACATCGCATGGGACAGCTATTGGACCTCCTCAGGGTTCTCCTTCAGCATCCAGGGTGTGCCGCCGGTCACCTCACCGCAAGGCACGGTATCGTTCACCTCGGTCAACCTCCAAGGCGCAACGGGTGTACAAGGAGTGGTGGACATGAACGGCGATGGCTTGGATGACGCGGTCTCGCCCGGCTCATCGAGCGTAACCATCAACTACCAGCTTGCAGGAGGAGGCTTCACCACAACCACCATCATCACCCCACAGGCCGACCATACGGCTTCCTGGAGCTTCGCGGCCGGTGATATGGATGGCAACGGGTTCAATGACATGATGTACGGCGGTGGAAGCGGTGTCACGTTCATGCGTGCCAATGCGACTGGAACCTCCTATACTGAGCTGTCCTTCCTTCAATACATCTTCAGCCAACGCACCAATTTCGTGGATGTGAACAACGACGGACATCTGGATGCATTCGTATGCCACGATGTGGATGCGAACGTTCATTTCATCAATGATGGTTCGAATAATTTCTCCTTCGTGCAGGGGGGGCTGGGCCAGACCTGTGGCAACTACGGCTCCATCTGGACCGATTATGACAATGATGGAGACGTGGATTGTTTCGTGGCCAAATGCGGCTGCGATCCCGTTGATCTGCTGATGCGCAACAACGGGGACTACACCTTTACCAGCATGGCGAGCAGCCTGGGTCTCGCGGATGGACACCAAAGCTGGAGCAGCGCTTGGGGCGACTTCGACAACGATGGGGACATGGACATGCTCATCGGTAGCAGCTCGAGCAACGAGCACAAGCTGATGGCCAACAACGGCGATGGCACCTTCACCAACGTCACTGCGGGCTCCGGGTTCGATGCGTTCGGCGGGCAAAGCATCGAGTGGACCGCCCATGACTTCAACAATGACGGTTACGTGGATATCATCGGGGCCGGTGCGCTGCACTACAACAACGGCAACATGACCTTCTCACCGGACCCCACGGCACCCGGCAATGGTCCCATCGGTGACCTGAACAACGACGGGTTCCTGGACATCGCAGGCGGTAACCAGGTCCGGATGAACCAAGGGAATGACAACAACTGGATCAGGATCGTCCCCATCGGTACGCAGAGCAACCGCAACGGCATCGGTGCCCGCATTGAGGTGGTGAGCGCCCTCGGCACCCAGATCCGCGATGTGAAGAGCGGCGATGGCTTCGCCTACATGAGCACCCTGTTCGCCCACTTTGGAATAGGGGAGGACACCGAGATCGAGCTGGTGCGTATCAAGTGGCCCAGCGGCGTCATCGACGAGATCCAGAACCCGGCCATCAACGGCACGTTGACCGTTACCGAAGGCATCAGCACTGAGGTTCCGGCCCTGAGTAACGCCACGTTGATGGCCTTTCCCAACCCGGCCAACGAACTGCTGACGATCACTGGAACGAGCCTCAACGCACTGGTCGTGGTAACCGATGTGACGGGCAAGGTGGTGCTGGAGACCCGTTTGGCGACCGGTGTAATGCCTGTGCACACCCTGGCACCCGGCCTCTACCAACTCACTGTCCTGGAGGGAGGCGAAGTGCGTTCCCTGCGCTTCAGCAAACAGTAAGGCCTGAACGCAGTCCATACATGCGGCGTCCGATCGCTGGGACGCCTGCGGATGTCGCGTTGAAGTGCGGTTCTCTTGCATAGGGAGAGCCTGATCGATTATCTTCGGCCCAAGTTCCAGTTCATGCGTACTGAATACACGATCGCACTCACCCTGTTCCTCGCGACCACCTGCCAGGCCCAACTGGTGATCAACGAGTTGGACTATGATCAGCCCAGCACCGATGTGGCTGAATTCCTGGAGATCAAGAACGCAGGCAACGTGCCCTTCGATCTCCAGAACCTGACGGTGCTGATGGTGAACGGCTCCAACGGCGGTGCCGCCATCTACCAGAACATCACCTCCACCGCGTGGCCCACGTTGGCCCCGGGTGAATATTTCGTCATTTGTGGCAATGCCGCCAACACCGTCAACTGCGACCATGTGGGGCCTGTTGCCACCAACCTGATCCAGAACGGGGTGCCTGATGCCATCGCATTGGTGAACAATGCCACCAGCGATACGATGGATGTGCTTTCCTATGGCGGAGCCGTGCCGGGCTATTCCGAAGGCACCCCGACCACCGCGTTGGATGTGAACATGGTGGATGGACGCAGCCTCAGCCGCTGGCCGGATGGTTCCGACACCGATGATAATGACACGGATTTCCGCTTGGGTTGCAGCACTCCGGGTGAGCCCAATAACGTGGATCCGGTCAACTGTGACATTCCCAGTGCTGTCAATGAGGTTCCTGTCGCAACCACGTTCCTGGCCGTGATGGACCCCGTGCGGGATGTACTCCAATTGCAGTGGTCGCTGGATAATGGCCGTCCCGTCAATTTCGAGGTGTTCAATATCGCGGGCTCGCGGTTGGCCGGACGTCAACTTTCGGCTGGCAGGCCCGCCGTTTGGGAACTGCCGTTGGCATCGCTCCGCGGGCAACTCCTTCTTGTGCGCGCCAGCAGCGGTGATGCACAGCAGGTGAAGCGCATCGCCATCCCCTGATGCGGCAGGGCCGATCGATCAGCGGATAGGTGCGAGTTATCAGCCGGTCTCCCGTTGATATCGTTGTTCTTCTTGTTTAATCATTTGATCGTCAGTGCATTCGGTAATTGGTAGCGGGCTGTTCCGGCGCTGATCAAAACGGCTTTGTTGGTAATCGAAGAGGGTGTGGCCGCTACAGCGCACAGGGGTGTCGCACCTTGGCACCATGACAGCGGCGGTCTTCGAAGCACGATGGAACCGGATCATCCGGTCTCGGGAACAGGGGTACGAAGAGTTGAGCGATTTCCTGGGTCGCCATGCCAGTTATGGCCCCCTGGTGCGCTGTGGTTTTCTGCGGCGTAGGCAGGAGGACAGCGAGTACCAGCGGTACAATGGCTATCTGCCGACCGAGCGCGGTGCCGATCACCTGCTTTACATCCCCGACAAGGAGTTGATCCTGGTGCGGCCCGAGAAGAGTGCCTCGTTGTTCCTCGCACTCCAGTCCGACCCGGCCCCCAAGGCGGTGTTCAAGGCCACGTACGCCGAACCCACGGGCAAACAGTTCGATGCCGTGAAGGAGATGCGCCAGAACGCAGGTCGGGATGTCTGGAGAGTGCAACGGGCCGACGAACTTGAAAAGCGCCTTCTGGCCGGCTATATGGACATCCGC
>JBIJDX010000090.1:0-10443 GCA_044343855.1 Flavobacteriales bacterium
CACGAGCGATATCGCAGGCTTCAATGCAGGATTGAACTTCAAGTACTTCATGGGTGATGATGAGGCGCGCTATGGGGTGGAGATCCTCGGCTTCCGCACCAACTTCAGCTTCTTCAGCAGTGTGGGCACCCGGTTCGTCCAGGAGGAGAACACCTCGGAGATCGCCGGCTATTTCAACTACCGCAAGAACCTGGGCAAGGTCATCATCGACCCTGGCATCCGCCTGCATTACTACGCTTCGCTGAGCGTTGCCAACGTGGAACCGCGCTTCGGGATGAAATGGAACATCACCGAGGACCTGCGCTTCAAGGCCGCGGCAGGCCGTTACAGCCAGAACCTGGTGGCCGCCAACAGCGACCGCGATGTGGTGAACCTGTTCTATGGTTTCCTTTCGGCACCGGAGAACCTGCCCGACAATGTGACCCTGCGCGACGGCAGCACACGCGAGGTGAAGGATCCGCTCCAGCGCGCCAACCATTATGTGGCCGGATTCGAGTATGACCTCAGCCGCGAGCTGACTGCCAATTTCGAGGTCTATTACAAGGACTTCAGGCAGGTGACCAACCTGAACCGGAACAAACTGTTCAACGACACCCAGGAATTCGCGGACAAACCTGACGAGCTGAAGAAGGATTACATCGTGGAGACGGGCCAGGCCTACGGGGCGGACCTGCAGCTGAAGTACGAGAAGGGCAACATGTACCTCTGGGGTGTCTACAGCTACACCTTCGTGGACCGGTTCGACGGTGTGCAGGAATACAACCCGGTGTGGGACCGTCGCCACAACGTGAACCTGGTGGCGAGTTATGCCTTCGGCAGGTTCGATGCATGGAAGGTGAACGTGCGCTGGAACTACGGCAGCGGGTTCCCCTTCACGCAGACCCAGGGATTCTATGGTGCGCAGGACTTCCAGGGCAACATCGGCACGGACTACACCACCAGCAATGCCGACCTGGCCACCATCCTGGGGCCACTGAACCAGGGTCGCCTGCCCACCTACCACCGCATGGACGTGGGTGTCACCAAGCAATGGAAGCTGGACGAGCACAAGCTCATCGAGCTGGACCTGAGCCTCACCAATGCGTACGACCGGGAGAACATCTTCTACTTCGACCGGGTGCGCTTCGAGCGGGTGAACCAGTTGCCCCTGCTGCCCAGCGCCGGTGTGAGCTTCCGCTTCTGAGCCGGTCCGGAGGATCGGCCTCCCGATGCGATCGGGAGCGGTGCCAATGCTTACATTTACACCCCGTGATCGCCGATCAAGCCCGGCGCTCGCAAGCGGCGATGACGGGTTCCACCAAGTACATTTTCGTCACCGGGGGGGTGACCTCCTCACTGGGCAAGGGCATCATCAGTGCCAGTCTGGCCAAATTGCTTCAGGCCCGTGGGTTCACGGTCACCATCCAGAAGCTCGACCCGTACATCAATGTGGATCCGGGCACGCTCAACCCCTATGAGCATGGGGAGTGCTTCGTGACCGAGGACGGCGCCGAGACCGACCTGGACCTGGGGCATTACGAGCGCTTCCTGGACGTTCCGACGAGCCAGGCCAACAACGTCACCACGGGCCGGATCTACCAGAACGTCATCAGCAAGGAGCGGCGCGGCGAATACCTCGGGAAGACCGTGCAGGTGATCCCGCACATCACCGACGAGATCAAGCGGCACATCCAGTCCCTTGGGCGCAAGGGGATCTACGACTTCGTGATCACCGAGGTGGGCGGCACCGTGGGCGACATCGAGAGCCTGCCCTACGTGGAGAGCATCCGCCAGCTGAAGTGGGAGAAGGGCAAGGACTGCCTCACCATCCACCTAACGCTCCTCCCCTACCTTCAGACCAGCGGCGAATTGAAGACCAAGCCAACCCAGCACAGTGTGAAGGAACTGCTGAGCCTGGGGGTGCAGCCTGACGTGCTTGTATGCCGCACGGAACATCCCATGCAGAAGGGCATGAAGGACAAGATCGCCCTGTTCTGCAACGTGGACCCAACGGCCGTGATCGAGAGCCGCGATGCGGAGACCATCTACGACGTGCCCCTGATGATGCAGGAGGAGGGCCTCGACACGGTGGTGCTCCAGAAGCTGGGCATCAGCGGCTATCCGGACGCCGACCTGCGCTCATGGACGGATTTCCTGCGCCGGTACAAGGAACCCAAGCGCGAGGTGCACATCGGACTTGTGGGGAAGTATGTGGAACTGCACGATGCCTACAAGAGCATCAAGGAAGCCCTGGAACATGCAGGGGCGGAGAACGAGACCAAGGTGCACATCAAGTGGGTGCACAGCGAGAAGCTCAATGCGCGGAATGTCGCCAGGCAACTGGCAGGCCTTGGCGGGATCGTGGTGGCCCCGGGGTTCGGCAACCGTGGCATTGAGGGCAAGATCGAGGCCATCCGGCATGTACGCGAGAACCGCATCCCCTTCCTGGGCATCTGCCTTGGCATGCAATGCGCCGTGATCGAGTATGGCCGCCATGTGCTTGGCCTTGCCGAAGCGAACAGCACCGAGATGAACGCCGACACACCCCATCCGGTGATCGCCATGATGGAGGAGCAGAAGAACGTGGAGAACAAGGGTGGCACCATGCGGCTGGGCGCCTATCCGTGCAAACTGAGCGACGGTAGCCTGGCGCTGCAGGTTTACGGCCGCAGGGACATCAGCGAACGCCACCGCCACCGGTACGAGTTCAACAACGCCTATCTGGAAGACTACCGGAAGGCCGGGATGCTTGCCACGGGCATCAACCCCAAGGGGAAGCTTGTGGAGATCGTGGAGGTGAAGGACCACCCCTGGTTCGTGGGGGTGCAGTTCCATCCCGAGTACCGAAGCACGGTGATGAAGCCGCATGCGTTGTTCGTGGGCTTCGTGCAGGCGGCGGTGAAGCAGGCGCTTTCGGTGCGGGAGAACGCAGAGGCCTGAGTTGCCAGGTACCGGCCGGACCGCTTCCCTACCCCCGCAGGAGTGCGGGGCACCATCACGCGGCCCGGCTATCTTTGCCCGCCTTCCGCCATCCCCTTACCTGCGGCGGAACCTCCATGGACCGCAATTCGATCATCGGCTTCGTCCTCATCGCAGCCATCCTGTTCGGCTACACCTGGTACAGCATGCCCAGTGCCGAGGAAGCAGCCCGCATGCAACGCGAACAGGACAGCCTAGCCGCCATCGCCCTGGAAGAGCAGGCCCGACGCGCTGCGGCCGAGCAGACCATCGCGCCGGTGGTGGAGGACACGCCCGCCGCTCCCGGCACGGACACCCTCGCCACCGCTGACAGCCTTGACACCGCTGACAGCCTTGACACCGACAGCCTGCGGGCAGTGCGCCTGGCAGAGGAATTCGGTCCCTTCCACCCGGCCGCACAAGGACAGGTCGAAGAGATCGTGCTGGAGAACGATCGCCTGCAGGTGGCCATCAGCACCAAGGGTGCACGGCCGCTGCTCCTCCGCCTGAAGGAGTACAGCACCTACGGCAAGACACCGCTCTACCTGGCAGACCCTGACAGCGGCGACTATGGCTTCGACTTCTTCCTGGCAAACCGCAGGGTGGACACGCGCCAGCTCCATTTCACCAGCGAACGGCTGGGGCCCGATGCCGTGCGCCTGACGGCCGCCACCACCGAGCCCGGGCGCAGGCTGGAGATCACCTACCGCCTTGACAGCATCACCTATTTCCTGCATACGGACATGCGGCTGGTGGGCCTGAGCGAGGTGGACCCGCGCGACGTGGCCTTCCGTTGGCAACTGGTTGGCCTTGGCAATGAGAAGTACCGCGATGGCGAGCTGCAGAAGAGCGGCGTGTACTACAAGTACTTCAGCGATGACCGCAACTACCTGAGCGAGACCGGTGAGGACCAGCTGAAGCTGGAGGGCCGGACCAACTGGGTGGCCTTCAAGCAGGGCTTCTTCACCGTGGCGATGATCAGCGACCAGGGCTTCAGCAGCAGTGGCAGCGAGATATCCATCCTGCCGCTGAACGACAGCACGCACACCAAGCGCTACGACGCCAAGCTCTTCTTCGAGGGCGAACGCGGCAAGGAAGTGGCGTTGAGCATGCGCTACTACCTCGGCCCGAATCATTATGGCACCCTGCGCCGTACGGACATCGAGCAGTTCGACCACATCATCGACCTGGGCTGGGGCATCTTCGGATGGATGAACAAGTGGCTGGTCATCCCCATCTTCAACTGGCTGGATGGCTGGGGGTGGAGTTACGGGATCATCATCCTCGTCCTCACCATCGCCATCAAACTGCTATTGATGCCGCTGACCTGGAAGAACTACATCTCCAGCGCCAAGATGCGTGCACTGAAGCCGGAAATGGATACCATCAATGAGAAGTACCAGGACGGCGATGCGTTGAAGAAGCAGCAGGCCGTGATGGACCTGTACCGCAAGGCGGGTGTGAACCCGGCCAGCGGCTGTGTTCCCCTGCTGGTGCAGATGCCCGTGCTGTTCGCCATGTTCAAGTTCTTCCCCAGCAGCATCGAACTGCGGCAGGAGAGCTTCCTCTGGGCCGATGACCTGAGCACCTACGACAGCATCTACAGCTGGAGCGCACAGATACCGTTCATCTCATCGTTCTATGGGGACCACATCAGCCTCTTCACCATCCTGATGGCGGCCAGCACCATCCTCTACACGATGATCAACAGCCAGCAGATGCCGCAGCAGCAGGGCATGCCGAACATGAAGCTGATGATGTACCTGTTCCCGGTGATGATGCTCTTCTTCATGAACAGCCTTCCCGCAGGGCTCAGCTACTACTACCTGCTGGCCAACGTGATCAGCATCCTGCAGATGACCCTGCTGAAGAAGTTGTTCGTGGACGAGGACAAGATCCGGGCGGAACTGCTGGCCAACATGAAGCAGCCCAGGAAGAAGAGCAAGTGGCAGCAGCGCCTGGAGGACATGCAGAAGCAGCAACAGGCTGCGCGCCGCAAATGATACACGATCGGCACGGGATCGGCAGTACCATGACCATGAAACACCTCCTCCTCGCCACGGTCACCCTTCTTGTGGCAGCCGCCTGCAAGAACCGGGAACAGGCCTTGGCCGATGGAGCAGCGCAGCAGGTGCCCTCCACGGTTTATGGCGGTGCGACGGAGGCGGATTCGCTCTTCTTCTCGCTGGAGCGCACGCCCTGTTTCGGTCAGTGCAAGACCTACCGCATCAGTGTTTACCGCAGCGGTTTCGCCGTATACGAGGGCAGTTCCTTCGTGGAGCGGATCGGCACCCACCACGGCCGTGTGGGCAGCGACACCCTGGCACTTCTCCTGCGCAAGGCCGGTGAGATCGACTTCTTCAACATGCAGGACCGATACGACAGCCAGGTGACCGACCTGCCAAGCACCATCATCCAGGTGGTGGCCAACGGAAGGAACAAGAAGGTGGTCGGGCGTGTGGGCACGCCGCCGGCACTGAAGGCCTTTGCCGCCTACGCGGATGAACTGCTCTTCCCGCTGCCCTGGAAGCCTCAGCGTCCGGTGGAGTGAGCGGGGCCACAGCTCACCCCCCTCCGCCGGCACGTTCAACGGTCCACGGCTGGGTCCTTTGGCACTACCTTCGTCGCCCCCAACGAAAGGCGGCATCGCGCCGCGCATACGAACCAGAACAAATGATCCGAACTTCCATGAAGCGTACCCTTTCGCTGCTGCTGGCAGCGTGCGTGATGTCAGCTTCACAGGCCCACGAAGGCATGTGGCTGCTATCCAAGCTCAAGCAGATCAACGAGGCCGAGATGCAGAAGCTCGGCTTCAAGCTCACCGCAGAGGACATCTATGCCATCAACCGCAGCGGCATCAAGGATGCCGTGGTGCGCCTGGGCGGAGGCTTCTGCAGTGGGGAGATGGTGAGCGCCGAAGGGCTCTTCCTCACCAACCACCACTGCGGCTATGATGCCATCCAGGGGCTCAGCACTGTGGAGAACGACTACCTCACCAACGGCTACTGGGCCATGACGCGCCAGGAGGAGCTCCCTGCCGGGTTCGGTGTCAGCTTCCTGCAGCGCATCGATGACGTCACGGCCGAGGTGATGGCCGAACTGCAGGATGGCATGGGCGAGGAGGAACGCAGCGCGAAGGTCCAGGAGGTGGCCGCCAGGTTGAAAGCCGCCGTGGGCACCGAGAACGGCCTCAGCGCCGACTTCAAGGTGATGTTCGAGGGCAACGAGTTCTACCTCTTCGTGTACAGGACCTACCGCGACGTGCGCCTGGTGGGCACTCCGCCCAGCGCCATCGGCAAGTTCGGCGGCGATACGGACAACTGGATGTGGCCCCGCCACACCGGCGACTTCAGCATGTTCCGCGTGTACACCGGACCCAACGGCGAACCAGCCGACTACAACGAGGCCAACATCCCCTACAAGCCCGCACACCACTTCCCCGTGAGCATTGCCGGTGTGAAGGAGGGTGACTTCGCCATGGTGATGGGCTACCCCGGCAGCACCGACCGCTTCCTAAGCAGCCAAGGCGTGAAACTGGCCTTGGACATCGAGCAGCCCAGCCGCGTGAAGATCCGTCGTGCCAAGCTGGATATCTACGAAGAGTTCCAGGCGAAGGACAACAAGGTGCGTCTGCAGTATGCCGCCAAGCATGCCCAGGTGAGCAACTACTGGAAGTACTTCATCGGTCAGCAGCGCGGTCTGAAGCGCCTGAAGGTGTATGACAAGAAGCAGGCGCAGGAGGCCGCACTTATGAACTGGGTGGACGCCGATGCCGCGCGCAGGGAAAAGTACGGAGAAGTGATGCAGCTGCTGGACCGTGGCTACGCGGAACGCACCAAGTTCGAGAAGGCCAGCGTCTACATGCAGGAAGCCGCATTCGGCAGTGAGGCCATCGTGTTGGGCTTCCGGATGTACGGACTGAAGATGCAATTGGCCAACGACCCCAAGGACGCCGCCAAGGTGAGCGCTGCCGTGGCCCGTGTGCAGGCCGCTGCGGACGACTTCTTCAAGGACTACCACGCACCGCTGGACCAGAAGGTCACCGCCACCATGCTGCGCATGATCCACAGCGATGTGGAGCGCGACCTGCAGCCGGGCATCATGGCCGTCATCGAGAAGAATTACAAGGGCGACTTCGATGCATGGGCACGGAAGATGTTCTCCACGAGCATGCTGGTGGACCGCGCCAGGCTGGACGCCTTCCTGGCCAAGCCCACGCTGAAGGTACTGGACAAGGACATGGGCTTCCAGGCCGCGGAGAGCTGCCTGAACCACTTCCGCAACGTGCTCGGCCCTGCTGCCAGCGCGGGCGATGTGGATATCGAAAAAGGCTACCGCCTGATGGTGGCCGCCATGCGCGAGATGGATCCCAACAAGGCCTGGTACCCCAACGCCAACAGCACCATGCGCCTCACCTACGGACAGGTGGGCAGCTACGTGCCGATGGACGGTGCCTTCTACAAGCACGTGACCACGGCCAAGGGCATCCTGGAGAAGGAAGACCCCACCAACGACGAGTTCATCGTGCCTGCGCGCCAGAAGGAACTGTTGATGAATAAGGACTACGGCCGCTATGCCGATGAGAACGGCGAGCTGATCACCTGCTTCATCAGCAACAACGACATCACCGGTGGCAACAGTGGAAGCCCGGTGATCAACGGCAACGGGGAACTGATCGGCATCGCCTTCGACGGCAACTGGGAGGCCATGAGCGGCGACATCGCCTTCGAGCCCGAGCTGCAGCGCACCATCAGCGTGGACATCCGCTACGTGCTCTGGTGCATCGACAGGCTGGCCGGCGCCGGTCACCTGGTGAACGAGATGACCCTGGTGGAGCGCAAGCCCGAGGTGAAGGAAGTGGCCCCCGCCCCCGTGGAAGAGGTGGTCCCCGCCCCTGCGCCACGCAAGAAGAAGTAAGTTCCGGATCATCCGAATGGAGAACGGCGCCTCGGAAGGGGCGCCGTTCTCCGTTCGGAGCAGATCGAAGACCTACCGCATCACCTTCACCGCCCGCTTCACCAGCGGTTCACCGTCCAGCAGCAGCGTTACGTAGTACACGCCGGGGGTAAGTTCGTTGGTCTCCCAGTTGTACTGGTAGGTACCGGCCTTGTTCAGATCATCGGAGGTGTTGGCGGGCGGGGTGGTGCGCAGGCGTCACCATGGAGTTCGCGCCTTCCTGTTCCACCAGCGCGATCGATGCTCCGATGGCCGCCATGGCCGGGCCGAACATCACCCCGAACAGCGGCAGCTTCATCACCAGGTTGAACAAGGCGCCATTGGCCAGCACCACGCCCATGCGCTCGTTCACCGCGCGCACGCTCTCGCTGATGCGTAACCTGCGCCGCTCGTGCACATAGTCCACCATGGAGAAGCCGTAGAAGTAGGACGAGAGCGCGAACAACGCCAGGGCACTGAGCGGCGCCAGCACGGGCACGAAGAGCGTCAACACCCAGATGCCGACGGAGAGGCCCAGTTCCAGGAAGCCGTTGCGCGCCGCGATCATCGTACCGCGCAGTGCGTCGTGCAGCAGCTGTTTCCAGAAGAAGGGATACGTACGTCCGGTGAGGATCTCCTCCGTACGCTCGCTCGCATAGGCCAGCAGTGGTGAAAGCAGGATCAGCACCAGGTACTTGTTGATCTTGAAGAGCACGTACAGGATGGCCACCTGGAGCAGGAAGGTGGTCACCGCCTCGCGCGCACCGTTCACGAAGTCCTTGATGGAGGCCCAGAAGGAAGGGTCGGCCTCGGACATCGGTATCTCCAGCCATTGCGCCAGCCAGTGCGAAAGCTCGTGCGCCGGGCCGTTCAGCAGCGTGAAGAACAGCCAGACCAACAGGGCGAAGAGCAGGACCGGCACGAAGAACATCCAGCTCATGCCATGGCGCAGGGCGAAGCCGAAGGCGCGAAAGAAGGTGGATGTGCCGAGGCGGAGATCGCGGGGGAACATGATGAAGCAAAGATCCCATCCGGGCAGTTGTGTGCGGCGGAACTACACGAGCGGACCGGCAGCCTGCCGAACGGTGAGCGGCGTGGCCGGTCTACCTTTGCGCCTTGCCTGCACCTCCATGGAGCTAGACACCCTCACCGCCCTCTCACCCATTGATGGGCGCTACCGCGAGAAGACCCGCCACCTGGCCGCCTGGTTCAGCGAGCAGGCGCTGATGCGCTATCGCCTTCACGTGGAACTGGCCTACTTCGAGTTCCTGTGCGAGGTGCCGCTTCCCGAACTGCAGGGCACGGACCGCGCGCGCCTGGAGCCGCTGCGCAAGCGCATTGCCGAGCTCAGCACCAGCGACGCCCAGCGGATCAAGGCCATCGAGAAGGTCACGAACCATGACGTGAAGGCCATCGAGTACTTCCTCAAGGAGCGCCTGGAAGAGTGCGGCCTCAGCGTACAGCAGGAGTTCGTCCACTTCGCCCTCACCAGTCAGGACATCAACAACACCGCATTGCCGCTGCTGGTGAAGGACTTCGTTCACCAGTGCTACCTGCCGGGCATCATCGGCCTGCGCGACGCCCTGCACGGCCATGCGCTGGAGTGGGCCCGTGTACCGATGCTGGCCCGCACGCATGGGCAGCCCGCCTCCCCCACCCGCCTGGGCAAGGAGGTCCAGGTGTTCGTGGAGCGCCTCGACGCCCAGGTGAAGCTGCTGCGCGAGGTGCCGTTCACCGGCAAGTTCGGCGGTGCCACGGGCAACTTCAACGCCCACCATGCAGCATATCCCGAACTGGACTGGGTGAAGCTCGCCGACCACTTCCTGCTGGAGAAGCTCGGGCTGCACCGCCAGCAGTTCACCACCCAGATCGACCATTACGACCAGCTGGCCGCCCTCTTCGACGCCATGCGCCGCATCAACACCGTGCTGATCGACCTCTGCCGCGATGTGTGGCAGTACATCAGCATGGACTACTTCCGCCAGCGCATCAAAGCGGGCGAGATCGGCAGCAGCGCCATGCCCCACAAGGTGAACCCCATCGACTTCGAGAACGCCGAAGGGAACCTGGGGCTCGCCAATGCACTCTTCCAGCACCTGAGCGAGAAGCTCCCCATCAGCAGGCTGCAGCGCGACCTCACGGACAGCACGGTGACCCGCAACATCGGCGTACCCATGGCGCATACCATCATCGCGCTGGACGCCATCCGCAAGGGGCTGGGCAAGCTGTTGCTGAACGAAGCGACCATCGCGCGTGACCTGGACGCACAATGGGCTGTGGTGGCCGAAGGCATCCAGACCATCCTGCGCCGTGCGGGCTACCCGCAACCCTACGAGCGGCTCAAGGAACTCACACGGGGCAAGGAGCGCATCGGCCGCGAGGACATCGCCACGTTCATCGATGGCCTCGAGGTGGACAGTGCCACCAAGGAACGGTTGAAGGCCTTGAGCCCTGCCAATTACACCGGTATCGACCTGTTGCAACGGGTGATGCCCTGAGGCATGCAGCCACGCACCGGGACACGACGCAGGCGCTGGGTCCGAATCGCCGTGCTTCTCGCACTGACTGCGG
>JBIJDX010000091.1:0-10402 GCA_044343855.1 Flavobacteriales bacterium
GCGGGCAGCACCACATCAATGAAGGGGCGTACGATCCCCGTGGGAAGGCTGTAACCGGTGGTCAGGCGCGCCCCGAGGTTAAGCAGCAGCCCCGCCCCACACACCCACAGGAACCACCGTCGCACAGCAGGGGTCCACGGCAGCAGGGGAAGTCCGGCGGCGAGCAGCAGCACGGCAACGCTTGTGAGGTGGCGCGGACCCCACGCCCACCCACCCCACCACCTGCTGTGTGCACTGATCAACACGACAAGGGCGGCGGACGGCACGACCAAGGGATGGAGAAGGATGCTGCGAAGGTCTGATGCGATGGGCCTTGCGGCTGCGTGGTAGAGGATGAGCAGGGTGAGCGGAGCGTGCACGAAGAGGCCCCGGTAACCGCTGAACAGCAGTCCCCAAAGCGATGCGGGTGTGGGGAAGGCCAGCCCCAGGTAGCGCCCGGTATCGCCGTGCAGCGCCGTGTGATCATAGGGAAGGCTGAAGGCCGAGCCGCTTACGGCCACGTTGTGCAACATGAGCAGGGCCACTGCAGGCAGGCCGCCCCCTATGAACCGGCCGAGCGACGACCATTGGCCCCGGATGGCGGTCTGGATCACCCATGCAAGTGGAAAGAGGAACAGGCTGTATTCACACAAAACGGCTGCACCTGAAAGCAGCCCGCTGACCAGGTGCAGTTCGCGGCGATGAGCATCCCATGCGAGCAACACGAACAGTGCAGCGGACAGGTGACCCTGGAAGCTGCCCGCATAGAGGAATGGGAATGCGCCGAGGAAGGCTGCCAGGCTCAGGAGCCATGCTCGGCCGGGGGGGTGGTGTTCCTCCATTCTGCGCCAGGTGTAGAGCATGATGAGGGCCAGTGGCAGGCTGCCGCAGAGGAAGCCGCCGAGGGCAAGGAGTCCGTCCGTTAGCAGGCCACATGCGCCGGGTGTGATCCATCCAAGCCGGTGGACCGTCACCCAGACCGGCGCCACGAGCAGGGCTGGCAGGGGCGCCTTCTCCGAGTAGTAGTGGCCGTTCACCCACGCCTTGTCGGCCGTTTCCGCATGGTAGGCGTCGATGCAAAGGTCGCCGCGCTCGGCAATGGCCGCCACGGTGGCAGCGCGGCTCACGGTGCTCGCATTGCGGCCAAGGTCCGGATGCCAGCTGCAGATGCAAAGCAGGAGCAGGAACGGCAGGATGCGACGCAAAGCCCCTGTCACCGCTTGTTGAATTCCAGTTTATGGAAATGGAAGTCGGGGCTGTGCA
This sequence comes from Flavobacteriales bacterium, assembly GCA_044343855.1. Classification (GTDB taxonomy): domain Bacteria; phylum Bacteroidota; class Bacteroidia; order Flavobacteriales_F; family PHOS-HE28; genus PHOS-HE28. Next base: position 1,243 of record JBIJDX010000091.1, read on the forward strand.
GGTCCACCTTGAAGCCGGTGACCTTGTGGTCGGCATCGAACGTGAAGGTGATGTAGCCGGGCTCCAGGAAGGGGTCCGCATGCTGCCATTGGAAGGTGTCGAAATGCCAGTGGCCCAGCGGGCCGGTCAACAGTTCCTTGGCGGGCTGGAAGGTGAGTTGCAGGCTTCGGTCGACCTCGGCGATGGTGGCCGTGCCGTAGATCTTGTCCGTATAGGTACCGGCATAACTGCCGAGCGGGAGGGAGGGCTTGGTCTTCAGCATGCGGGCGGCCAGACGGTCCGCCCGGCGCTGGTCCTCGCGTTCGCTGCGCTTCTTCAGGCGCGGCAGCATGTCGGCCACGGGATCGGCGGTGCCATCGCCCAGGTAGAGGTCGAGGACCTTGTTGGTGATGGCGAACACGCTGTAGCTCTCACCATTGCCCAGGGCGATCACGGCGAGGTCCTTATCGGGCACCACCGCATGGTTGAGGATGAAGCCCGGCATGCCCCCGCTATGGGTGATCACGGTATGGCCATTGTTCTCCTCCAGGAACCAGCCGAGCGCGGCGCCATCACGACGACCGCCCATGGGCAGGTGCGAGCTGGTCAGCGTTTGGTAGGTGGCCGGGCTCAGGAAGGGCTTGCCGTCCACCTTGCCTTCATCGGCCCACATGGCGTCCCACCTGGCCAGGTCGGTTACGCAGCTGTTGATGCCGGTGGCGCCGTCGGCCCCCTGCAGCGACTGGTAGGGCATGCTTTTCTGGGGCGCGGCGGGGTCCTGTCCCTTGCGCACGTGGGGCAGGGCCACATCGCTGAAGCGCGCGAGGTCCGCTGTCTCCACGGTGGTGCGCGTCATGCCCAGCGGTTGCAGGATGCGCTCGGATACGAAGGCGTCCCAGGTCTTGCCGCTCACGGCTTCGATCAGCTGCGCGGCAGCGATGTACATCAGGTTGCTGTAGCCGAACTCATCGCGGAAGGCATGGGTGAAGGGCTCGTGGGCGTGGCGCTGCAGGATCTCGCGCTGGTCGTAGTTGGTGCCGTACCACAGCAGGTCGCCATCGAAGGTGATCCAGCCGCTGCGGTGGCAGAGCAGGTCCTTCACCATCATGTGCTCGGTCACGTACGGGTCCGGTGTCTTGAACCAGGGAATGTGTTCGATCACCGGGTCGTTCCAGGCGAGCCTTCCATCGTCCACCAGCAGGCCCACGGCGCACGCGGTGAAGGCCTTGCTCATGCTGGCGACGAAGAAGATGCTGTTGGGTGTTACGGGCTCGGAGCCGGCGAGGTCGAGCTTGCCGTAGCCCTTGCTCCACAGCAACTGCCCGTCCTTGACGATCCCCACGGCCAATCCGGGTTGGTCGAACTTTACAACTGCATCGGCTATGTAGGCATCAAGGGCGTTGAGGTCGGGCTGTTGGGCACTGGAGATGAAGGTCAAGCCCAGGGTCGGCAGAAGGAGGTGTGTGCGAAGGCTCATGCTGCGAAGTTGCACATCACGGGGTTCACTCGTTGCCCACGCTCTCCTGCACTTCGCTGGTCTCCACCTTTGCGCCCTTGAGCTCGGTCTCCGGACCGATGCCCTCAAGCACCTCGAGGTTGATGCCATCGCTGAGGCCTGTCTTGATGTAGGTCTTCTTCCAGTCCCCGCCGTTCCTCACCTGCACGAAGGCGCTGTCGCCCGCGTCACTGAACTCAACGATGCTTTCGGGGACGGTGTAAACGCTGTCGCGCTGCTCGAGCACGATGTCCGCGTTGGCACTGTATCCGCTGCGCAGGGTCTGACCCTCCTTCACATTCACAGCTGCACGGATCTCGAACTGGATGGCACCGTTCTCCTCCACGCCCTTCGGTGCGATGTACTCCAGGTCGGCGTCCCACTTGGCGTTCTCGATGGCGCCCACGGTGAGCACCACGGGCATGCCCAGCTTCACTTTTCCGACCTCGCTCTCGTCCACCTTGCCCTGGAAGATCAGGTCGTTCATGTCCGCAATGGCAGCGATGGTGGTTCCCTCGTTGAAGTTGTTGCGTTCGATCACGCTGTTGCCCTCCTTCACCGGCACATCGAGCACCATGCCATCGATGGTGCTGCGGACAATGGTATTGCCGGCGCTGCTGCGGCTGATGCCGTCCCGCACCACCTGCAACGCTTCCTTCGCCGCGGCCACTTCCTGGTCGGCGTTCTTCAGCGCAATGTCGAAGCCTTGCATTTCCGCCGCACTGATCACGCCCTTGTCGGCCAGGGGCTTGTTGCGATCGTGGTTGAGGCGCGCGTTCTGCTGGGCGATCTCGGCGTTGCGCACGCGGTTCTCGGCGTTGCTCAGGCTCAGCATGTCCGGCACGATCTTGATCTTGGCCAATTGCTGGTCGCGTTTCACCACATCACCGGCTTCGACATATAGTTCTGCGATGATGCCGCTGACCACGGGCTTGATGAGGATCTCCTTGCGCGGCACGATCTTGCCGTTGGCCACGGTCTTCTTCACCACGTTGTTGCGGGTGAGCTTCTCCACCTTGTATTCATCGGGACGGCTGGCGCTCTTCTGGTAGAGGAAGTAGAGCGTCCCGATGAAGAGGACACCCAGTCCGATGAAGAGGAGGTATTTGAGGATCGGTTTCATGGTCCGGTGGTCGGTTGTCAGGCGGTGGTGAAGGTCATTCGGCACGCAGGGCATCAACGGCCTTGATGGCCATGGCCCTTCGGGCGGGTAAGAGGCCGGCGAGCAGCCCGCTGGCGATGAGCACGGCGAAGGCGATGAGGGCGACGTAGAGGTCCACGCCGGGGTTCTTGAAGAAGTCGGCATCACCGGCCACCGAGCGGATGGCCTCCAGCACGCCCACGCCCGCCAGCAGGCCGAAGTAGCCGGCAACGAAGGTGAGCGTGAGCGCCTCCTGCACGATCTGCCCGGTGATGTTGCGCGGTGTGGCACCCAGGCTGCGGCGTATGCCGATCTCCTTGGTGCGCTCCTGGATGCTCACGAGCATGATGTTGCCGATACCGATGGCGCCCGCGAGCAATGTGCAGATGCCCACGAACCAGCTGAGCCCGCCGATGCCCAGGAAGAGCCCGTTCATCTTGCCGTAGAACTCCTGCATGTTCCAACTGCCGAAGGCGCTCTCATCGGTGGGGTCCACCCGGTGCTTGCGTGCCATCAGCTGGCGCACCTGCTTCTCCACTTCTCCAACGTCCACGCCCGGTTCGGCCACCAAGGTGAACCAATGCACTTCGTTCAGGGCGTTGAAAGCCTTCTGGAAGGTGGTGAAGGGCACGTAGATCTTGGCATCGGGGTTGTCGCCCATCTCCGCACTGCTCTTCCTCTTGCTCACCCCCACCACCTGGAAGTACACACCGTTGACCTTGATGTACTTGCCGATGGGGTCGTCCGGCTTGAAGAGCTGGTCCACCACGTCCTGCCCGATCACCGCCACCTTGCGCTCTTCGCTGAGGTCGGCGTGGTTGAGGAAGCGGCCCTGTGGCAGGCGGATGGCTTCCACCTGGATCACTTCGGGCTCGCTGCCATACACGCTGAAGGCGCCCACCTTACCGTTGTAGCTGACGTTGTTGCCGCTCTGCCAGCCGCCCAGTTGCAGCTGCGGGGAGCAGACCTGGATGCCCGGTACATTGTTGCGGATGATGCTGATGTCCTCGTTGTCGAAGGTGAACACGCGGCCCTTCTGGAATCCCGCGTAGGGCTTGGTCGTGGGCATGGTCCATAGGAAGGCGCTGTTCGTGGCGAAGCCCTCGAAGCCGCCCAGCACCGCGTTCTTCAGCCCGTTGCCCATGCCCAGCATCACCACCAGCATGAAGATGCCCCATGCCACACCGAACATGGTGAGGAAGCTGCGGAGCTTGTTGCGGCTCAGCGTGTTCCAGATCTCCCCCCAGCGGTCGTTGTCGAACATGGCGTTATTCGTCGCGAAGGGCTTCGATGGGACGGATGGCGGCGGCGCGACGGGCGGGTATGAAGCCGGCCAATGCACCAGCCACGATCAAGGCGATGAGGGCCGTGATGGCCACGTCGATGCGGATGGTGGGGTCGCGGAAGAATTCGCTGCCGGGCACCACGCTGGCGATGCCTTCCATCAGGAATACACCGCATACAAGCCCCAACCAGCCTGCCATGCCGGTGATGAAGATGGATTCCAGCAGCACCTGACCGACCACATTGGCCGGTGTGGCACCAAGCGCCTTGCGGATGCCGATCTCGCGTGTGCGCTCCTTCACCACGATGAGCATGATGTTGCTCACGCCCACGATGCCGGCGATGAGCGAGCCGATGCCCACGAACCAGAGGAAGGCGGTGATGCCCGTGAAGATGTTGCTCACCGTGCCCACGTTCTCCACGTTGTTGTTCACCCACAACGCACGCTCATCGGTGGGGTCGAAGTCGTGCCGCCGTGCCAGGGTGTGGATGGCGCGTTGTTCGGCCCGTTTGGCTCCGGCCACACTGGCATCCGCGAAGCTGAAGGTGATGTCGTCCACGATGCCTTTGGCGTTGAAGACCTTCTGCGCAGCGCTCAGCGGGATGTACACCGGACTGCGTTGTCCGCGCTCCGGACCGCCGGTCTCGTAGGCATACAGCCCAACCACCTCGAAGGGGATGCCGTTCACGTTGATCCATTTGTGCAGCGGGTCCTCCTTCTTGAAGAGCTCGGTGCGGCAGTCTTCGGCGATGACGATGACCTTGCGGTCCTGCACCTGGTCCACCTCGTTGATGAAGCGCCCTTCGATGAGGCGCTGATGCTGCAGTTGTTGGTAGGCGGGCTGGATGCCGCGGATGCTGTAGCTGCCGGAGTTCATGCCGTACTGCAGCTTGCTCTGCCCGCGCCACACGCTGTATTGCCCGCTGATGTGCTGGATGCCGGGGATGGCGTTCTTCAGGGCCGTGATATCGTCATCCTCCAAGGCGATGGCGCGGTTGGGGGGAAGGCCCTTCCACGGTTTACTGGTCTCGTTGCCCCAGATGCGGATGCTGTTGGTGGCGGTGTTGCGGAAGTTGTAGCTGAAGCCGTTGCGCAGTCCGGCACCGGCACCGAGCAGGATGATGAGCATGAAGATCCCCCAGAACACCGCAAAGCCGGTGAGCACGGCGCGCAGCTTGTTCTTGCTGATGCTGTCCAGCACTTCGGCCCATTTTTCCCTATCGAACATCGTCGCCGGGTTTACGGGTGACGGTGACACCGTCCATGTTGGTGCTCAGGCTGCGCGGATCCAGGTGGGCGTTCTCGATGAGGCCGTCGCGCAGGTAGATCACGCGCTGGGTGGCGGCGGCCACATCGCGTTCATGTGTCACGATCACCACGGTCTTGCCCAGTTCGCGGTTCACCTCGGTGAGCAGGGCCATCACCTCCTCGCTGGTCCTGCTGTCCAAGGCACCGGTTGGTTCATCGGCCAATATGATCTTCGGATCGCTGATCAAGGCACGGGCAATGGCCACGCGCTGCTTTTGACCACCGCTCAATTCATTGGGCATGTGGTGCGCCCACTCGCGCAATCCCACACGTCCCAGCATCTCCAGGGCCAGTTCGTTGCGCTTGCGACGCGGAACGCCTTGGTAGTAGAGGGGGAGCGCCACGTTCTCCACGGCGTTCTTGAAGGTGATCAGGTTGAAGCTCTGGAAGACGAAGCCGATGTACCTGCTGCGCAGGATGGCGTTCTCCGTTTCGCTCTGCCCCTTGATCAGCATGCCGTCCAGCAGGTATTCGCCACTGTCGTAGTTGTCCAGGATGCCGATGATGTTGAGCATGGTGCTCTTGCCCGAACCCGAGCTGCCCATGATGCTCACCAGTTCACCGCTTCGGATCTCCAGGTCGATGCCCTTGAGCACCTGCAGTATGTTGGCCCCGGTGATGTAGGCCTTGCGGATGTCCTTCAGGACGATCATGCCCCGAAATTACCGGAGCCGGAGAGAACACCGGTGGGGCTTACACGAGCGGTTGCGGGCTTGTAACAGTGGTCCGGTCCCGTGTTCCCGCCTGTTTTCCCGTCATGCGTTCCTGCTCATCAACGCGTCATTCCAAGAACTGCGGACCGGGTGATCAAGCCTTGGACTCCAGTTCGAACACCAGTGTTGCCACGCAACCGATCGCCTCGCCCCTGGCATTGGATAGCTCCAGTGTGGTGCAGGTGAATGCTTCACCCAATTGATTCCTGATGATCCGCTGCTGGGCCAGCACGAAGGGTGATGCGGTGCGGCTCGGTGCAGGGGGCATCGGTGGGTGTTCACATCTGATGGTGCACGTGGTGGTTGGATCCGAGCCGCTGAACCGGATGCTCAGCCGGCTTGGTTCGGAGGTGGACCCTGCAGGTGCTTCGATCAGGTTCTGTAAGAAAGGCCATATGGCCATGGCTGGCAGGGTCCGCTTCCCATCCAGCACTGTCGCCTCGGCTGTCGCTGCGAACGTAATGTCCGACCGGTCCGCTGTCATGACCTTCACGCCCTGGCGCAGGAACGCGAGCTCATCGTCCAGCCGCACGTTGCCGTGCAGCCCGTCGCCCCCCGCATACTGCATCATTCTGGCGATGCCCTGCAGCAGAGCGAGCGCTTCGATCTGTCGTCCCTCCCTGATCAGTGTGAGACCAAGCTTCAGCCGGTCCAGGACCAGGGCGGGGTCGATCTGGCGCCGGATGTGCTGCTCGTCGGTGGCTGGCCGGCGTTGCTTCGATGCAGGCTCCGAGGCGTGGGCCTTGCCGGGGGCACTGGACACCGCTCGTGCTGTCGTGCTACCGGGTCTTCCGAGGCGGAAAAGCAGGATCATGGATACGAGCAGGAGGATCGCCGCTCCGATGGATGCTGCAAGCAGCCATCGGGATCGGGTACTGTATGCGTGCCGGTGTGCGGTGTCAAGTCGTTCAAGTGATGCACGATGTGCGTAGGCCATGCTGTCCAGCACTTGCCGCCATGCTGCGCGCTCCTGGTCGTGAGCAGCGCTCCGGGCACTGTCGAGCAGTGCGTTGCGCTGATGGTAATGGTAGGTCGCCTCGATCGGTTCCGATCGCTGTACGGCCAGCTCTGCGAGCAATTGATGCAACTCCGGCAGTTGGGACCGCTGCCCCATGGACTTTGCGATGGAAAGGACCTCCGCGTAAAGCTCAGTTGCCGGTCCTGCATGCCCTTGGGCGCGTTGGGTGTCGGCCATTCCGCGAAGGAGTGCTGCCTGTTCCGCGCTTCGCGGCTCGTATCCGGCAGCACGTATCGCTGAGGCAAGGAGCTGCTGCGCATGGGCGGAGCGACCCTGTTCCAGTGCGAGCAGTCCCAGGTAATGGTTGGCGCGTGTTGTTGCATGTGCATCCCCGATGTGCTGCGCCAGGGCAAGGGCCTGCTCGCCGAAGTACCGTGCACTGTCCTGGTCGGTCTTCAGCAGGCTGAAACAGAGGCGGGCAAGGGCATGGGCGCGCAGGGTGTCGTTCGTGGCTGTGGCCAGCTCGATACGGATACCCTGTGCCAGTGAGGCATCCTGTGCCGATAGGACCACTTGAAAAGCGATGGATATGGCGAGCAGGGGTGAACGCATGGGCAGGAAAACAGAAAAGGCCATCCGAAGATGACCTTTTTTGCGGACCGGACGGGACTCGAACCCGCGACCTCCGCCGTGACAGGGCGGCATTCTAACCAGCTGAACTACCGGTCCGGCTCACTCAGCCTTATCGGCTTAGCGGCTGCAAATGTAGGCATTGAACGTGAATGTGCAAGTGCCCATGAAAAGGTTGTGCGGGTGCACTGGCAAAGGCCGTGGGCCCATGCGGTCAAGAGCAGGCCGAACGGGTCATGAAGGATCGCGCAGGGGCAGGTCGACCAGGTGGTCTGCCAGGAATTACCATCAATACATGCGCGCGCGCCGGGTGAGGAACTCCAACATGATGGGACCGAAACCGGCACGCACATCGGCCTCCACCAGGTCGATGCGGTACCGGGCGCAACGGAGCCTGAGCCGATGCCACCGCTCTTCCATGGCGGCTCTGTAAGCGGCACGCAGCTCCGATGGATGGGCCTTCACCTCCTGCGCCGTTTCCACGTCCACGAATGTGTACGGACGGTCGGGCAGGGCCAGCTCCAGTTCATGCCGGCGGTCCACCACATGGAAGAGCACGATGTCGTGCTTGTTGAAGCGCAGGTGCTGGAGGGCATCGAATACGGCCTCCTCCTGGTCGCCATCGTTCAGCAGGTCGCTCAGGATCACCACCAGGCTGCGGCGATGCGCCCGTTGGGCGATGTCGTGCAGCGCGCCCACCAGGCGTGTGCCCTGGCCGCGCGAAGGAGCCTGGGTTGCCAGCAAGCCTTCCAAGTGGTCATGGAGGTGCCGCAGGTGCGCGGCATTGCTGCGTGCCTGCTCGGCCACAAGCACCCTGTCGCTGAACACGGTGAGCCCCACCGCATCGCGCTGTTTGCGCAGCAATTGGATGAGCACGGCCGCAGCATGCGCAGCAAATCCCACCTTGGTAAGCTCCGCGGTTTCCGCCTCGGGATAGTACATGGAACTTGACGCGTCCACCACCAACTCGCACCGCAGGTTGGTCTCCTCCTCATACCGCTTCACAAAAAGCTTGTCCGTGCGTGCGAACAGCTTCCAGTCCATGTGCCGCGTGCTTTCACCGCTGTTGTATGCGCGATGTTCCGCGAACTCCACACTGAATCCATGGAACGGACTCTTGTGCAAGCCGGCAAGGAATCCCTCCACCACCTGGCGGGCCTTGAACTCCAAGGCGGAGAGCGGCTGAACGTGGCGTTGTTCGATGGGCATGGAGGTGTAAAGATCGGGAGAGAATGGTGAGGGTGGTGAGCAAGGTGAAAAGCGGAAAGCCCGGGATCCACCCAGGCTTTCGGTCGCTTTGGCAGGGGGGCTACTTCATCACCACCCAGACCATTCTATCTTTTTCACCGCCTTTCAGGCCAACTGGCCGTCCAGCTTCTGGGCCAGCGTGCTCTTGGGTACCGCACCTACCGCACGGTCCACGATCTCGCCGTTCTTGAAGACCAGCAGCGTGGGGATGCTTCGAATGCCGTACTTCATGCTGATGTTGGCGTTGTGGTCCACATTGAGCTTGCCGACCACGGCCTTGCCGTCATATTCCTTCGCCAGTTCGTCCACCACGGGGCCCACCATACGGCAGGGGCCGCACCATTCGGCCCAGAAATCCACGAGTACGGGCTTGTCGCTTTTCAGGACGAGTTCTTCAAAGTTG
>JBIJDX010000092.1:0-10375 GCA_044343855.1 Flavobacteriales bacterium
AGGCGGCGCCCCATCCAACTGCTGATGAGCATGTCGATGGGGCGGGTGGTATCGCCGATGGCGGGCAGTTCACCGGCTTCCAGGTGGCTGCGCAGGAAATCCCAGTCGTAGTCGTTCCCAACGCCCTTCACCACCACCCCTTCGATGTCCATGTCCGTTTCGATGATGCCTGGCTTGGTGGCATGGATCTGGATATGCCTCACCCCGGGCACTGTGTCCAGTGCGGGGTAGAATGACTGGAGGACGGGCACGCGCGGGGTCTCCTTGGGGTCGGTCTGCAACAGTGCGCCGATCTGAATGTGGCCCCCCGCGCCGGTTACCTTCGCACGCACCTCGCGCTGGAAGCCCTGCGTGACACCCAGCGTGAGTATCATCACCGCCATGCCCACCACGATACCGATCACCGCGATGCCCACGATGGGGCGCGACAGCCTGTCGCTCCGCTCCTTGTCGAACAGGATGCGCCGTGCGATGAAATGGGCAACGCTCACGGTGAAGGCAGGCTTGGGGGTGCGGGCGAAGATAGCGGGTGCCATGGCCCTGCTCCTCGCCGGTGCGGGCTGCGATGCCCAGCCTCCCGTGCCGCCGCCTTTGCCCGTGGCGACCGGGCCTTTGACCGCAAGGCTGTCGGAGCCGTTGCGTGTGGGTGCCGAGCACATGGACCGATACCTGCCGCTGCTCGCCGGACGGCGCGTGGCTGTGGTGACCAATGCCACCGGACGTGTGGGGCCCCGCCACCTGGTGGATACGCTGCTCTCCTCGGGTGTGCAGGTGTTGAAGGTGTTCGCGCCGGAGCATGGCTTCCGGGGTGATGCCGATGCCGGCGAGCATGTGAAGGACCAGCGGGATGCCCGCACCGGGCTGCCACTGATCTCGCTTTACGGCGCCAACAGGAAGCCCACTGCTACCCAATTGGCCGATGTGGACCTTGTGCTGTTCGACATCCAGGATGTGGGCGCCCGGTTCTACACCTATATCAGCACCTTGCACCATGTGATGGAGGCGTGCGCCGAGCAGGGCCTGCCCCTGGTGGTGCTGGACCGCCCGAACCCCAATGGCCATTACATCGACGGCCCGGTGCTGGAACCTGCCTTCCGCTCCTTCGTGGGCATGCATCCCGTGCCCTTGGTGCATGGCATGACCATCGGCGAGTTCGCGGAGATGATCAACGGGGAAGGCTGGTTGGCGGGTGGTGTGCGTTGCGACCTCACCGTGGTGCTGTGCAGCGGCTACGATCACGCCATGTCGTACGACCTTCCTGTGCGGCCCTCGCCGAACCTGCCCAACGCTGCTGCGGTGGCGCTGTACCCTTCGCTGGGTCTCTTCGAGGGCACCGTGGTGAGCGTGGGGCGCGGCACGGACCACCCCTTCCAGTGCATCGGGTATCCTGGTGCACGGATCGGCGACCATCGTTTCACGCCACGCTCGATGCCGGGCGCCAAGGATCCACCGCACCTCAACGTGGCCTGCCGTGGGTTCGACCTTGCAGCTGCAGGACAGCACGAAGCGCGCGATGCACGACACATCCAGCTGCAGTGGCTGCTGGCGTTGTACCGGGATGCCACGGACAAGGATGGGTTCTTCCTGGCCAACCGGTTCTTCGATAAGCTGGCGGGCACCGATGCGTTGCGCAAGGCCATCGTGGCGGGCCGTTCCGAGGAGGGGATCCGTGCGGACTGGGCGCCCGGCCTGCAGGCTTTTGCCACCCTCCGGGCCAGGTACCTGCGTTACGATGACCCGCCGCGCTGATCCACCTCGGCCGCCAGTTCGAGGACCGGAGGCGGTGCAGGGCAGCTACACGTTGCGAGTACCGCAGGTCGTGCCCCGCCACCCGGACCTGCCGGAACGAGGAAGCCCCCGCTTGGTGGCGGGGGCTTCGATCGTCACGTGCGTGCGCTCCGGCCTTACGGCTGGATCATCAGGCGCTCGGTGTAGGCCTTGGTACCGGCGATGATGTTCACCATGTACATGCCTGCTGCGAGCTCGCCGTTGAGGTCGATGGTGGTGTTCACGTTACCGCCGGCCACGGGGATCACGCGGGTCATCACGCGCTTGCCGGTGAGGTCGTGGACATCCATTGCCACGGTGTTCACACCCTCCTCCACAGCGCTGAGGCTGAAGGTGATCAGGTCACCGCGGTTGGGGTTGGGGAAGAGGAGCAGTCCCCCGGGTTGTGCTTCCTGCGTGCCTTCCGTGAGGGATGTCGGGTTCACGATGATGTTGCTGATGGTGAGCAGGCATACATCGCCCCATGTGGCATCATTGGTGCACCACGTGGCACCACCGTTCTTGCTAGCCCGCACATCCACATCGTAGGTCTTGCCGTTCTGCAGGGGCAGTCCGGTGGTTGCGGCCCAGTTGAGCTGCAGGGTGTAGGTGGTGCGTTCGATGACCACCTCGAAGCCCTCGGCGGGCAGGCGGAAGCGGAACTGGTAGCGGTTGGCGCCGCTCACCGGAACGGCCGATATGATACTGTTGCTGACACCCCATGGGCGGGTCGCGCCGCAGCTGAAGTACTGGTTGCCGGGTATGTCCATCAACTTGGTGAGCGGACAGTTGGCGCGCACCGGATCGATCATCAGGCGGCAGGCAGGACCGAACGCACCGTTCACGCCGTTCACGCGGGCACGCACCCTCACGTTCATCAGCTTGTTCGCCGGGACATGGTTCGCCGCGGTCCATCCATTGAGCTTCATGTGGCAGGCACGGGTGGCGCCCACGCTGGCGAAGCCGTCGCTGACGTTGTGGCTGCGGAAGCGGCGGAAGCTGTAGGAGCCGTTGGGGTCGAAGATCCAGAACTCGTAGCCGGAGTTGTTGTCCTGCACGGAGTTGGCACCTCCCACGATCCACTCGGCGCTCACGGCCGGATCGGAGTTGGCCACCACATACTGGCCGTTGGTCCAGTCGAGCTTGTCGCAGCTGGTGAAGATCACGCGCTGGTTGCTGATGGGCAGGCAGAAGCCCTGACCACCGCTGATGGCGCTGACGCTGCCGGTTGTGAAGTTGCCGGTGTTGTCGATGATGCGCTGGCTGGTGGTCATCTCCCGCAGCACGTATCCGCCGTTCGTCATGCCGTCGCCACCCGCATCAAGCACGCGCAGCACATAGCATCCATCCGGCAGGCAGGTCTGGTCGCCCAGGGTGGCGAAGGGAGGATACCATCCGCCGCCGCTCTGCACGAGTATGTTCGTACCCTCCGAGCGGAGTTCCCAGGTGGTCTCGAAGCTGTTCACATCGGTGCTCAATTGCAGGGTGAGCTGGGTGGTGCAGGCCTGTCCCGCACAGGTGCAGTTCGCGTCCACCACGTCCAGCACCGTGTTCGGGTCGCCATCGTTGCAGGCATCACCCGGTGCCAGGAAGGGCAGGGTGGGGCAGCTGTCCACGCAGTCCGGCGTGCCATCGTTATCCCCGTCTGCGCTGTTCACGCTGATGGTGGTCTGCGCCGTGTTGGAGCAACCGTTCGCATCGGCGTAGGTGTATGTGAGGGTGCGTGTGCCAACGCTCGGATCGAACACCTGGGCGCCGATGGACCCGCTCACGCCGATGCCGGCATACGTTCCACCCGCAGGTGAACCAAGGTTCAGGGTCACATCGGAACCGGCCACGCATAGCGGGGATGGGCTGTATTCACCCGCGCTCACCACGGGAGCCTCGTTCACCGTGACGGTGGTGGTGGCGCTGCTGGTGCAGCCATTGCCATCGCTGTAGGTATAGGTGAGGGTCTGCGTGCCCACGCCGGGATCGAAGCTGTTGCCTGTTACACCGGTACCGCTCCAGGTGCCGCCCGCAGGGGTGCCACCCAAGGTGATGGCCGCACCGTTGATGCACAGCGGACCATAGCTGCCGGCGCTCACCACGGGCAGGGGATTCACCGTAACGGTGGTGGTGGCGCTGTTGGTGCAGCCATTGCCGTTGGTGAAGGTGTACGTGATGGTCTGGGTGCCCACGCTGGGGTCGAAGCTGTTGCCGGACACACCGGTGCCGCTCCAGGTGCCGCCCTCCGGGGTGCCGCCCAAGGTGACGGCCGCGCCATCGATGCACAACGGACCATAGCTGCCGGCGCTCACCACGGGCAGGGGGTTCACCGTAACGGTGGTGGTGGCGCTGTTGGTGCAGCCATTGCCATCGGTGAAGGTGTAGGTGAGGGTCTGCGTGCCCACGCCGGGATCGAAGTTGGTGCCGGACACACCGGTGCCGCTCCAGCTGCCGCCGCTGGGCGTGCCGCTCAGGGTGATGTCAGCAGCGTCGATGCACACCGGACCATAGCTGCCTGCAATCACCACGGGAGCCTCGTTCACCGTGACGGTGGTGGTGGCGCTGCTGGTGCAGCCATTGCCATCGCTGTAGGTATAGGTGAGGGTCTGCGTGCCCACGCCAGGATCGAAGCTGTTGCCCGTTACACCGGTACCGCTCCAGGTGCCGCCCGCAGGGGTGCCACCCAAGGTGATGGCCGCACCGTTGATGCACAGCGGACCATAGCTGCCGGCGCTCACCACGGGCAGGGGGTTCACCGTAACGGTGGTGGTGGCGCTGTTGGTGCAGCCATTGCCGTTGGTGAAGGTGTACGTGATGGTCTGCGTGCCCACGCCGGGATCGAAGTTGGTGCCGGACACACCCGTTCCGCTCCAGCTGCCGCCGCTGGGCGTACCGCTCAGGGTGATGTCAGCAGCGTCGATGCACACCGGACCATAGCTGCCGGCGCTCACCACGGGCAGGGGGTTCACCGTAACGGTGGTGGCGGCGCTGTTGGTGCAGCCATTGCCATTGGTGAAGGTGTACGTGATGGTCTGGGTGCCCACGCTGGGGTCGAAGCTGTTGCCGGACACACCCGTGCCGCTCCAGGTGCCGCCGCTGGGCGTACCGCTCAGGGTGATGTCAGCAGCGTCGATGCACACCGGACCATAGCTACCGGCGCTCACCACGGGCAGGGGGTTCACCGTAACGGTGGTGGTGGCGCTGTTGGTGCAGCCATTGCCGTTGGTGAAGGTGTACGTGATGGTCTGGGTGCCCACTGCGGGGTTGAAGCTGTTGCCGGACACACCGGTGCCGCTCCAGGTGCCGCCCACAGGGGTTCCCCCCAGGGTGATGGCCGCACCGTTGATGCACACCGGACCGTAGCTGCCCGCGCTCACCACGGGCAGGGGGTTCACGGTGATCTGGAAGGTGCAGCTGTTGGTGCAACCGTTGCCGTTGGTGAAGGTGTACGTGATGGTACGCGGACCCACGCCGGCCACGGCCGGGTTGAAGTTGCCAGCGCTCACGCCAGTTCCGCTGTAGGTGCCTCCTGCGGGGCTGCCGCCACTGAGGGCGAAGGCCGGGGCGCTGACGCACACACTGCTATTCGTGGGACAGGTGACCACGGGGAGCGGGTTCACACTCACTGTTACCGAGGCGGTCCGGGTGCAGCCAGCCGCGCTGGTGCTGGCAGCCGTGTAGGTGGTGGTGGTGGCAGGCCCTGCGTTCACCTGGCCTGCAGTGGTGGAGGTAAGGCCCGTTGCAGGTGACCACGTCCACACCGCAGGTCGCGTGATGCTGAAGCGGGTGTGGTTGCGAGCGCTGTATACGGCGGTCATCGTCATCGCATAGCCGTTGATGGCGGTCACCGTGGCGTTGTCCGCCCGGTAGAACGATGTGGCATTGAAGCTCAACCCGGTGGCATAGTTGGCCGTATTGTAGGTGCCTGTCACACCTGCATTGTTGTTCGAGTAGTTGAACTCCACGAGCAGGTTGTCAGTTCCGTTCCATGTGATCGGGCTGGAGAACGTGAAGGTGTTGAAGCCCACCTGAGGGGTTACGGTCTGAGCCGGGAACACCGTTGTCCAACCGGTGCTCACCGGTGTGGTGGTCACTGCGTTGATGCTGCTGCTCCATTGGGTTTTGATGCGGAAGTTGGTCAGTCCATAGCCCGGGTTGGCTGCTGCAAGGTCCACTGCGATGCTGTTGATCTGGCTGCCTGCCGTGAGACCGAGGCTGCTCAGTTCACTTGCCCGCCAGACCATCTGCTGCTTGGTGCCACCGTAGTAGTTCTGCATCGGGTTGGGGCCAAGCGTGGATGCGGTGGTATTTCCCACGGTGGTGCTGCCGGTGCCACCGGAGGTCACCTGGCCTGCGGTGGTGCCACCGCTTGCGGTGAGCTGTACGGAGTTCCCTGCACAGATGGCAGCCGGTGCGGCCGGGCTGATGCTCACGGTAGCGGGTACAGCGTTCACCACGGCGCTGGTGGTAGCGGAGGTCGGGCATCCGTTGGCCCCGTTCCGGGCGGTAACCGTATAAGTGCCGGTGGCGGCCGTTGTGGCGTTGCTGATGCTGGGGTTCTGGGCGGAGCTGGTGAAGCCGTTCGGGCCGGTCCAGGAGAACACGCTTCCGGCATTGCAGTTCAGCTGCAGGTTGCTTCCCGCACAGACGGGACCGTTGTTGGTAAGGCTCAGCGTGGGAGCCGGCGCCACGCAGCAGGTGAGGTTGGCCTCGAAGCCCGAGGCGTTTTGGGAACCATCGGAGGTGAAGTTCACCGTGAGGCAACCGGTGGGATGGGTGCTGGTGAAAGGCCCAGGAATGGTGGTGCCACTGAACGTGCCCAGGAGGGGGGATGAGGTACTGGGACCATTGTAGACCCGTACGAAGTCGAAATTGGCTTCCGTGTTGAACTGGGTGAAGCTCATGATGAGCGCCTGTCCGGCCGTGGTGGGGCAGTAGGTGGTGGTCACGTTCTGGTTGTTGCCGTAGTTGCCTGTACCGCCGGGGTCGCGGGCCACCTGGCCGCAGGCGCTGGGCGTGGGCGTGGCGGAAATGCAGATGCGGAAGGTTCCCGCAGCACCGATGGAGGTGTTGGTGAACACGCGCACCCAATAGTCCGTGTAGGCGCTTGCGTTCACCAGGTCCACGAAGGCCGGGTTGTTGGCGCTGCAGCTGATGGGGCTGCCGCCGCAGGAACTGTAGATCGCCGCGCCATAGCTGCCGGCGGTGAGGGCGCTGAGGTTCACGCGGATCGGGGAGTTGTTGTATCCGGTGTTGAAGCGGTACCACACATCGGCGAGGGTGCCGCTGCCCGCACATTCGGGCGAGGGAAGTTCGGATCCCGCATCGAGGGTGGATCCGATGGTGCCGGCAGAAGGGCATTGGGCCGCGGTGTTCACGCCGAGGGTGGTGGCCGTGCCGCACAGGTCGTTGGCCGGCGGGCACAGCTGGTTGCGCGTGAAGTTGCCGAGGTTACGATCGCAGATGGCCTGGTCGGCGTGCAGCAGACGCACGTTCACCACGCTGGTGAGTGCGAAGGGGCCGATGGTCTGTACATCGAAGTCCACAAGGCCCGGAACGGTGGTCGCAGGGCCGCCGTTCACACTGTACCACAGGTTGGTCGTGGGGGCATCGCCGCTGAAGAGCACCTCCACATCCAGGGAGTAGCTGAGCGAATTGCAGTCGGTGATGACCGTCACAGAACCATCCGGGCTCACGCAGGCCGGGGTGCACTTCACCTCGAAGTCCCAGCTGGCCTGCTGCCCTGTTGCGCAACTGTTGCTGGGGTCCGTGTCGATCTCCATGAACAGCGACTGCCCCTGGGATGTGGCCGTGAGACCGGCCAGGTTGGACACCGTGCTGGTGGCCAGCAACGCACCGGAGTTGTCCGTGCCGTCATAGATGCGGATGATGTCGTTCAGGTCGATCGTGCCACCGATGAAGGTGATGGTCACGGTCTCCGGAGATGGCGCTGTATAGGTGAACGTGCGGTTGTCATTATTACCGTAGCAATGGCTGGCGTTCAACGTATTGCCACAGACCAGGTCCACGGGGCAGGCGCTCAAGGCCGTTGCGCTGATCGAACCACAGTTCGAAAAAGCACTGGATAAGGTCAGGCTCACAATGCCTGTTACCGGGAACGGACCAACGGTAGTTACTCCAAGGCTTCCAATGGATACATCCGTTGGTGAGCCACCGTTCAGGGAGTAGCTCAGTGTGGCGGTGGCGCCACCACCCAGGGCGGATACGTTCGCATTAACGCTGAATGTCTGGCCTGCGCAGTTCTCCACCACGGTGAAGGTCGCTGCAGGTGCGGAGCAGGGTATCCAGGTATAGGTAAGCCCGTTCGCGAAGTTGGTGGCAGGAGCTGTGGCGGTGAACCGGCACTTGCTTGCAGCGGCCGTTCCGTCGGCGCTGGTGGCCCAGTTGTTCGCCGTGGTCACCGTTCGATTGTTCACGTTCGTGGCGAATGTGTTGTTCGGTCCCCGTAGACCAACCTCAGGTTGGTCGGTGACCACCGCATTGAGGCTGGTGATCCCGGAGTAGACGCACACGATACGTCCGTTGGAGGTGTTCAGCCTGATCTGGAAACTGAAGCGCTCGGAGATGTTCGTGCTGGTGGCGTAGCGCCGCACATTTCGCCATTGCACCACCACTTCACTACCCGCAGTGAACCAACGGACATCCGAGTTGGCTGTAAAAACTCCAGGAGCGCTTCGTAGATCCGCACCAAATGCCGCAACGGCACGGGCGTAGGTCTCCGTGCTGCTCAGCGGCGTTAAGTTGGTAGTGGTGGGCGCCGTTCCGAACGTGATGAATCCATTGGATGAGACGAACATGGTGGTGTACGCCGTTCCGTTGAACGTGAAGGAGGGAATGGTGATCGCTGCGCTCACGTTGTCATCGAAGGTGCCGAACAGGCCGTTGTTCCAAAGCACGGTGCCCGAACTGGTGTTCAAGGTGAACGTGCCACTGTTCTGGGTGAAGCCGTAGGCCGTGGCCACCTGGGCGTTCACCCGCCCGACAAAGGCCAGCACAAGCAATATGGCAGTGACCAGCACCCGCCCTCTACAGGCTGGGGGACTGGCTGATCCGAAAGGGTTGAATAGCTTCATGGTCTAGGTAGGTTGGTTTTGCCGGTTCTTTGGACGATTCAAAACGATGCTTGGTGCGTTGTTTTTTTGAAATCCGTCGAGCGAATGTAAAATGGTCTCCGGGCCCGTGTCAAGTCCATTCTTCGACTGAATGCCCAAAATGATCACGCGAACGATGATTTATTGTCGACGAAAGTTGATCCAAGGAGTATCCGACCTCCGGGGCAACGTGCGTGCGCTACGTCTAATGGGCTCTTTGGGCTACCAGGCCCGCTTGGCCTGCTCGCGAACGCACCGTAGATCCAGCCACCGGGACCGCCTCAATGCCTGCCTTGTTCTTGAGGTGCTACCCTGATGAACGGCCGGTGAACCGTTTCCCAGGGACCTGAACGGCGAAGGGCATGGCTGAAGGCATTTACCGACCCGCGATCCCGGCTTAGTCCCTCGTGTCGCAACCCGTAAGTTGGTTCACTGAAGGTCTGCCACTATTTCGCCTTCATGCAAGGCGGAACATGTACGGCGTAGCGGGCGCTATGACGAAATGTTCCAACGCGGCAGGAAGGTGAAAGAGGGGCGGAGATGGTTAAGGAACTTACGGGTTGCGACACTAGCCACGATACTGGGGGCTGACCAAGGTCCGGAACGCAGAAAGCCCCGGACCAATGGTCCGGGGCTTTCCCTTTTCGTGGCGATCGACAGGCGCTGCGCCTGCGAACGTTTTCCTTACGGCTGGATCATCAGGCGCTCGTTGTAGGACCTGGTACCGGCGATGATGTTCACCGTGTACATGCCCGCTGCGAGCTCACCGTTGAGGTCCACGGTGGTGTTCACGTTCCCTCCGGCCACGGGGATCACGCGGGTCATCACGCGCTTGCCGGTGAGGTCGTAGACATCCATTGCCACGGTGTTCACACCCTCCTCCACAGCGCTGAGGCTGAAGGTGATCAGGTCACCGCGGTTGGGGTTGGGGAACAGCTTGAGCTGCTCGGTGGCGGTGTTGCCTGCGGTGAGTGCCATGGCGCTGGGGGCCGGTGCACCGATGGTGAGCAGGCAGATGTCACCCCAGGGGTTGCTGCTGGTGCACCAGGTGAGGCCGGCATCCTTGCTCACGCGCACATCCACCTCGTAGGTCTTGCCGTTCTGCAGGGGCAGTCCGGTGGCTGCGGTCCAGTTGAGCGGCAGCAGATAGGTGGTGCGGGTGATGACCACCTCGAAGCCCTCGGCGGGGATGCGGAAACGGAACTGGTAGCGGTTGGCACCGGTCACCGGACGGGCGGCGATGACGCTGTTGCTCAGCCCCCATTGACGGGTGACCCCGCAGCTGAAGTACTGGTTGCCGGGCTCGTCGATGAGCTTGGTGAGGGGGCATGCGGCACGCACCGGATCGATCATCAGGCGGCATGCAGGGCCGAACTCACCATTGACACCGTTGACACGGGGCCTCACGCGCACGTTCATCAGCACGTTGGCGGGTACCTGGCTGGCCACGGCCCAGTTGTTGAGCTTCATGTGGCAGGCACGGGTGGCGCCCACGCTGGCGTAGCCAT
>JBIJDX010000303.1:0-10350 GCA_044343855.1 Flavobacteriales bacterium
GGGAGTTGGTGGCCAAGGCGGTCGCATCCCGTTCGGAGATGCTGCCAAGCGAGCTCATCGAGGTGAAATCCTTCTGGGACCTCAGCAGGGAGTTGCTTCTTGAGTTCGAACAGGACCCATTGTTGCGGAAGGGATACACGCAATTCTCGCACAAGGACCTGGATGATGTGGATCAGGTGTGGAGCGAGTTTTACCAGTGCCAGGCGAATAACAATGATGCAGAAGTGCTACTCCCGCTGCATCGTTCGCTGACCTCGCGCGGCATCAAGGCGCAAGTTTATCTGAAACAGGAACTGGACTGGCTGCGCAGTGCCTTATCACCTACGGAAAGGACGGCATACATGAATGCTGAACGCAAGGGCAGGGTGGAGAGCATCCAACCTGCACAACGCGAAGCGATAATGAAAAGTCTGCTTGCATGGGAGGATAAGATGCGGTCGGTCGGAGTGTGCGATTACTTGGGGCTGGTTGGTCCACTTCAGCGCTTTTCAGAAAAGATAACTCCTCGCTACCGTTGTATTCTCGTGGATGAACTGCAGGATTTCGGGACCACGGAGTTGCGCCTCATCCGCATGCTGGTCACTTCAGCCGAGAATGACCTGTTCCTCTGCGGCGATATCGCTCAAAAGGTACATACCAAACACCACAAGCTCGGTGAAGCGGGCATCAGGATACTGCCGCAGAACTACATGAGCATCAGGAAGAATTATAGGAACAGCAAAGAGATACTGGAGGCTGCTGCACATGTATTCTCGAGCAATGTTGATCGTAATACATATAATGATGATGAATTTGTCCTCCTTGAGCCCGAGTATGCGAACTACTCCCGATGCAAACCTTTCGTGAGGCAGGCAGGTTCAATTGAAGAGGAGTTGGGCTATGCGCTTGCTTATTTAAGGCAGAATCTTAACATCGATCAGAAAGGATGTATTGCCATTTGTGGGCTCACCTATTTTGAGGTGAATGCTCTTGGCAAATATTTGTCACTACCAGTCCTCAGTGGTGGACAGGACTTGCATGATCGCACAATATTCCTTACTGATCTTGAACAATCGAAGGGGTTCGAGTTCGACATCGTGGTCATCATCAATTGTGGAAAGAAAGTCTTCCCGGATCCGCGTATTCCGCGTGATGAATGGTTCAGGGAGATATCCAAGCTGTATGTGGCAATGACCCGCGCTAAAAAGGAGTTGATCATTAGCAGCTCCGGAGAACTATCCGATGCGCTGACGGCATCGCTCGGCCTGTTCAATACCGACACGGTATGGGACGAATATGTACTCGCGCCTGCCCCTATATCGGCGGATGCTTTCTTGCCTGGAGATAACAGCCCGACTGAGGCTCTGCGATTTGAAAGCCTGACGGCAAGGGATCTGTTCTACACGGATATAAGTCTGGGCTTAGCCGTTCGCACCCAAGAACGCCTGACGGAACTTGTGCGCGGAAAATCAATCTACAAGGGGAAAAAACCGATGGAATGGAAGTCCATGGGTGAACTTATGCGTGATATGGGTAGAGTCCAGATCAGGCCCCACATGTATAAGATCCTGGGGCCTGCTGTGTTCATTGATGTGAATGGCCTTTTCATCGGTATAAATCGAAATGCCGAAGAACGAACGGCTGAGATCGGCTCGATAAAAACACCTCACAAACACAATAATAAATTCGAAGGAAGCTTATCTAAAAACAGATACGATGAATCACCAGGGAAAATAAATGATCAAGTCACGAACAAAAAAAATGCAACAACGGAAACCCTGAAAAAGCCTGACCCAACGAATTCTGATGCGCCGAGATATAGCGACGAGGTGCTCGCCGAGTTCAAATTACTCATTGAGAAGAAACTGGACGTTGCCCGCAAAGACTACGAACTACTGAAGCAGACACTGGCCAGCACTGCTAATAACGGTACTGACGATACAAGTCCTCCTTTCAAGCTGATGGATGATGGCAGCGAGCCAATGGGCCGCGAAGAGACCGCAAAACTTGCCGAGCGTCAGAAGAAGTTCATCAAGCACCTCGAGGATGCCTTATTGCGCATCCAACAGAAGACCTACGGTATCTGTCGTGTCACGGGAAGGCTTATCAGCAAGGAGCGACTGCGCTTGGTGCCGCATGCCACGTTGAGCATTGAGGCGAAGCAGCAGATGGGGGCATGAAGACCACGCAGGACTGCGCGATGAACAACTTCCCACGGAAAAAGCAGATCGCTGAGCGCGACAAGCTTGATTGTTGATCCACAAAGAGCAAGCCCATGGGTTCTTATGCTGAATGGTCTGGACGCATTGCCGTGACACGCTGGTTGATCGTTGCAGCAGCAGTTTTCATCTGGTTCAGCGGTCATGCGCAGTTATCGGCACCTCACGACCATGAGGCCTCCCAAACGGTCTACGTGTGCATGGGCAGTTATGCCTACGCATTCCACAGCTCATCAACATGCTCAGGCTTGCGGAGTTGCAACGGTGCGATCAACTATACGGATTCGGAATATGCTCAGGTGACCATGGGCCGCAAGCCCTGCTGCATCTGCTGGAGCAATGTGCGCGAGGACTGCACCCGCGATGGTTCAACTAATGGTCCTTATATCGGTTTGTATGATACGGGAACAGAAGTGGTCGCAAGGCCATCAAGAATTCAGGTGCCTACATTCAACAACTATAATAGCTCTGCTGGCACATGGGTCCATACACCGGGCTATTCAACCCTTTTCGTTATTCACGATCTCAAATTGAGGACGTTGGGGCTTCAGTTTCAAAAATACCTTCACCGATCCAGCACGCAATTGGGGTACTTGATCGAACTGGCCTATACGGGTTGGGGGGAGAACGACCCGATGCATTTTTCTACGCAAGGTGCTTTGACGTACAATATCAAAGGAGATAATAAGGGTTTTAGTTCGATTTCAGGTATTTCTATACATAATTATACAGATTTTTACATAGGATATTTCAGTGTAGAGTCAAAAAACACAACCAAATTAGGTTTTACTATTGGTGGAATTTATAATTTTAAAAAGGTAGCCATACAATCGTATTACGATACGGTGAGAAATAGCATGACATATGGTTTGGGCATAGTTCTTTGAAGGGTGGAACCGTCCATAAATACACGACCATGGGTGAGTACAAGGAAAGCGTTGAGGGGCTGGTGAAGATGGTGCAGCGTAAGCAGCTGCGCCTGCCTGCCATGCAGCGGAAGTATGTTTGGCGCGCTACGCGGGTGCGGGACCTTCTGGACAGTCTGTACCGGGGCTATCCCAGTGGTACTATCCTGGTGTGGGCGAATCGCGATCCGGTACCTGTGCGCGACATGGCCATTGCACAGGATAAGGAGCACAGCGGTGACTACCAGTTGCTGCTGGATGGCCAGCAACGTATCACCTCGCTATCCGCGATCCTTCGGGGTGATCCCCTTTTTGTGCGCGGCCGGAAGAAGCCGCTGGACATACTCTTCAACCTGGACCACCCTGACAAGTCGGAATTGTCTACCGAGGTGGACGATGACGCGGACAATGGGGAGGATGATGAGGAGCAGGAGGATGATGACGGCCTGCTGAGCGAGGATGATGGCGATGTGGACGAAGATGAATTGAACTCGCGCATGAAGAAGCTCACCTTCGTGGTGGCATCCAAGCGGCTGCGCCAACAGCCCCATTGGGTATCGGTCACCGAGGTGTTGCAGAGCGATTCACACGACGCGGATATCCTGGAGAGCCTGGGTGTGGAAAGCCTGCGCGACCCGCGGCACAAGAAGTATAGCTCCCGGCTGCAGCAGCTCCGCCGCATCAAGGATTACACCTACAACATACACGTGCTGGATGAGGATCTCAGCTACGAGGAGGTGACCGACATCTTCGTGCGGGTGAATTCGCTTGGCGCCAAACTGCGCAGCAGCGATCTGGCCATGGCCCAGATAACGGCCAAGTGGCGCGATGCGTTGGACCACTTCAACGCCTATGCGGATCGTTGCGCCGAGGCACGGTTCCCCGTGGAGCACGGCACGTTGGTGAAGAACCTGGTGTCGCAGATCACGGGGCAGAGCAAGTTCAACAGCATCGGCAGCATCAGGGAGAATGCCTTCCAGTTGCACTGGAAGCGCTCCACTGAGTCGTTTGACCGCGCCATTGACTTCCTGAAGCACAATGCAGGTATTGACCATCCGGCCATGCTGTCGTCCCCATTTCTGCTCATCGCACTGGCGTGCCTCTTTGATCGCCAGGAGCACTTGAGCCCTGCCGAGGAGAGGCACTTGTGCTATTGGGTGTTGATGGCGAATGTCAAGGGCCGCTACTCCCGTGGATCATCGGAAAGCCTGCTGAACCAGGACCTTGCGGCAATAAACAGCAATGAAGGTCCTGACCTGGACCAACTGCTCAACAACCTTTCGGTGCAATTCGGTCGGCTGGATATCCAGCCTGCTGACCTCACCGGCCGGAATCCACGGAGCGGCCTGTTCCGCACCATGTTCCTGGTGTTCCGTGCCCACGGCGCAAAGGACTGGTTCACCCAAGGCGCCATCGCCGTGGCGCAGCAAAGTCGTAAACATCAACTTCAGTTCCACCACATCTTCCCCAAGGCCCGTTTGCGCGAGCTGGGCTTCAAGTCCGGCCTTATCAACGACATCTGCAACCTGGCCTTCATCGGCGGTCATACCAACCGAAAGTTGATGACGACCGAGCCTGCCAGGTACATCTCCGAGTTGATCGAAAAGCATGGCCCCGGTGCTTTCCTTGCTCAGGCCATACCCACCGAGGAGCGGTTACTGAAGCTGGACCAATACGAGCGCTTCCTGGAGGAGCGTCGGCGTATGGTGGCTGGGGCCTTGAATGCCTATCTGGATGGCATCCGGAAGGGAAGCGGCTAATGTAAGCGGCCTGATCGCGAAAAGCCCTCCAGCCGCAGCACCACTTCCCCGCCATCTCCGCGATCTCCAGATGAAACTTGTGGTCGCTCCGCCGCCCCTACCTTCACCCCATGCCCACTGAGATCGAGCGCCGCTGGCTGGTGCCCGTGCTGCCGCCCCTGGCTGATGAGGGGGAGTGCATCCTGCAGGGCTATCTGGCGGTGGATGCGGATGGCACCGAGGTGCGCCTGCGGAGCAGGGCGGGGCGCTGTTACCTCACCACCAAGCAGGGCGACGGTCTGCAGCGCACCGAGCTGGAGTGCGCGGTGCCGCAGGCGGTGTTCGATGCGCACTGGCCGGCCGCTGCGCGCCGCTCGCTCACCAAGGTGCGGCACACCCTGCAGCACGCGGGCCACACCATTGAGCTGGACCGCTACCAGGGCCGTCTGGCGCCGCTGGCGATCGCCGAGGTGGAGTTCGCCGATGCCCATGCTGCCGCATCCTTCCAGCCGCCCGCGTGGTTCGGTGCGGAGGTGACGGACGATGTGCGTTACCGGAACAGAAGCCTGGCCATGGGGTAGGCGGTGGCATGCGGGGTGCCCGTCCCTTAATGAACATCCAATGCCATGATGTTCAGCGGGATAAGACCTGGCCATCGCCATCCGGAGCTTCGGCCCATCGCAGGAAGCTCCAACGGGCTATCTGGTCCTATTTTTGAAATATATTTGTAGTGTTATTTGCTTCAAATAAGAACGGCCATGGGCAAGCACAGCGGATCCATCGACAGTCAGGTCCTGGCCCGCATCCGGCGGAAGAGACCCGGCGTGGTGTTCGGTCCGAAGGACTTCCTGGACCTCGGCACGCGCAATGCCGTGGGGCTCGCCCTTATGCGCCACTGCCGTGCCGGCACCATCCGCCGCGTGGGGCGCGGGCTCTATGATGTGCCCGCCGCCCATCCGCTCATCGGCACCCTGGCACCCGATGTGGAGCGCACCCTGCGCACCAAACTGGAGCAGGAGGGCCATGCCCTGGCACCCACCGGCGCACATGCCGCCAACCTGTTGGGCCTTACCGAACAGGTGCCCATGCGCATGGTGTACCTCACCGATGGACCCGGTCGCACCGTGCGTGTGGGCGATGTGGAGGTGGTGCTGAAGAACACGGGCTCCCGCTTCCTGGCCACCCGCACGCGCATCGGCGCACTGGTCATCCAAGCCCTGCGCCACTGGGGCCGGACCAACACCGGCGATCGCGAATACAAGCTGCTACGCAGCCGCATTCCCTACGAGGGCCGGCAGGAGCTTCTCAAGGACCTGAAGGCCGCGCCAGCCTGGATCGCGGACATCATGCGCCGCCTGGCGCAGGAACCCCATACACCGCAGCCATGAAGGAGATCATCGCCCTGCAGCCGCGCGAACGGGGGCAGGTCTTCCAGGAGACCGCCACCCGCATGCGCATCGCTGCGGTAAGCGTGGAAAAGGACTTCTGGGTGTGTTGGACCCTGGAGAAGCTCTTCGCCCTGCCCGGTTGGAAGGACCACCTCACCTTCAAGGGCGGTACCTCGCTATCCAAGGCCTACGGGCTGCTCAAACGCTTCTCGGAGGATATCGACCTGGTGGTTGACCGGCCCTTCCTTGGCTTCACGGATGAACTGCCATTGAAGGAAGCGGAAAGCAACAGGGCAAAGAACCGCTGGCTGCAGCGATTGATCGCAAAGAGCAGCGAGGCATTGCGCGAGGATCTCATGCCTGCACTGCAGGTCTCCATTGGGCAGGAACTCGGTGCCACGGGATGGTCGCTGGACCTGGCGCCTGAAGAGGGGACACCGGAAGGTAATGCCCTGCTTTTCACTTACCCCGCTGTGTTCGGAGCTGGTGGCTATGTGAACCCCATAGTGAAACTGGAACTGGTGGCCAGGGCTGACAATTGGCCCAATGAGAAGCGACAGGTCAAGCCCTATGTGTACGATGCGCTTCAGGGTCGACTTCCACCCTGCGAGGTGACGGTCCGAACACTTTCACCTGTGCGCACACTTTGGGAGAAGACGTTGCTGCTCCACGAGGAGTATCATCGGCCGCATACAAAGCCGAGACGCCAGCGACTGGCCCGCCATTACTACGACCTGTGGGCCTTATTGAGCAATGCGGCTTTGCTGGATGCGGCCCTGTCCACGGTGCCCGAACTGCTGCCCGATATAGTGGCACAACGCGAGGCCTTTTTCAAAAGCTCATGGGGCCATTTCGACACCATGAAGCTCGGATCGTTGCGGGTGATGCCCCATCCCGATCACATGAACTATTGGACGAACGACTATGACGCCATGGGCGAGGAGATGATCTTCGGCGACCGCCCTTCGTTCGATGAGATCCTCAACACTGTAAAGGCGTTCGAAGCATCCGTGAACCGCAACCCCTGATGCCCACCGCTACACCTGCCAAGTCGGCCACCCTGCATGTGTAAGCCCCCTGGAACAGGTGCGGGGGAACGTGGAACCACGTGTCCTTGATACGTTCGAAAACGAGCAGATGCTGGGAGATGCCGGCCACTGCAGGCCGCTCGCTCACCAAGGTGCGCCACACCCTGCAGCACGCGGGCCACACCATTGAGCTGGACCGCTACCAGGGACGTCTGGCGCCGCTGGCGATCGCCGAGGTGGAGTTCGCCGATGCCGATACTGCAGCATCCTTCCAGCCGCCCGCGTGGTTCGGTGCGGAGGTCACGGACGACGTGCGCTACCGGAACAGAAGCCTGGCCATGGGGTAGGTCGCCGCGAACGGGAGCGGGAGTCCTTCGCTGCGCAAATGTTGGACGAGGTGTTCGGCAGGTACAACAGCGCAGCTGGAGATGGAACTGAAGGACGAGTTCAACATCTCGGTAACCACCGAGGACCTGCCTGCCAGTGAATGGCCCCAGCTGAGCATGTCCACCTTTGAACGGGCGGCGTGCGGCGATGATGAGCCGGACATCAGCCACATCGCTGTGCGCGAGCCGAACCTGGAATACACCCTTGGACCAAAGCTTGCGCTTCAGTACTTGGATCGATTGAAGAGCAGCTTGAAGTAGTTGCCCGGTTTACCTGGTCTGGCGCGGTTCCTGTGCATGAGGATCTTGCTTGGAGAGCTTACATCGTTGACCCCATTACCAGTGATGGTTCGTTTCGCCACCTCCTCGTCGATCACTTCCGGAAAGAGGTTCAGCAGCAGCGGTATGTGGTGTGGGCGCAGCAGCGTCCGTTTGTCTTTGTCCGCGTTGCCGTGCGGTCGAATGACGTGGAGGAGTTCGTTGACGTCCTTGTCGGTCCTTGCGGCTATTAGGGAGAGCGGCTTACCCAGCATTCTGTTGAGATACTCCTCCTTTGGCAGGCGCACTGGGGGAGGGCCTTTCGGGTGTTCCGGCTTCTTTGTTTTCGCACGCGGCAATTTGTGCACTGTCTCCAGCTTGATCTTGCCGGCAGTGGTTGCAAAGGCCTGTTTGAAGTGGAGCTGCATGCGCAGACTCCTGATGCGGTACAGTCCTTCAAGCTCCAGCCGTACCTTGTCCTCTGACGTGCGAATTTGACCGCACAGGGCCTGTACAAGCTTCTCCACTTGTTCGACCGTGTTGATGGGCCCGGTAAGGTCTTCTGGAGGTATGGCCCGAGTGGTTGTCGTGCGTGCCACGGGTTGGGATTTTCGTGTCACCTGTACGGCTTAAGAGCATCATAGCGTGTTCCTCGAACGATTTGCGTTACCGGAACAGCAGCCGGGCCATGGGGTAGGGGGGGGGGCGGTGAATACCGTCCTTACTTGCTGCGCAGGAACACCATGCTGGCATTCTTGTTACCATCGCCGACCACCAGGGTGTCCGCAGATAGGCGCAGCACTTTCAATTCCGAGTTGTTGCTCTCTTGCGTCCTTTCGTCAGTATGCTCTGTGATAAGGACAGTGCCATCATTGATCAGTCGATAGGTTCCCCGCTCCATGTTCTCACTGAAATCCTCCCCCGCCTTCATGTCAAGCGAATACGTGCCATCGTTGAAAAAGCTGTAATGCATCATCTGGAGTTGGATCTGCACTTGGGCAAACTGTGCCCGTTCGTGGCTTTCAAGGCGGTCGCGCACAGAACTCGGGAGGTCCAGTTCCAGGAACCTCCAATTGCCGATGATGAGTTCGGCCGGTTCGGATGGGCTGACATTGCAACCCGCAAGGCTCAAGAGCGCAAGCAGAACCGACAGATGGCGCATCGATCTGTTCATGAATAGTTTGGCCCTGGCAGGGCGGGCGGCTGTTGCATAAACGGTTGGTGCGTTGATCCGGGGCATTTGAAAGCAATTCAAGCGATTACCACGATTTACGACGCAGGTCACGGTAAAAAATGTTCTAAACGCCCTGGGTATGACATAATATTTCTTCCAACAACAGTTCCCCTTGGCCCATTTCCGACGAGGCTCGATCCCATTACATATGGCATGGCCAGTATCACCAGATGTAGGATACGTTCAATGTGAACGATACATCGGAACCGGCAGGCGCCAGGGTAAGGGTGGTGGGGAAGCCGTTGCCTGACCAGTATGGCGTGAAATTCACACCACCCATGAAATCGTTCGCATCAAAGTCGTCGTAGTCCCACAGGTAGATGGTGTACTGGCTTGAGGGGCTGTTCAGGTTGAAGGTCGGGCTTGGGTTGAAGATGTGGGTTTGGGCGGGGTTTGCATTCTGTACGAAGGTCGGGTTCGTCCAGATGCTGGTTGTTCCCAGTCGTATCTCAGGGAAGATGTCCGGTCCACTGGTAAGGTCCCAGCCTGCGCCGTTGTCAGTAGCAGGGAACGAAGTAACGCGGACGGAATTAACGCGTATCGCACTGGGAGTTACTTGCTGGCTGCAGTTGGCTCCGGTGTACCCCTGGGGACACACGCATGCGCCGTTGGCACAATATCCGCCGTTGAAGCACGTGATGCCGGCACATACATCCGGTGCCACGGAGCAATCGGATCCCGTATAACCGTTTGCACAAACACAGGTGCCATTCACACAGGTTCCTCCATTGAAGCAGAACTTCCCCTCACATGGGTCGGCCTCCTCCTCTTTCCTGCAGCCGACAAGAACCAGTCCGAAGGTGAGCAACATCAGTAGGGCGAAATAGGGGGCTTGGCGCTGAGGGGGTTTCATTGGAGGATGCTTGGGAAGCGAATATATCATTTTGTGTAATGACCGAACAACATTTATTGATCTCTACGCCCATCGGATCGGTCACTTGCAAACGAAGCGTTCATTAGGTTGCCTGCGTTATGTTGCCGATGACATCCTTGACGTCCACCAGCGGGGCTGATACCCCATCCGCAAGGAGGCAAACGTAGCCAACGGCCCTCCCGATGCCGCGTTGGTCCATCCGGATCCGGAAGATTAGGGGCTAGTGGGCTGCGCCCGGCCAGTATGCAGTTTCGCACATCCCTTTGGGGCGCCGTTGCACGCGCTCACCCCTGCACCAGGAACCAGCAGCTGGCCAGCGCCCGCTTGCCCATGTAACTGT
>JBIJDX010000269.1:0-3183 GCA_044343855.1 Flavobacteriales bacterium
GCTTCAAAGGTAGCGTCCGCGGGCCTATCGCGCATGCCGGGCAGCGGGCGCCGGATCAGCGCTTCACATGGTGCGTCCGCTGCATCAGCGTGCGACCGCCGATGCCCACACGCAGCAGGTAGCTGCCCTCGGCAAGCGCAGCAGTGGACAGGTCCCAGCGTCCTTCTCCGCCTGAGAACCGGATCGTGCCTGTCAGGGCCACGCGGCCATCCATGCCGATGAGCTCCACCGTGGCCGGGCCCTCTGCATCGTTCACACGGAGCTGCAGTTGGTCCGCAAAGGGTGAGGGATGTGAACGGAGACCATTGCCTGCAAGACCCGGTTCCGTGATGCCCACCCCGGACGCCGGGCCGGTGAGCACGTTCAATGTATGCCTTCCGTTCGCCGCACCGGTACTGTGCTCCGCCACCCCGATGAGGCGCAGGTTGGCCAGGTCGTAGCCTGCAGGCACCGTGTAGGTGTAATTCGCGGTGTAGGGGGTGCCCACCACGGGAGTGTTCGGGATGATGCCCGTGCTACCGCTCGCCCCGCCCAGCATGGCACGCATGACGCCCTGGTGCAGGTAGTTGGTCGGCGCGTTCGTTTGCGGCCCGGCAACATTGTCCTCCAAGAGGTAAACGTTCAATTTGTGCGTTCCGGAGAAACTGTAGGTGTAGGTTGCAGTGAGCGATACGGTCAATTGCCGTGTGGTGTTGTTGAGGCTGGAGCTGATGCCCAGTTCAACGGGTGATACCCCCGTGCGGCGCTGGGCGAATTCCGCAGCCCACGCACTGTGGTTGGGACCTATCACCGATGTGCCAAGGTCGCCCATCTCGAAGATGCCCGCAGGGGTGTTCACCTGGCCGTACTGCCCGAAATAGGTGATGCATTCCGCGCAGTCGTCCAACGCATCGCTCAAATGGAACTTGGCAACGGCCTGCATGGGATCATCATCCAGCAGGTTGGTGGTGCTGTTGCAGGGCGGGCATACCGGGCACCAGGACTCGGTGCGGACCTCGAGCAGCACTGCCTTGTCCGCCCAGGTGTCGAGTGCCGTGAACGTGTAGGTCAGCGTATCGTTGGTACGGTCCGTTTCGCCCGCCACGTCCACCCACACCTTCAGCGTCCTCGGGCCCTGCGTGGTGTTCAGCGGAACAGGGTGGTTCACCTCCCAATAGGAGTTGTTGATGATGCCATTGCCACCCACGGTGAACGGGTTCATGGTCTGGACGTCACCCCCGTTGAGCCGCCATTTCACAGTGAACGTGAAGAACGCCGTTGTACCTGCGTTGCGCACACGGGCAATGATCGGCAGGTCCTGGCCGGCCCTGATATACCGTGGGATGCCATTGCTGGTCAGGTAGGCGTTCTGCGCAGTGCCGTGGGAGACGGCTCCGACCCCTATCGCGAGAGCCAGGCCGAGACGGAGGAGATCCATGTGCATGGTTGGAACTGTTGGTCGAAGATAACGCACCGGGTCCACCTCTGTTCGCCGGGCGGCAAGGCACGCGTTCATTGCCGGCTCATTGGTCGGGTGGGGCGCCGAACGCATAGCGCACGAGGTTGGCCCCCATCTGCAAGGCCTTTGTGCGCAACGCCTCGCTGTCGCCGTGTACTTCGGCGTCCTCCCAGCCGTCACCCAGGTCACACTCAAGGTCGTAGAACACCACCACACGGCCCTCCCAGATCAACGCATAGCCGCGGGGAGGCTTGTCGTCGTGCTCGTGGATCTTCGGCAGCCCGTTGGGGAAGTCGAACTGTTGATGGTAGATGGGGTGGGCGAATGGCAACTCCACCAGTTCCAGTTCGGGGAACAACCGAGCGAGCACCGGCCTCACATAGGGGTCCATCCCGTAGTTGTCACTGATGTGCAGGAAACCACCGGCAATGAGGTAGCCGCGCAGGTTGTCCACCTCCTGTGGGCTCAGGGTCACGTTGCCGTGGCCCGTCATATGAACGAAGGGGTGGTTGAAGAGGTCCGGGCTTCCCACCTCCACGGCCGGCACATCGGGGTTGATGTTCATTCCGAGCCTGCTGTTGCAGAATTTCACCAGGTTGGGCACGGCGGTGGGGTTGCCGTACCAGTCCCCGCCGCCGCTGTACTTCAGCACGGCCAGCTGATACGCCGATTGGGCGCGCGCATCGCGCATGCCGAGGAGCGGAACGAGGAGCAACGCGAGGGCGCGGACCATGGTGCGAAGGTACTGGTCTGGCGGGTGGGGCGGGTTCATCCGCGCTGCTGCGCCAGGCTCATCCACGTGCAGGCCGCAAGCGCTGCGGTCTCGGTGCGCAGGCGGGAAGTGCCGATGGACACCGCTTCGAAGCCCGAGGCGCGCACTTGTTCGGCCTCGGCAGCGCTGAAGTCCCCTTCCGGACCGATGAGCACGATGGTTCCCGTGTCCGTGCGGTAGGCGTTCATCAGGGGGCGGTGCCGCCCTTCACACCAACCGAAGAGCCGCCGGGGGGGCAGCTCGGACGCGAGCAACGCCTTCAACGGGGTCAGTGGCGCGATGTGCGGCAACCAGCGGCGGCGGCTCTGCTTCATGGCGCTGACGGCAACCCGTTCCAACCGCTCCACCCGCAGCCGTGTGCGCTCGGTTCGCTCGGTCACCACGGGTATGATGCGATCCACGCCGACCTCAACGGCCTTCTCAACGAACCATTCGAAGCGATCGGCGGTCTTGGTGGGTGCCACAGCGATGTGGATCGGGTGGTTACGTTCAGCGGCCGATCGTTCCACCGATATGACCTGCACCCGCACGCCGCGTTTACCGCAGTCCGTAATGGTTGCATGGGCCAGGGCGCCTAACCCGTCAAGCAGTCCCACGGGGTCGCCGACCTTGAGCCGTAGTACATGGTGCGCATGATGGGCCTCCTCCTCCGGGAGTTCGGCAACCTGCAGCTCGGGCAGGGGGCAGTGGAAAAGGTGCATGGTTCAGGGATGTGCCGTGTTCAGTGCGCGCAGGCCCCAGCGAATGGTGAGCGCCAGGGCACCCATGAAGCCCGCAGCGCCGGCCACAGGCCCAAGGTGCAGGAGGTCGGTCCATGTGCCGCCTGTATTTCCGTTGACAAGGGCGGGCAGCACCACATCAATGAAGGGGCGTACGATCCCCGTGGGAAGGCTGTAACCGGTGGTCAGGCGCGCCCCGAGGTTAAGCAGCAGCCCCGCCCCACACACCCACAGGAACCACCGTCGCACAACAG
>JBIJDX010000093.1:0-10225 GCA_044343855.1 Flavobacteriales bacterium
TTCCAACCACCTCTGGAGCACCGGTGAAACGACCCAGAGCATCACGGTCAGCAATGCCGGAACCTACAGTTGCCAGGTCTCCTATCCCACCGGCAACCTGGTCACCAATGGCAATTTCAGCAGTGGCAACATGGGCTTCAATACCATGTTCAACTACGGCACGCCGCTTACCACCGAAGGGAATTACTGGATCGGGACCAACGCCGCCCTGTATCACCCGCAATTCTCCGGAACGGGCAATGGCCCGTTCATGATGGTGAATGCCGGTTGGATGCATTCGGGCTGGCGGTTCTGGTGCAGGACCATCGATGTGTGTCCCGGACAGACCTACTCCATCAGTTTCCGCGCCGTATCGCTCTCCATATCAAACCCACCCGTGCTCGCCTGGTTCGTGAACAATGTGTGGACCGGTCTTGAGCACACGCCCCCCGTGGCTCAGGGCCAGTGGCAGAACTTCAACCTGACATGGACGGCCCCGGCCGGGCTGACCACAGCCGAATTCTGCATCCAGGTATCATCCGGGTGGGGCATTGGCAACGACTTCGGTTTTGATGACGTGGATATCCGTTCCACCGTGGTGCTGAGCGACGATGTGACCGTGAACGTGACGCCCCTTCCCCCGGCAGACCTGGGTCCGGACGTCACGCTGTGCGATGGCCAGACCATCGTGCTCGATGCGGCCACACCCGGCGGATCGTACCAGTGGCTTGACGGTAGCACGGCATCCTCTTCACAAGTGTCCACATCGGGCATCTACGGGGTTACCGTCTCGGCCAACGGGTGTTCCAACTACGATGCCGTGAACGTCTCCTACGATCCATTGCCGGTCGTTGACCTGGGACCGGACCTCCAACTCTGCGCGGGTGAGACAGTCGTACTTGATGTCACCCAACCCGGTGCCCTCTACGGATGGAATGATGGCAGCAGCGCTTCAACGCTCACGGTCAGCGCACCAGGAACCTACGGCGTCACCGTCTTCCAGAACAATTGCTTCGCAAGCGACGCAGTGGATGTGGTGTACAACCCATTCCCCATAGTGGACATAGGCCCGGACGCCACGCTCTGCCAGGGTGACCAGGTGACGTATGACGCCACCACACAGGGCGCATCCTACCTATGGCACGACGGGAGCACCGGTGCCACCTATACCGCAGTCGCATCAGGGCAGGTCAGTGTGAACGTGACGGTGAACAACTGCACCACCACCGAAAATGCCAGCGTGGTGGTGAACCCGTATCCGTTCTTCGACCTTGGACCGGATGTCACGGTATGTCCGGGGACGGTGGTGTCATTGGATGCCTCGGTTCCCGGCGCAACATACCTCTGGCAGGATGGATCCACGGAAGCCACGCTCAATGCTGCAACCCAGGGCACCTACAGCGTTCAGGTGACCTTGAACGGTTGCTCGTCGAACGATGCCGTGACCGTGTCCCACCACCCGCTACCGATCGTCGATCTCGGTCCCGACCGGACCATCTGTGCCGGAACGAACACGACGTTGGGTGTGAACGTACCGGGGGCATCCTACCTATGGAGCACCGGTGCCACCTCCGATACCATCACGGTCAACAGCTCCGGCACCTACACCGTGGATGTAACCCTCAATGGTTGCACGGTAAGCGATGCGGTGATCGTATCCACAACCCTACTGCCTGCCTTCGACCTTGGCCCGGACGCACTCGTTTGCCCGGGCGAGGCCACGCTCCTTGATGCCACGGTGACCGGTGCATTCTATCAATGGAGCACGGGAGAGACCACTGCCGTCATCGCTGCGGGACCGGGGGCCTACTCCGTTGTGGTGACGGCCAACAACTGTTCGGCCACGGACAATGTAACGGTGGGTGTGCACCCGGCCTCCACGGTTGACCTCGGCGCGGATACCATCATGTGCCCCGGACAAACGCTGGTACTGAACGCTGCACAGGCGGGCGCCAGTTACCTCTGGTCGAACGGCACCACCGGGCCAACACTTCTCGTGGATGGGCCCGGCACGTTCGGCATCGTGCTCACCGACGGCAATGGGTGCACTGCGCAGGATCTGATCGACGTGGGTTACGCCACGCCCCAGGACATCCAGTTGGGACCCGACGCCGTGATCTGCGAAGGTTCCGCACTGGTGTTGGACGCAACAGCGCCGGGCGCGACCTATCTCTGGAATACGGGTTCCACCCAACCCAGCATCACCGTCAGCTCTTCCGGCTCCTACGGTGTAACGGTGACACAGGGCAACTGCACCGATGCCGACCTCATCAACGTGCTCCTGTCGCCCCTTCCGCCCGTTGATCTGGGCAACGATACCACCTTATGCCCGGGACAGACGCTCACGCTCACCGCACCCAATGGGTCCGAGGCAGTCTGGAGCACGGGCTCTTCGGATGCATCCATCACCGTGGTGTCCGCGGGGAACTATTCGGTTGTGGCCACCAACCCGGACGGATGCACTGTCGGGGATGTTGTCACGGTCTCCTACGCCACCCCGGAGACCATCGACCTGGGACCAGATGCCACCATCTGCCAGGGCGGAAGCGTCACCCTGGATGCAACCGTTCCGGGGGGCACCTACCTGTGGAACACAGGTGCAACCACCCCCACCATCACCGCAAGCACCGTCGGCATGTTCAGCGTGGAGGTGCTCCAAGGGGCCTGCACCGTGACCGATGCGGTGAACGTCTTCGTGAACCCGGCTCCTGTGCTTGAACTTGGTCCGGACCGGGTGCTGTGTCCCGGACAGTCAACTGCACTGGGCGCTCAGGTGCCGGGGGCAACGTACCTCTGGAACACGGGTGCCACCACCCCCGGCATCACCGTGAGCACCAGCGGGCTGTACAGTGTCACAGCCGCACTCAACGGATGCTCCTTCACAGACCAAGTGCAGGTGACCGTTTTGAGCCCGACGACTCTGGAGCTGGGTGACGACGTGGTGCTGTGTCAGGGCGGGTCCGTCGTGCTCGATGCCACAGTGCCCGGCGCCACCTACCTATGGAACACCGGTGCAACCACACCAACCATCCCTGTCAACACCTCCGGCTCGTTCAGCGTGGAGGTGTTCCAGGGAGCATGCAGCGCGACCGACACGGTGAACGTCACGGTGAACGCGGTTGCGGCTGTTGACCTTGGCCCCGACCAGACCATCTGCGAAGGCACCACCACCGTGCTCGATGCCTTCGCTCCGGGTGCAACCTACCTCTGGAACACGGGTGCGACCACCCCCACCATCAGCACCTCCACAGCCGGTCCATATTCGGTGACGGTAACGCTGAACAACTGTCCCGTGACATTCTCCACCAACGTGAGCGTGAGCGCCCCCCCCGCGGTGGACCTTGGACCCGATGCAGTGCTGTGCCAAGGGGACGTCGTGACCCTTGATGCCACCGTACCGGGGGCAACATACCTGTGGAATACCGGTGCCACCAGTGGATCCATAACCGTCAACTCCACCGGCTCCTACAGCGTGCAGGTGATCCAGGGTGCCTGCACCGTGTCCGATGCGCTACTGGTGACGGTGAACCCCATGCCCTCGGTGGAACTCGGCCCCGACCAAGTGATATGCGAAGGGGCGAACATCACCCTCAACGCCTCGTATCCCGGAGCCAGCCACCTTTGGAATACGGGCGCCACAACTCCCACCATCACGGTCGGCAGCAGTGCCAGTTACAGTGTGGCCGTGGAACTTGCCGCATGCGTCGCGCGTGATACCGTTGCAGTGACCGTGCTCAGCCCCGATGCGCTGGACCTGGGTCCTGATGTGCAGCTGTGCCAGGGCACATCCATCACGCTTGATGCGGGCATCCCGGGAGGCCAGTACATGTGGAGCAGTGGGGCGACCTCGTCCGCCATCACAACAGCAACGGGAGGCACCTATTGGGTGAATGTGGCGCAGGGAGCGTGTGAGGTTTCCGACACCATCACGGTGACGATGGTCGACCCGGGCGTGCTGGACCTTGGTGCTGACACCACCTTGTGCGAAGGTGAGCCCTTGTTCCTCGACGGCACGCTCGCTGGCGCCAGCTACCTCTGGGAGGATGGGACCACCATCGCCGGACGCACGATCTCAACGGCCGGCACCTATTCCCTTGTCGCCACGGTGCAGGGCTGTTCCGTGGAGGATGCCATCACCGTGGGTTACAACGCGGTACCGCTCGTGAACCTGGGACAGGACCTGTCCATTTGTCCTGGCGAGGAATTGCTGCTGCAGGCCCCCACCCCTGGCGCCACCTACCTGTGGAACACGGGAGCCACCTCCGCATCCCTGGTCACGGGTGGCACAGGAACCTACTCGCTCGCGGTAACGCTCAATGGCTGCACCGGCAGCGATACGATAACGGTTGCCGTGCTGCAGGGACCTGAAGTGGACCTGGGTCCCGACACCACGCTATGTGCCGGCCAGCAGCTCTCATTCGACCTTGGACAGGAGGGAGCCACCTTCGTATGGAACGACGGGGTCACGACCGCACAGCGGGTGGTCACCGAGAGCGGCACCTACAGTGTCACCGCAACGCGCAATGGATGCACCAAGGTGGATAGCGTGTCGGTGGAGTTCTTCGACGCCACCGCTGTGAACCTCGGGCCCGACCAGCGCCTTTGCCCAGGCACATCCACCGTCCTTGCCGTCCAGTCAACGGCAGATCTCCTGTGGAGCACCGGTTCCGTCACCAACAGCATCACTGTGAACAGCCCCGGCATTTACTGGTTGGAGGCGAGCAACCCCGGTTGCACGGTCCGGGATAGTGTGGTGGTGGGCTATGTGCCGCTGGCGCCCCCCGTGCTCCCCTCCTCCACTGTTGCCTGCCCCGGTGATACGGTCGTGCTGGAGGTGACATCCAACGGCGCCATGGTGATGTGGTCCGATGGAAGCGCGGCGGATGTGCTTCGCATCACCGGATCCGGGAACTATCAGGTGACGCTGTCGATGGAAGGATGCACCGCCACAGCCGCGACAAGGGTGGACTTCCTGCAGGATACCATCGCGATGCCCGCATGGACCGACAGTACCTTCTGCCCCGGCGAGGTGCTTCGCCTGGATGCCGAGGTGCCCTTCGCCACCTACTCCTGGAGCACCGGCCACGATGGACCATCCCTGTTGGTTCCTGCAACGGGCGCGTACTCGGTTACGGTCACCACCCCTTGCGCCACCTTCGCGCGCAGCATCCTCATCGGGGAGGGCGAGTGCTCACCGGATGTCTACATCCCCAATGCGTTCACACCCGATGGTGATGGGTACAACGAATTCTTCAGCATTGTCATCGGCGACAGTGCAACCGACCTTCAACTGAGCATTTTCAACCGCTGGGGCGAGGAGGTCTTCACCGGCAATGATGCGCTCCTTGAATGGGATGGCACCTATCTGGGCCAGCCAGCGCCGCAGGGCGTATACACCTACCAGGTCACCTATCGGAAACGGGCTGATACCGGCGTGGTGGCCCGGCAGTTGCGCGGCCATGTGACGCTCCTGCGTTGAGCATTCACTGCTGGCTCCACAGCGATCTTCCGTCCTCCAGGCGGTAATAGCCCATTCGGCCATCCCTGTAGGCCTTCACCACACCCGGACAGGCAATGGACACACTGGCAAAGGTGGGTGGAAGGATGGCCGTGCCATTCGCATCGATGACACCCTGTCCCGAAGGGGTGGACACCAGGAACCGGGCCGGGGCCAATGGAACCGCATTATCGTAACGTGGTGCGAGCACCTCGACGCCCTTTTCGTTCACAAGGCCGAAGAACTCCCCCTGTTTCACCCTGGCATGGCCGTCCACCATGTCCCATGCCTCATCGTAGCTGGCCTCCACCACAACGGCACCGGCATGGTCAAGGAAGCCCCATTTGGTTTTGCGACGGAAGGGGATGAGACGACCTGTCGCGGTCCCGATATCCTGATAATGGTGAGGGATCACGACCCTGCCATTGGTGTCCACCATTCCAAAGCGGCCTTCGCGGCGCACCTTGGCCAGGCCACCCACGAAGTTGCCCCATGCCTGAAAACCATCCATCGCCTCGTACACCATCGGCACAACGAACCTGCCCAGTTCGTCCACATAGCCAACGAGTCCGTTCTTCGAGACCAGCGACCGCCCATTGCTGAACGCCCCCACATGATCGCACGTGTCGGGCACCAGTACATCACCGAACGGACCGATCCATCCCATGCCCTTGGCGGAGCGGATACGCGACACTCCCGCGCCGAAGCCTTCCACCCATTGGTAGTGCGGTGGCACCACCCATGCACCGCTCCGGTCGATCACACCCTGCCCACCCTCAAGTTCCACCACGGCAAGGCCCTTGCGGAACGTGCCTGCCATATCGAACCGGGAGGGGATCACAGGCCTCCCCCGGGCATCGATGTACCCGAAGCGACCGTCCCTGGATGCGTAGGCGAGGCCACCTGAGAACTCCCCCACCTCACCGAACTCCATGGGCACCACCACATCACCGCTGCCGTCCACGGCGCCCGCGCGTCCTGCCCGCTCGACGGTGGCGGTGCCCTCCACCGCTTCCATCACCTCATCGAACTCCACCGGGACCACCACCCGACCCATCCGGTTCACCGTACCCACGCGACCACCGAGCCCCACCAGGGCCTGGGCGCCCACAAATGGATCCACCCACTCATAGACCGCCTTGATCCGTTCAACCCCGGTGGTATCGATGAACCCCCAGAGTCCATCACGCGTGAAAGGAAGCAACGTAAGGCTTGCCACACCATAATCGGCCACCAATTCGTTCACGAACGGGTAATCCGGGTACTCCTGCATGAAGCGTGAGATGGCCTCAACGCTCAGTTCGTGGGTGGCGATCGCGTAGATCGATCGCCATGCATCGGCAACACGGTGATTGCCGGGGTGGTCGCGAATGAACCGCCGGTACTCATTCGCTGTTCTCCCTGGCGTGGCGGCCCGGAACACCCTGTCCTCGGCATCGCGCACATAGGGACTGCCGGGATGTTCAGCGATGAAGGCCACGAGGTCGGTGATGGTACCCGATGCCGTTCGCTCACGGTACAGGGCCTCCTCATACCTGCTTCGCGCCTCATGGATGTCGCGGCTATCGGGAAACCGCTCCATGAAGTCCGCGTAGGCTTCCGCCGTGTTGGCCCCGCGCGCCTCTTGGAAGGCGAGATGATCGCGGACCAGGGTGGCCTCCCCAACGAACGGACCGCTCACATGCAGGGAGAGGTACCGCTCATAGGCCTCCAGCGTGTTCTGCTGGCGTACGCGCTCCCAGGCCATGCGCTGGACGAGGAGGAGCTGGTCGGCAATGGCCTGCCCGGTGACCCCGTGCACCGCCAGCGCGCGCCGCTGCCGCTCATCGGCAAGGGCAAAGGCCGTCTGGGCGCGCACCACCTGGACCAACGCGGTGTCCAACTCGTGAAAGGGGTTGTCGGTGCGGCCACTGATGATGCTGAGCCCGTACCACGCGGCGGCTGGTTGCCTGCCTACCTGCTTGGTGAACAGCGCGCGCGCCTTGAAATAATCGTGGATGCGGAGTGCCTCGAAGGCCTTGTCCAATGGTCCGGCAGCCACCGCGGCCACCACCATAAGACCCGCCAGAAGCCCAGCGGCACGCGTCGCACCACGTTCCATCACCGGACGAAGGTACCGGTGCCATCACTGCTTCCTGACCACCTTTACCCCCCGGCTTCGACCAACCCGTGTTGATGAAGAACCTGATCGACCGCACCGAAGCGCTGCTCACCCCCCGCAACGCGCGCATCGCCCTGCTGCTCATCGGCCTGGTGACGGTACTGCTCGCCCTCCCCCTGCGCCACGTGCAGCTCGACCACGACTTTGAGCGCTTCTTCCCCACCGACGACCCCGAACTGGATCGCTACCTGGCATACCGCGCTGAGTTCGGGTACGACAATGATTTCCTGTTGATCGGTGTGGCCGATGAGGGCGGCGTTTTCCAGCTGGACCTGCTTCGCCGCGTGGACAGCCTGGCAGGCACACTTGCGGGCACCACGGACATCCGCTCGGTGCTATCACCCACCCGCCTGAAGGATCCGCGCGTGACACCCGTGGGTGTTTTCGAGGTGCCCTGGCTCAGACTTGATGCGGACAGCACCCTTGCAGCAGACTCCGCGCGGATCTGGGGGGACGACCGCGTGCGTGAAGGCTTCTTCGCTGGTGACGGCAGGGCGCTGCTCATGGTGGCGCAAACCGAACCGGGACTCAGCAAGGAGCGGAGCGACGCAGTTCTTGCCGCTGTGGAGCAGGCAGTGGCACAAAGCGGGCTGGCCAACGTGCGCCTGGGCGGACGCATCCATGGCCAGTACTGGTACATCCAGAAAATGCAGCGTGAGCTGATCCTCTTCACCTGCATCTCCATCGCCCTGCTCTCTGTCTTCCTCTACATGGGCTTCCGCACTGCCTGGGGAGTGCTGGTGCCGGTGGGCGTGGTGGGTCTCACCGTGCTGTGGCAGGTCGGCGGGCTCGCACTGCTGGGCAAGCCGCTCAGCGTGCTCACCATGCTGCTGCCCACCATCCTCTTCGTGGTGGGCATGAGCGACGTGGTGCACATCGTTGAGCGATACATCGATGGACTTCGCGCCGGGCTGGGCAAGGCGCGTGCCCTGGCCGTGACCTATCACGAAGTGGGGCTTGCCACGTTCCTCACATCCATCACCACGGCCATTGGTTTCGCCACGCTCACCACCAGCAGCATTCCACCCATCCGCGACTTCGGCCTGTATACGGCCATCGGTGTGATGATGGCGTTCGTGCTGGCCTTCACACTGCTCCCCGCGATCCTGCTGCTCGCCGCAACGCCCGTATCGGCAGCCACAAGCGTGCAGGCCAGCACCTGGTACCGACCGATGCATCGGCTGTTCCAATGGACGCTGCGTCACCGCCGCACCATACCGCTCGTTTTCCTTGCCTTCGGCGTGGCAGGCCTTGGACTGATCACCCGTCTCAAGGTGGACAACTTCCTGCTCGAGGACTGGCCCGAGGATGACCCTCAGAAGCAGGACTACTACTGGTTCGAGGACCATTTCGGCGGTGTACGCCCCTTCGAGATGGAGGTGCGGCTGTCGGACAGCACCGCCAGCGTGTGGGACCTCGATGTTCTCCGGGACATCGAAAAGGTCGAGGACTGGCTGCACCGGGAGCACGGCATACGGGCCATCCTGTCGCCTGCCGGGGTCGTTCGAAGCGCCAACCAGGCCATGAACGGCGGTGATCCCGCCTCGCATGTGCTGCCCGACGACCCGGATGAACTGCGGCGACTGGTGAAGCGTGCCACAAGCCTCGGCGGCAGCGCACTGATGGGCGGTATCGCTTCAGAGGATGGAAGCGTGGCCCGCATCAGCGGACGCATGCGCGACGAAGGAGGCTACATCCACCGCCAGCGTGCGCGCGAACTGGATGCTATGCTGGCCACCCTTGCCAGTCCGGCCGTGTTCAAACAGACCGGCATGGCCCACCTCATCGACCTCAACAACGAGA
The DNA here is from genome assembly GCA_044343855.1 of Flavobacteriales bacterium. Lineage (GTDB taxonomy): Bacteria > Bacteroidota > Bacteroidia > Flavobacteriales_F > PHOS-HE28 > PHOS-HE28. Next base: position 9,441 of record JBIJDX010000093.1, read on the forward strand.
AGCTCAGCGGCCAGCTCATCGGCGGACTTGTGCTTGCGTTCGTCCTCATCGGCCTCATCATGGCATGGGTGTTCCGCAACTGGCGCATGACGCTGATCGCCATGGTGCCCAATATCTTCCCGCTGCTCTTCGTCGGTGGCATCATGGCCCTGTCCGGCATCGACATCAAGGTGAGCACCGCCATCATCTTCACCATCGCGTTCGGCATCGCCGTGGACGACACCATCCACCTCCTGGGCAAGCTGCGCATCGAGTTGCGGAAGGGACGCAGCCTGCCCGTTGCCATGAAGCGCTCCGTGATCAGCACCGGCAAGGCTGTGATCATCACCAGCATCATGCTATGCTCGGGCTTCATCGCGCTGGTCATGTCCGACTTCGCCAGCGTCTTCTACATGGGTCTTCTGGTGAGCCTGACGCTGGCCCTGGCGGTGGTGGCGGACCTGCTGCTGCTCCCGGTGCTGGTTGTTCGGTTCCTGCCTCGGCGGCGCAGTGAGGTCGTCCACGAGTAAGAATGACCAACGACGTGAACGTGGAAGGCCCCATCCGAGGCGGACGAGGCCTTCGCAACCAGATGAGCCCTGTTCAGAGCGATTCCCACATGCCCTTGAAATCGGCCTCCTCCATGAAGTGATCCCTGCCGATGGCGGCGTACTTCTTCGCGCGGTCCCGCTGCCCCTTGCTTACCAGGTGGTCCGCATAGCGGATGAGCGCGTTCTTGAGCAGCTTCTTCTGGTCCTTGGGCAATGTCCCGATGTCGCCGGCAGCTGCCACGGCCTTGTCGAAGG
>JBIJDX010000094.1:0-10204 GCA_044343855.1 Flavobacteriales bacterium
CGTAACGCAGGGTCTTCCATTCCGTGGAGGAGACCGGGAAGTCGCTGTGGCGCGGTTTTCCGGTGCGCGGGTCGTTGATGGGTTCGGGGTACCTCCATTCCGGCGAGGCCATGCGGTCCATCAGTGACCGTTCCTGTTCGTTCTGCAGCACACCCGTTGCGCCCACCACGTAGTTCGCCGGCAGGGTGATGGATACGTCGTAACTGCCGAATTCGCAGAAGAACTCGCCCTGGGTGAGGTAGGGCATGACATGCCAGCCGTTGGTGTCGAACACCGCGGGCTTCGGGAACCATTGGGTGATGTGGTAGGCCTGGCCGGTGTGTCCCAGCCGGGAGAACTTACCGTCAGGGATCTTCACCCGGAACGGGGTGAGAAGGGTGGTGGTGCCGCCGGGAAGCACGGGCGTGGCGAGCCTCACCCAGGCGATGTCACCATGTTGCGCGTGGTAGCCCCAGGCAAGCGGGGTTCCGTTGCCGTCGCGGAAGGCGAGGCTGTCGATGCCGCCGCGTTCCGCGGGTGTGGCGAAGTGCAGGTCCAGCTCTCCCATGCGCACCAGCTGCTTGTCCAGCGCGGTGTTGGGAGCAGCGTATGCGTTGGGCCAAAGGTGCATCCACAGGGTGTCCAGGGCCACTCCGCTGTTGTTGGTGTAGCGCATCTCCTCATGGCCGTGCAGCACATGGGCGGTGTCGTCCAGGCGCACCGTGATCGTGTGGTCCACACGCTGTTGGAAAGGCTTCTGCGCGAGTGCGGGTGCTGCGGCGCACAGGGTGCTGAGGAGGAGGGGACGGAGCATGGTGATGGCTGTGCCGCCGCGGGGACGGGGTGTTCCCATGGTGTGCCGCTTAATGCGTGGTCAGCTGGCGAACAGCTTGGCGAGGGCGGCTTCGAGCTCGCCCGCGCGCAGGCCTTTCTCCAGCACCCTGCCCTCCTTGTCCAGGAGCACCGTGAAGGGGATGCTGCTCACGCCGTACTCCTGCGCGGCCGCGTTGCTCCAGAAGCCCAGGTCGCTCACGTGCTTCCAGGGAAGTCCGTCGTCCTTGATGGCCTGCACCCACGCGCCGTGGTCGCGGTCCAGGGAAACGCCCAGGATCTCGAAGCCCTTCTTGTGGTACATGTCATAGACACGCTTCACGTTGGGGTTCTCCATGCGGCAGGGGCGGCACCAGCTGGCCCAGAAATCGATGAGCACGTACTTTCCGCGCAGCTGGCTCAATGCGAAGGTGCCACCGTCGGGTGTCTGCTGGCGGATGTCCGGTGCCACACCCCCGATGGGCAGCATGCCGGCCAGGCGTTCGGCCTCCTGCTCCTGCAGCTTCATGGCGATCTCCTGCTGCTCCAGCTGGTCCACACCCTGCCTGAACTGGCCGTAGAATCCTGACTTCGGCATGGTCTTTCGCATGTCATCGCGCACCTGCTTGAAGAGCGCGAGCTCCTGCTGGATGTTGAGCCGGTTGACGGCGGCGAGCGCGGCGGGCGAACTGCTGTGTTCCCTGGTGAAGGCCACGCATCGGTCGTAGAAGGCCTTGTTGAGTTCGTTGAGCTCCTGCACCGCGGCGGTGTTGGCCGGTTCGGCGGCGATGCGCTGGCGCAGTGCGTCGCGCTTCGTTTCGTAGGCCCGTGTTTCCGCCAGGAAGCCGTGGTAGGCTTCGCTGTGCACGGAACCCTTCACGGAGGTGGGGGCCGCAAGGCTGCCGGCCACGGCCTCCACGGTCACCGACTCGGCGCTGTCCAGCGCCACCACCAGCTGCTCATCGCCCAACGCGATCCGGTAGAAATCAAGTGGCAGCTTCGGCACATCGAGCGTGCCCGAGCCATCGCCGCCCAGCTGCACGGAGTCCACATGGTAGGGCCGTCCGTTCTCGAAGCGGTCGAAGTAGGCGGTGCGCCCGCCGGCACCTTCGATGCGGAGTTCCACCTGGCGCGATCCGCTTCCGCCACAGGCGGCCAGCAGCAGGGAGAGGGAGAGGATGTGGGTGACGCGTTCCATGTCGTTCAGGGTTCGCTTAGTTGGTATCCAGGAGTTGACGCACCACGTCGCTGGCGCGCTTGGGGTCGGCCTTGCCCTTGGTGCCCTTCATCACTTCGCCCATGAAGAGGCCCAGCAGGCCCTTCTGGCCGCTGCGGTAGGCCTCCACCTTGTCGGGGTGGCGGGCCATCACCTCGCGGGCGATCGCTTCGATGAGGTCCACATTGGTGTCCTGCACCAGGTCGTGCCGCAGGGCCAGCTGTTCGGCGGTGCTTTCCGCATCGTCGAGCATCAGGGGGAAGAGCTTCTGTGCGGCGATGCTGTGGCTCACCCGTCCCGCATCAATGAGCGCGATGAGCCCGGCGAGGCGTTCGGCGGGGATCGGGAACGACTCCATCGGGAGCCCGTGTTCGTTGAGCCAGCCGCGCACGTCGCCCATCACCCAGTTGGCGGCACCCTTGTAGTTGGTGGTGCGGGCGATGAGGGCTTCGTAGTAGAGTGCGGTGGCCTTGTCGTCGGTGAGGATGCCGGCGTCGTAGTCGCTGAGGCCGAGCTGCGTGGTGTACCTGGCGCGGAGTTCGCGGGGCAGCGGGGGCATGGCGCTCCGGATGGCTTCCTTGTCCGCTGCCGTCACCGTGAGCGGCTGCAGGTCGGGCTCGGGGAAGTAGCGGTAGTCATGCGCCTGTTCCTTGCTGCGCAACCCCACGGTGGTGCCCCTGGCGGCATCGAAGGTGCGTGTCTCCATGTGGATCACACCACCCGCATCGAGCACCTCGCTCTGGCGTTGCGCTTCGTACTCGATGGCCCGCATCACGTTGCGGAAGCTGTTCATGTTCTTCACCTCGCAGCGGGTCCCGAACTTCTCCGAACCCTTCGGGCGCAGGCTGATGTTGGCATCGCAGCGCAGGCTGCCCTCCTCCATGTTGCCGTCGCAGATGTCCAGGTAGCGCACCAGCCGCCGCACCTCCACCAGGTAGTCGTAGGCCTCCTGGGCACTGCGGATGTCGGGCTCGCTCACGATCTCCACCAGCGGCACACCCGCACGGTTCAGGTCCACCAGGGTGTTGAAGGGGTCCATGTCGTGTATGCTCTTGCCGGCATCCTCCTCCATGTGGATGCGGGTGATGCCGATGCGCAGCATGCCGGGGGCCGGGGGCGCGTGGTGCGCAGCCACTGCCGCCGCCGGCGTGGCACCCCGGGTGTCGGGGATGTCAATGAAGCCCTCCGTGCAGATGGGCGTCCTGTCCTGTGTGATCTGGTAGCCCTTGGGCAGGTCGGGGTAGAAGTAGTTCTTGCGGGCGTAGTGCATCCAGGGTGCGATGGTGCACTGCGTGGCCAGTCCCAGCCGCACGGCGTGCTCCACCACCTGCCTGTTGGCCACGGGCAGGGTTCCGGGATGGCCCAGGGTGAGCGCGCTCACGTTGGTGTTGGGGTGGTCGCCATAGGCGTTGGGGTCGCCACTGTAGGCCTTGCTGGCGGTGTTCAACTGGGCGTGCACCTCCAGGCCCACCACCAGTTCGTAGCGTTCGCTCCAGTGGGGTGCGCCGCTCCCGGTAACCACGTCCTTCGGGGTGCTCATGTCAGCAGCTGGCGATGAGGTCCTGCATGATGCGGGTGAGCTTCGGCTCGGCGCCTTCGGCCACACGCTGCACCATCTCGTGGGTGGTCTTCTCGATGCGGCCCTTCACGCCCATGTCGGTGATCACGCTCATGGCGAAGCAGGGCAGGCCCATGTGGCGTGCGGCGATCACCTCCGGCACGGTGCTCATGCCCACGGCATCGCCGCCGATCACCCGCACGTAGTGGTATTCGGCGGGCGTCTCGAGGGTGGGGCCGGTGAGCCCCACATAGCACCCTTCACGCACGGTGATGCCATGCTGCTGTGCGATGGCCCTGGCCCTTGCGATGAGCGCGTGGTCGTAGGGTTCGCTCATGTCCGGGAAGCGCGGCCCCAGTTCATCGATGTTCCTTCCGATGAGCGGGTTCGGGAAGAGGCAGATGTGGTCGTTGAGGATCATGAGGTCCCCCACTTCGAAGGCGGGGTTCACGCCACCGCACGCATTGCTTACGAAGAGCCGTTGCACGCCGAGGAACTTCATCACCCGCACGGGTAGCACCACCTCGTCCATGGTCCAGCCCTCGTAGAAGTGGAAGCGGCCCTGCATGGCCACCACGGGCCTGCCACCCAGCAGGCCGAAGAGCAGGCGTCCCGGATGGCCCTGCACGGTGCTCACCGGGAACTCGGGGATGTCGCCGTAGGGGATGGAGTGCCGCACTTCGATCTCCCTGCCGAGCCCGCTGAGGCCCGTACCCAGGATGATACCCGTCTCAGGGGTGAAGCCACCGGTGGCCTTCTTCAGGTGTTCAGCGATGCGCTGGATGCGTTGCAACATGGCGGCGGAGTAGGTCGGCGAAGCGTTCGGGTTCGTTCAGGATCACGGTCCGCATGCCGATCACCGCCACCGGGACGGCATCCCACGCAGCACCCTTCAACAGGGGCAGCAGGCGAACGGCATCCTTCTGTGTGGTGACCAGCATGGCCGGGTCGGGTGCGAATTTAGCCATTCGCGCCGCGAGGTCCTGCACATCCGTTGGGCTGAAGGCGTGGTGGTCCGGGAATGCCGCATGCTCCACCGAGGCGAACACCGCGCGGCTGTGTTCCAACAGCGGGTCGGGATCGGCGATGCCCGTGACCAGCAGCACCCTGGTGTCCTTGGGCTCCACCGTAGCCGCGGGCGTCCGTCCGGTGGGCGCGTTCTTCACCATGGTGGGATGCCCGTGGGTGATGCCTGCGAAGTAGAGCTGCTGGCGGGCGCTCAGCCCCAGCCGAAGGCGCCATTCCTGCTGCCTGTCGGTGTCGGGCAGGGCGGGGCACTTGGTCACCACCACCACCTGTGCGGCGGCAGCGCGGCTGCGCAGGTCGCGCAGGCGGCCGGCCGGCACCAGCGCGTCAGTGCAATAGGGGCGTTGCCACGTGGTGAGCAGGATGTTCAACCCCGCATCCAGTGCGCGGTGCTGCAGGGCATCGTCCAGCACCACGGCCTGCACCGTGGGTACGCTGCGCTGGATGGCGGCGATGGCCGCCACGCGGTCGGCACCTACGAACACCCGCGCAGCGGGGAAGTTGCGCTTCACCTGCACGGGTTCGTCGCCGCTGCGTTCCGGTCCGTCCTCCGCAAGCACCTCATGGAAGTCACTGCCGCTGCGGCCGTAGCCGCGGCTGAGGGTGGCGATGGGTTCCGTGCCTTGGAGGGTGCGCAGCACCAGCTCCAGCAGGGGGGTCTTTCCCGTGCCGCCCAGTGCCAGGTTGCCGATGGCGATGGTGGGCACCGCAGGCCGCGTGCGTCGCAGCAGGGCCAGGTCATACAGGGCATGCCGCAGCCTCAGGGCCATGCCCATGACCAGGGTGAGCGGGGCGAAGAGGATCCTTCGGAGCGGCATTGCGTACTTTGCGGGAACGAAATTCCAAGGCGAAAGATGCGCATCAAAGAGTTGACCGCCGCCCTCGAGGCCTGGGCACCCCGTTCCCTGCAGGAGGATTACGACAACTGCGGCCTGCATGTGGGCGACCCCGAGGATGTGGTCTCCAGTGCCCTGGTGTGCCTGGACTGCACCGAGGAGGTGGTGGAGGAGGCGGCCCGTCTGGGGTGCGGACTGATCATCAGCCACCATCCGCTGATCTACCGCGGCATAAAGACCCTCAGCGGCACCGGACACGTGGAGCGCACGCTGGTGGCGGCCATTCGCCACGGCATCGCATTGTACGCCATCCACACCAGCCTGGACAACCTGATCGGGGGGGTGAACGGTGAGATCGCCGCGCGCCTGGGCCTCACCGGTGTGCGTGTGCTGGCGCCCAAGCCGGGCCAGTTGCGGCAACTGGTGGTGTTCGTACCGAAGGACCATGCCGAGGCGCTGCGCAACGCCCTGTTCGCGGCCGGTGCGGGTGCCGTTGGTGGGTACGATGAATGCAGCTTCAGCACGGACGGTGTCGGCACCTTCCGCGGGGGCGCTGATGCACGGCCCTTCGTAGGGCGGGCGGGGGAGCGGCACAGCGAGCCCGAGGTGCGTGTGGAGGTGCTGGTGCCGGTGGCGCACGAACCGGCGGTGCTGGCCGCCATGCGCGCCGCGCATCCGTACGAGGAGGTGGCCTACAACCTCGTACAACTGGCGAACGAGCACCAGGGGGTGGGAGCGGGGCTGTTGGGAGAGCTGCCCGCAGCCCTTCCGGAGGAGGTCTTCCTGGCCCGGGTGAAGGAGGCGTTCGGGCTGCACGTCATACGGCATACGCGGCTCCTGGGCCGCCCTGTAAAGCGGGTGGCGCTATGTGGCGGCGCGGGGTCCTTCCTCATCGGGCGTGCCAAGGCGGTGGGTGCCGACATCTACCTCACCGCCGACGTGAAATACCATGAGTTCTTCGGTGCGGACGGACGGCTGGTGGTGGCCGACATCGGGCATTACGGCAGCGAGCAGTTCACCATGCATCTGATCCAGCGCAGGTTAAGGGAACTTTTCCCTACCTTTGCGGTCCGTTTGACGGAACGTGTCACGGATCCCATCCATCATTTCTGACCAATGGCGAAGACCGACGTGAAGGACCCGGCCCCCAAGGCCGCTGCGGCGAAGAAGACCATCACCAAGGCCGATGTATCGGTGGCCGAGAAGCTTGTGGAGTTGTACCGGCTGCAGCACATCGATTCGCAGGTGGACCGCATCAAGGTGCAGCGTGGCGAACTGCCCCTGGAGGTGCAGGACCTGGAGGACGAGGTGGCAGGCCTTGAGACCCGCCTGAACAAGCTGCAGGACGAGCTCGGTGAGGTGGAAGGCCAGGTGACCGACCGCCAGAACATGATCAAGGAGGCCAAGGCCCAGATCAAGAAGTACGAGGGCCAGCAGGCCAAGGTGCGCAACAACCGCGAGTACGACTCGCTCACCAAGGAGATCGAGTTCCAGAACCTCGAGATCCAGCTCGCCGAGAAACGCATCAAGGAGGCCAAGGTGGTCATCGATGCCAAGCGCGCCGTGGTGGATTCAAGCCGTGCCAAGCTGGAGGAGCGCCAGAAGGACCTCGAGCTCAAGAAGAAGGAGCTCGACGATATCGTGGCGGAGACCGAGAAGGAGGAGAAGGACCTGCAGAAGCAGAGCGACGCCGCCTCCAAGCACATCGAGGAGCGCCTGCTCAGCGCCTACCACCGCATCCGCAGCAACACGCGCAACGGACTTGCCGTGGTGGCTGTGGAGCGCGGCTCCTGCGGCGGCTGCTTCAACAGCATCCCCCCCCAGCGGCAGCTGGACATCAGCAGCCACAAGAAGGTCATCGTGTGCGAGCACTGCGGCCGCGTGCTGGTGGACGACTACGTGGTGACCCGCGTCAAGAGCGAGTAAGCCCCAACAGGGAATGAACGTGGAGGCCGGGTGCGAACCCGGCCTCCCTCATTTCCCCCAGGGTCGTTCCTCCCGTAACGCCCGCGTGTGGCCGGCTCTTTGCACAACTGGAAGGTCACGCCGGTCCTTTCGGCAGTGGGCGGCATTCCGCAGCAGCACCCGGGGTGGTCAGGTGCGGAGGCTCACGGTGAGCATGAAGCGCAGGTCGCGGCGGTCCACTGCGGTGCTGTTCACCAGGTTGGCGTTGTAGGGGAAGTAGCGGTCCTGCTGCAGCCCCACGTTCACCCCCAGGTCCACCGCCAGATGGTCGTCGCGGTATCCCACCCCGCCGGCGTAGTTCCTCCATGCGGAGCCGCGCCGTGCATCCTGGTCCGCGTACGGGTCCGTGGCAAGTGCCCAGCCCATGCGGTAGTACCAGGTGCCGAAGCGCCATTCCGTACCCACACGCAGGCTGTGCACCGGGGTGAAGGATGCCCGGATGGCATCGTTCTCGAACCGGTAGTTGTAGCTGTCCAGCAGCCGATCGCTCGGACGGAAGCGCGCCTTGCGCGGGTCGTGGAACTCGTAATCCAGGCTCACCAGCCCGTTGCGCCCGGCGATGTAGGCCATGCTGGCCACCGCACGCCAGGGGGTCTGCACGCGATAGGTGAAGATGCCATCGGGCGATGCGGAGGTGTAGCGGTCGCGGCCCAGTGTGTCCGGTGACCGGAAGGTGGTGGTCATGTCGCTGAGATAGGCATCGCTCAGCAGCATCCATTGCGGGCTGTGGAACGCGGCACCCAGGCGGAGGCGCTCGGTGACGCGGCCAAGCACCCCGGCCGACACGTGGAACCCGCTGCCCGTGGTGTTCAGCTCCTCCTTCCAGGTGGCGGAGCGCAGGTCCACGGTCTCATCCAACGACGTCTCCTCGTGCACGGTGGTCCTGCGGTAGCGATGCGAGGCGATGCCCAGGGAGAGGCCCACGTACAGCCTGTCCTGGTAGTTGCCGGCGTAGAAGAACCCGGTGCTGGTGTTCGCACCGCGGGCATCGATGGTATGCAGCTGCTCCGTGGGCGATCCGCGGGGAATGGCGGGGTTGTAGGTGGTGCTGAGGCTGTCACCGGCGGGGTCGATGGCGTAGGTCTCCCATGCCAGGCCGGAGGTGAAGGGAAGGGCATCGTAGAGGTCGCCCTGCCGGATACCCCCGGCGTCCAGGGCGAGGCCCTCGAGGAAGGTGCTGTTCACGCGGCCCAGCGCCTGCGTGCGCCGGTTGTGGCTCTCCTGGCGGTCCAGCACCACCCCGTAGGTGCTGCTGCGCCACTCGCTGCCGGCCTTCGCAGGGTCGTTGATGACCAGGGCGATGTTGTTGAAGGCGAAACGGCTGCGCGTATCACCTGTGGTGTTGCCGTAGAAGGTGGCATCGGCATCATTGACCTCCACCACGGGCGTGATGCTGAGCTCGCTGGTGCGGTAGAGGCCGAAGCCCGCGACGTTGATGCCGATGGCCGCTGGATCGGCACCCACGGCACCGAACGCGTTGGCCAGTCCTGCACTGCGCGCGGTGCCTCCGGGGCGCACGGCGCCGATGCGGAGGGCATCCTCCTCGTTCTGTGCGTTCACGGTGAGTACACCCAGGGTACAGGCCACGAGGGCCACGATGGCGTTGCGCATCTGCATGGGTGTGGAGGTCAGCGTGGTCGTGCCCCACCGGTGCGGGAGCCGCCGCCACCCGGACTGCCGCCGCTGCGGCTTCCGCCATCGCGTGAAGGCATCGCGGACCCTCCGCCGTTACGGGTGGGTGGTCCCTGCTGGATGCCCGGACGTACCGGTGAGGTGCGACCCGGCGCAGTGCGAACGGGCTGCCGCTGACCTTCGCGGGTGTTCGGTGCCACGCGGTCGGAGGGGGCGCGGTCCCCTGCGGGACGCGTTGAGATGCCGCTTCGCTGCTGTTCGCGCAATGCGGGGGTCCGTGAGGCGGGTCGCAGGCCTGCGGGATCGCGCGAGACCACGCGTGGCTGCGATCCGCTCACGGTGCGTGTGCCGCCGCCCAGACCGGTACGGGGGCGCACCACCACCTGACGGCCGCCACCGATGATGACCGGTGAGTAGCACGACCAGCAGCCACCCCACGGGCTGTAATAGGGACCCGGGCCCCACGGGTCGTAGTACCACGGTCGGTGCCATCCCCACGGTCGGTTCCACCCCCACGGATCCATGTAGGGCGAGCCCCACCCGAAGTTGATGCTCATCCACGGGTCGTTCCACCCGTAGCCACCGCCCCATCCCATGCCCATGCCCCAGCCGGGTCCGTTCCAGCCCGACTGCCAGCCCAGCTGGGTGCCGAAGCCGAACCGGCCGTAGTTGTAGAAGTAGGGGTCGTTGTAGGCCATGTCGTAGAAGCCACGCCGCTGTTGGTCGCGTGCCACACCCGGATCATAGTAGTCATCGGCGCCGGATGCGCCGGGCTGCACGGGCTCCATGCGGGCCTGCTCCTCGGGGCTCGGCGCAGGCTTGGAGGAGGTCAACGGCGCATCGGACGGCATGAAGTACACATCGTCGCGCACGGCGGTGCTGTTCTGCATGCTTGCGCACGATGCCAGGAACAGGGCCGGGAGCAACAGGAGCGGCAGGGGGAGCGGGCTTCTCATGGCGGCGGGTATCCGTGTTCGTGGTGGGATGGTACAGGTGCGGGGTCATACCTTCGCACCTGCTTCCGGAACAAAAATAATACCACAACGGGTCGAAATGGCCGATCAACTCACAAAGCGGGAGGAGGATTACGCGCAATGGTACAATGACCTGGTGCTGAAAGCGGACCTGGCCGAGCACAGCGATGTGCGCGGCTGCATGGTCATCAAGCCCCACGGATATGCC
>JBIJDX010000270.1:0-3154 GCA_044343855.1 Flavobacteriales bacterium
GGCATCAGCGGCATGTTGGCCTTCGCCTCCTCCACCATGCGCTTCATGCGGTGATAGGCGTCCAACTGCTTGTTGTATCGCTTCAGGTCGCTGGGGTCGAGCTGGTCCACATGGAGCAGGTCCATCTTGTCGGCCAGGTCGTGGATCTTCACGCGGATCGCCAGGTTATCCTGCATCACACGATCGATGTACTGCTCGTAGGTCTCCTCCGGGATGCGGGTGATGTGTCCGAGGGCCTTCAGCACACGGGGGGAGAACCCCTTCTTCTCCAGGTCGGCCATGGTGAGGCCTGAACGCTCAAGTACATCATGGAGCGCGCCGAGCACCTGTTCATCGAAATCGTGACCGCGCATCATCACACGCATCACATGCAGGATGTAGGGTTTCCCGAACCGGTCGGTCTGTCCCTTGTGCACCTTGGCGGCCAGTCGGATGGCGGTCTCCAGCAGATGTTCCATGGGGGTCTCAGCGGTCTAGGTCGATGCGCAGGTCAAGCGCCTTGTCGTTCTTCGCGATCACGGACCAATCGGTGTTCCACCGCACCTCCCTGCGTCCCTTGCGCTCCGGGAGCACGCCCTCCTCGCTGGTGGTGGCGGTGATGGCATCGGCGAACCTGAAGCGGTAGTTGTACTTCATGGAACCCAGCAGCACGCCAAGGTCCATCGCATCATCCCCACCGGCGGCATCCTCATCACCGGCAGCACCGCCCATGCTTGCTCCCAGTTCGCTGGCGAACCTGTTGTTGCGCCGCACCAGTGTGTTCCCCTCCCATGTGAAGAAGGTGTGCCGAACGCCGGAGCTGTCAGGCATCAGCACGTTCAGTGCAGCGTTCAATGCATCGATGTCCCGGAACCGGAACCGCACGCTGCGCACCCATTCCTTTCCCTTGTCCACCTTCACCCTGCTGATGCCCGCAAGCTGTTTCAGCGCCGCCGCCTCCTCATCGAGGTCCATCACGGGTTCCTCCGGACCGCCGGCCTCCTTGTTCATCCTGTCCAGATCGTCCATCATCGCACCCATCCCGCTCATGTCCACCACATAGGTCATGGTGCCGCTGCCATCCCTGCGGAAGGTGTACTGCTCCTCGATGGTGAGGCAACCGGAAAGTATCACCAGCAGCAGCAGTGCAAGCGGACGGTAGCGCGCCATGTGGTAGCAATGGGGCCGTGAAGGTACTCCACGCGTGCGAGCCGCTCCCACCGAATGATGGAACAGCGCCACCATGCCCGAGCCGTAATGGTACCGGAACCGGATAACAGGAAGCCCCGCCTTCACCGGCGGGGCTTCCCGTGCGTGTAGCGCACGAGGCTGTCAACGGACCAGTGGCACGCGCAGGGTGCGCTGTACTCCGGCATGGGTCACCCGCACGAACCACAGGCCATCAGCGAGGCCTTCGCAGGGAAGACGCAGTGTGCCGGGACCCGCGGCACTGGTGTAGGCGCGGTGGAGACGGCCATTGGCATCCAGCAGCTCAACGTGGAGCGGTCCATCGAGGTCATGTACCAACAGGATGTGCTCCGCGGTGGCCATGGCGTTCAACTCGACGCCATCGGCCAGGGTGGTGAGGCCCACGTTCTGCTCCACGGTCACCTCGGTGGTGACGGTATCGCTGCAGTCACCGAAGGTCGCGACAAGGGTAACCGTATGGGTGCCGGGCAGTGTGTAAGTGTGCACCGGTGCCTCCGCACTGCTCGTGGCGCCATCACCGAAGTCCCAGTGCCATCCATCGGCCGGTGCACTGGTGCTGGTGAAGCTCACAGGGGTGTTGACCACCACGCTCGTTTCCGCAGCGATGCCGGCCACCGGACCCTCGCCCGCACCGATGACCACATCGGTCAGCAACAGGGAGCAGCCACGCGCATCCCCCAGCTCCACGGAGTACGTGCCGGGACCGGCCACCAGCACGGGGCCCGTGGCTCCGGTGGACCACAGTTGATAGTAGGGCGCCTCCCCGCCGCTCATCGCGAACTCCACCACGCCGTCCGTGCTGTTCGGGCAGGAGGCATCCGAAGCGCCCACCACATTCACCTGCAGCACCTCGGGATCCGTGATGGTGAAACCATCCAGCAACGTTCCACAGCCTCCGGGCATGGCGAACTCAACCACATAGGCGCCGGGGGCCAGGTCGGACAGCACCACCTCGCCGGATACGCCGGCCAGGGTCTGCAACGGGTATCCTTCCAGGGCCCAGCCCAGGTCCACCGGTTCCGCGCCCACATCCACACTGGCGCTGGCATCGGCGGCTCCATGGCAGGTGACGTCCAATACACGGAAGGCGAGCGGCGTGGAGGCGTGCAACAGCAGGCGGGGGGCCGTGGGATCATCATCGGCCTGCATGTCGAAGCTGTAGCTCATGCCCTGGCCGAAGGGTACGATCGCTCCGGTGACCAGGTCCTCGATGCGCAGGCAGCTGAGGGGATGCACCCCGCTCATTTCACCGGTGACCGTGTAGGTGCCCGAAATGGCGGCATTCAACAGCACGGGGATGGTGATGGCGGTGTGGTAGGTGCCGAAGAAGTCGATGGCGAGATCCACCCCGTCAACGCTCCTTACGGCGATCTGCGGTGCCTCGGGGTGTGCGAAGACGAACTTCGGTGCATCCTGAATGTCGAAGGCCGGGGAACCATCGGCGAAGACGAGGGTGGCCTGGTCGAAGAACGTATTGACCGTGCTGGTCAGGTGCATACGAAGAATGGGCGGTTCCCCATCGCGCTCGCCATCCCCACCGCCAGCGGGCGTCGCCGCCACCGGACCTGCGGCGGCCAGGCTGAAGGGCAGCAGGAACAGCAGCGCAGGAAGGGTGTGCAGACCCTTGGTACGGGGGATCCGGAAAAGTGCGGGGTGTTGCATGTGATGGGGATCGGTGCTGACCGACCGGTCCCTTAATCGCAGAACAGCCCCCATTGGTTACCTGCACCGCTCAACACGCACGAAAAAAGAAGCCCCGCCGGCATCCGGCGGGGCTTCGATCGTAAGAACGTGACCGGCGGTCAGCGCATCAGCGGAACACGCACGGTATGCTGCTCACCCGCATGGGTGATGCGCACGAACCAGATGCCGGCGGCAAGGTCGCTGCCCTGCAGCACGATCATGCCCGGACCCGCCGCGCTGCCCTGGCTATGCTCCAGGCGTCCGGTGGCGTCCAGCAGTTCCA
>JBIJDX010000008.1:0-28006 GCA_044343855.1 Flavobacteriales bacterium
CCGGCCACCAGGGGATTTGTTGCCCAACTGAGCCAGAGGTGGTAGCCCGTGGAGGTCTGGGTGCTGGAGTACCCAAGGGCTGCGTTGGTGAATTCGAACTGGTAGCGGGTGGCGCCGCGGACGGGCCGTGCAGTGACGAACTGTGAACGGGTGCGCGTGGATCCGCAAGAGTAGTACTGGTTACCCGGAATGTCCATGAGCTTGGTATAGGGGCAGAGCGCGGCCACCGGGTCGATCATCAGGCGGCAGGCAGGCCCCCATTCACCGTTAACACCATTGACGCGTGCACGGATGCGCAGGTTGAGCAAGGTGAGCTGGGGCAGTGCGGGAATGGCTCCGCTCCAGGAGAGGCGCAGGTGGCAGGCGCGGGTGGCACCGGTGCCGGCACCGTCCGAGGTGGCATGGTTGCGGAACCGGCGCAGTGAATAGGAACCATTCGGATCGAAGAACCAGAACTCATACCCATCGTCCGTCTGGTCTCCCACACCCCATTGGGCCGTGACATCGGCATTGGGCGATGCGATCACGTGGTTGGAGGGATCCCAATCGAGCCTGTCCCGGGACGTGAAGATGGCCTGCTGAGCGCTCATCGGCAGGCAGAAGTAGCCGTTATCGGGCATGCTGCTCTCCGTGGTGAAAACTCCGCGCGACGCGTTGTCCACGATACGCTCGCCGGAGCCATCGCGCAGGGTGTAGCCACCCGTGGCCATGCCATCCCCTGCACTGTCGAACAGCCGGAATCGGAAACAACCATTGGGGATGCAGCAGCTGACCTGGATGTCGGAATCGCTGGCATAGCCCGAACCGGAGCAGACAGTGTAATCGAACCCCTCGCCGGTGATCTCCCAGCTGGTCTGAACTCCGAAGGCGTCCGTGCGGATGCTCAGACCCAGCTCCTGCTCGCATCCAAGGTCCAGGCGAACCACACGGTTGCAGGCGGTGCCATTATAGTCCGTGAACCCGCCGACCAGGGTGATGGTGCCATCGGGCTGCCAGACACTGCCGTACACCCAGTTGTTGAAGCCGGAACCGGTATCGAAACCGGCATCGCGTGTGCCACTGGTGTTGAGGCGGACGAAGCGGTTCGCAGCAGCGCCGTTGAAGCTGGTGAAATTCCCGCCCACAAGGACCTTGTCATCACCCTGCAGAGCCAGGCTGTACACCCAGTTGTTGAAGCCCGTTCCGGTGGTGAAACCGGTATCGATCGCACCGTTGGCGAGCAGGCGGACGATGCGTGATGCCGCGCTGCCCTGGTACGTGGTGAACAGCCCCCCGAGGATGATCCTTCCATCGTCCTGGTGAATGCAGGAGAACACCGCCTGGTTCACTCCCGTCCCGACGGCGAAGGATGGGTCAAGGCTGCCTGAGGAAAGGAGGCGGGCCACACCGGGGCTGGACTGCCCATCGAATGTGCTGAAAACACCTGCCACGACCAACCGGCCTTCGGCATCGAGGGAAATGTCGTAGATATCGCTATTGGCACCTGCGCCAGCGACAAAGGCCAGATCACGTGCACCGTTCTCGGCCAGCTGAACGACCCGACCGGCGGCACCTCCATCGAACGCCGTGAAACTTCCGCCGACCAGAATGCGTCCGTCGGGACGCACCGCAATGGAAGTGACAGCGCCCGTATTGATACCTGCCCCCACGTTGAAGGAGGGGTCGATGGTGCCATCGCTGTTCAAGCGGACAAGCCCGGGCGATGCCTGGCCATTGAATGAGCCGAACGTACCACCAACAAGGATGCGACCGCTGGCGTCCAGCTCAATGACGTTCACCTGACCGGCTGCGCCCGTGCCGATGTTGGCATTGAAGACTGCGTCAAGAGCACCTGAGCGCGAAACGCGAACGATGCGGCCGACCGATGTGCCGGTGTACAGTGACATGGTACCACCCATAATGACCTGCCCGTCCCGTTGGGCGGCCACGGCGAAATTGCGGGCATTGGAACCGCTGCCGATGGTGAAGGACGGATCGATGGCGATGGACTGCGCCTTCGCGGAACCTGCAAGCAACCATGCGAGCAGCAGCGAGACCAGCACGAATCCCGGCATTATACCGCGCAAGGTGTATCCCGTTGATGCGGGTCGAGTAGCGTATACCATGACATGGGCGGTTTTAAGAGGTGGGCGTTTCATGATGTCCGGTCGGGGCGTTGGTTCTTTCACCATGATTGTACGGCGATCGCTCGCTCGGGGTTACATGAGCACCCACCTGTCCTTCGTTCCTTTGGGGCATGACCGGCACGCCCCTGACGGACCAGCATCAGCGCACCCACCGCAGCCTGCGGATCAGCATCGTGGACAAGTGCGACCTGCGCTGCACCTACTGCATGCCGGAGGACCAGCATTTCCTGAAGCGGGAGGACCTGATGACGCGGGGGGAGATCAGCTCCATCGCGCGGCTGTTCGTGGAGCGCTATGGCATCACCAAGCTGCGCATCACCGGGGGCGAACCCCTGCTGCGCCCCGATGTGGTCGACATCGTACGCGACCTTGTGCAGCTCCCGGTGAAGGTGGGACTGACCACCAACGCACTGACGCTGCATAAGCACATCGACGGCCTGGTCGATGCGGGACTGCAGGGCATCAACATCAGCCTGGACACCTTCGATGCGGAACGCTTCCGGAAGATCGCGCGGCGCGATGGCTTCGACACCGTGCATGCCAATATCCAGCTTGCCCTGCAGAAGGGGCTGCGCGTGAAGGTGAACATGGTGGTGATGCGGGGAGTGAACGACGACGAACTGCTCCGCTTCGTGGAACTGACACGCGACAACGCCATCCATATGCGCTTCATCGAGTTCATGCCCTTCGCCGGCAACGGATGGGGGCGTGAACGGGTGTACACCTATGCCGAGATGCTTGGCCACATCGGAAGCGTGCACAGCTTCGGGAAATTGCATGACGATCCGCACAGCACGGCCAAGGCCTATCGAGTACCCGGCTGGCCTGGAACCTTCGCGGTGATCAGCACGGTGACCGAGCCCTTCTGCGGTGGTTGCGATCGCCTGCGCCTCACCGCGGAAGGAAAGATGCGCAACTGCCTCTTCGCTCGCGAGGAGACCGACCTGCTATCGGCCCTGCGGCGCGGCGAGGACATCGCACCGCTCATCGAGGCGAACGTGCTGGCGAAGCATGCGATGCTGGGGGGGCTGCCCCCGTTCAAGCCGGAGCAGCAGGAGCAGGTGCTGCAGGACCTTAGCGCGCGGCCAATGGTGGCGATCGGCGGCTGATACGGCGGCACGGTGTCACCCTTTGTGGGTATTGTGGAGTGGCGGAAACACCCTCAACTTCGCCGTTGCCCCCTCGAACCACCGGACCTCGCGATCATATCACGGACATCCCGTATCATTACATCGTCCTGCACCGTATGCCACGTTGCCTGCTCCTCCTTCTGCTGACCGCCCTCTCGGTGGCATCCTTCGCCCAGGACATTGAACAGGTGGGCAAGAAAGGTGGCGTGGGGCTCACGGGGGGGCTGAGCGCGTTCGGTGCGGCGTACTCCACGGACCTCAGCGATGCGCGGATGGCGCCGTTCACCTGGGGATTGAACGGGAGGCTCAACCTGAGCATCTACGATCTTCAACTGCCGTTCAGCTTCGTATTCAGCGAGAAGGAGCGTGATTTCCGGCAGCCGTTCAATCAGTTCGGTGTAAGTCCACGGTACAAATGGGCCACCGCACACATCGGACATCGCAGTATGCACCTGAGCGAGCTTACGATGAGCGGTCAGCGGTTCCTCGGTGCCGGCATCGAGTTAAGGCCGCGCAAATTCAGGTTCAGTGCGATGCACGGACGCCTGCGGAAGGAGATCTTCGCTGACACCACGGTGGAGGCACTGGTGGAGCCGGCCCTGGAGCGGTGGGCCAGTGGCGCGCGCATCGGCGTGGGTACCGAGGACACCCATGTGGACCTGGCGTTGTTCCAGGGCAAGGACCGCTACGACCCGGTGACGCTGAGCGACACCTCTGCAGGCCTGCCCCTGCCGGAGGAGAACCTTGTGGCCGGCCTCGGGGGCGCCATCCGCCTGGCCAAGCCCCTCCAGTTCCAGTTCGATGTGGCGGGCAGCCTGCATAACGTGGGGGTCAAGCCGGCCACGCGGGAGGGACCCGGCAATGAGCTGTCCAACGACTTCGACTCCTATTTCTTCAACCTTGACCGCACCACGCGCTGGGGAACGGCCATCCGGACGGGTTTGAGCTACAACGACCGCGGCTTCACGATCAGCGCGAACTATGAACGCATCGACCCCCTGTTCATGACCCTTGGCAACTACTTCTTCCTGCGTGATGTGGAGAACATCCGTGGGAGTGTGGGCACGGGGATGTTCAAACAGAAAGTGCGCATCACCGGATCCATCGGTGTGCAGCGCAACAACCTTTCGGAGGCGCTTGCCACCAGCACACGGCGCCTGATCGGCAGTGCCGGCGTATCCTACAACAGTGGCAAGGTGGTGACCCTGGCGGTCAACTGGAGCAACTTCGAGGCGGATGTGCGCAGCGCTTTCGAGGCAGCGGGCACCGATACCCTCACCCTGCGGCAGGTGTCGCAGAACATCACGGCGAACGCAGGCCTGAAATTCAGGAACACCGGCAGGGGTACCATGCGCTCCATGGACGTCTCCGGAGGGTACCAGACCTTCACCAACGAGGGGTATCCCTCACAGCCCGCCACCACCACCGGCACCTTCACCGGAAGCATCGGCTACCGCTCCCGTTCAAAGCAGAACGCGTTCAGCTGGGGCGTGCGTCTCACAGCGAGCGCGTTCGGCGAGAACGGAGCAACGCGGCTGCGCAATGGCCTTTCGGTCAATGCGCGCAAGGGCTTCAACAAGGACCGCACAGGGCTTTCGGCCCGCCTGGCCTACTACCTGAACCGGGGCGAGGAAAGGGCCAGTTCCTCGCTGGTCGGCAACCTGGGCGTCGATCAACGGATCGCACGCACCCATCGCCTCGGATTCATGTTCAACTACAGCGGCCGGAGCGCAAGCGCACGTGTTGAGGAGAGCCAGTACCAGGTGCGCATACAGGCCACATACTCGGTTGAGTTCAAGAAACGTGATAAAAAACCGGAAACGCCATGATCGCAATCCAACGCAGGCTGTTGCTCATGCTGGGCATCCTTGCCGGTGCCGGCCATGCCATTGCGCAGGGCACATTCCCGATGACGGTGACCACCACGGCGCCGCTCCCGCCCCCGCTGACCTGGACCGATCTGCAGGAACAGGCCGCCGGGGCCACGGTGAACATCGTCAATACGGGGCCCGCCCGGCAGGCCGCAGCCTTCATAACCCTCAGATGTACCGAACGGGGCATTGTCATCCGGTCCAGGAACGCCTCTTCGCCGGACCAATGCATCGACATCGAGAGTGGTGCCCAAACCTTCAACCTCGACGAGGTTAGCCAACAGGTGGATGGTGCCTTCAGCCAGGACGATTTCGAATTCACCGGCATCACCTATGCCCAGGTGCGCGACCAGCAGCTGCTGCCCGAGGGGTATTGGGAGGTCTGCATCCAGCTGCTTGACTGCACCGACGGGTCGGCGTTGAGCGCCCCCATTCCAGCGGGCTGTTCGGGTTGGGTGGTGGTGCACCCCCAGCCGCCCATCCTTACCAACATCTGCGGCACGAACTTCATGCTTCCGGACGGGGTGCTGCAGGTGGCGTGGACCTTCAGTCCCCCGCCTGCACTGGCCGACCGTGTCGGATACCGGCTGGACATCGTCCGCATCGATCCGCTGGACGGGCGTGAGGGCGATGCAAATGATGCGATGTTGAGCGCCACCGTACCGGAGCTCTTCACCCTGTTCACGGAGGACCTCTTCACCAACATCGAGATACCCGATGCGCTGATGCTGGATGCGGGTTACCACTATGCCGTAAGGGTTTCGGCGGTGCTTGATGGCGACACACCGGATGAGGAGGTCCTGATCCAGAGCGAGGTGTGCTCCTTCCTGTACGCTCCGGAGGGTGTGCCCGGCAATGGTGTGCTGCAACCCGTGTGGCCGCAGGGGGGTGATTGGCTGCCCTTCGACTACGCGAACATCATCATCCACTTCGAACCCTTCCGCCAATACACGCGCTTCAGCTACACCACCACCATGCGTGAGATCGGGGGGGCACGCCTCCCGGACTATGCGCGGAACCTCCCATGGCCGGACGGTCCCCCGGGTACCCAGCAGATGGTGTCGTTCTCCGACATCGATGCATACCGCTCCCAGTTCCTGAGCGTATACTACCCCAATGTGCCCGATGTCTCCCTGCAGCGCGGCCGCCGCTACAATTGGCGCACCACCGGCAACTTCACCATGGGCGGCAACACCTACCATGGCGACAGCGGGGAGGAGCCCTTCGGCATCGGCATGGGGCCATCACTGCCCAACGAGCCGGTGAACGATGCCGTGGTGCCTGCGGGTGAGGTGACCCTGAGGTGGACCAGCGCCGCGCCGCCAGACGAGCCGCTGCCCCCCTTCAGCGTGGTTCAGGCCTCAACCAACGGCACCGACGTGCTGGAAGCGGGCTCGACATTCATTGATGGAGCACACGTGGAACGCTGGGTGCTTGAGGTGAGCCGCGATCCGGACTTCGAGACCATCGCATACACCACCGATGGAAGGCTCACGGATGAGCCGTGGACCATCGAATCCGCGATGGATGCCCGGGAGGCCTTCGTGAACGATGTGTACAAGGACCTCCAGGCCACCCCGACACTGACGGAAGAGGGCACGTACTACTGGCGCCTGCATTGGAAGACCGATCCCTACAACATGAGCAGCGCCACCTACAACACCAGTGAGGTGGCCCGTTTCTGCGTGGGGCGGTGTGATGATGCACCGGCGGAGGATCCCACCGTGACCGAACCACCCGCCGAGGAGGGATCAGCCGACTGCGTGAGCGTGTGCCTGGCGGATGCGATCACCAACACCACGGCCGTGGGCGGCCTCGCCGTGGGGTCCACCGTGCGTGTGGGCAAGTTCACCATGACGGTGCTCACCACCACCGGCACCACCACCTTCAGCGGGACCGGCAAGATCCCCGTGCCCTTCCTGAACAACGTGAACGTGATGGTGGAGTTCAGCGGACTGCAATGGAACAGCGACGGCCGCATGCTGAAGGGCCGCGTTGAGGCGCGCCACGACTGGGCGCCACCCTCGCTCGCCATGGTCACCAGCGGCACGCGCCTGATACCCACCATGAGCCCCGGGGACGTGGAGACGATGAACGGGCTGATCGGGGACGGCGCACGGCTGGTGAGCCTGCTGAACGGTGGCAGCGATATCGGCATGCCTATCGGCATCGACCGCGAGGTGGGCGGACGGCAGATCACCCTCGGCATCATCAACATGCGCTTCGATTCGCTGCGCGCCAGCCTGGACATGGTCGCAGGCATCGATGTAATGGAGATACGCACCACGCTCGCGTTCGGGGTGGGCGACATGTGCTTCACCCCCGACGGGCTGGGTGATGAAGGCCGTGCGTACCTGCCCACGGACATCACCGTGACGGGCGACCTCGACACCGAGTTCCGCTTCCGGGGCGGTGCCAGCACCGACCTGGCCAACCTCACCTACGTGGACTGGGACTGCCACGGGTTCAAGTGCCTGCAGGTGGCCTGTGCCGTGCGTTTCAGCCGCAGCACCGTTGTGCCCGAAGGCGACCACGCCGCGGCCGGCACGGAGAAGGTCGAGGCGCGCTTCAAGTTCAACGTGTGCCGCGAGGCGCATGGTTCGGGGGCCGGCGCCACCGAGAGCTGGAACGTGATGGCGCAGTTCACCATGGACCCCTTCGAGGTGCCCGGTGCGCCCGGATGGGCCTTCACCGTGGAGGACGCCTGGCTGGACTGGAGCACCATCGCCAACCCGGAGGGCATCGACTTCCCGGACGGATATGACCACCCCGCCATCACCGGCGACGACACCGCCGACCTGTGGAAGGGCTTCTACCTGAAGCAACTGAGCATGCGCACGCCGGAGGTGATCGGCGATGGTACCGGTTCGCCACTGCGCGCCGGCGTGTACAACTTCCTGGTGGACGATCAGGCCGAGCTCTCCTTCACCGTGGCCATCGAGAACCTGGTGGCGGTCAACCAGGGCCGCATCGACAACTGGGCCTTCAGCGTGGACAGCGTGTACATGAGCATGTTGCAGAACACCTTCCAGCGCGCGGGCCTCGAGGGCCGCATCGGCCTGCCGATCAACGGGGAGCACGACTACCTGCGGTACGGCGCCATGCTGGGCTATGATGACGACGAGGACGAGTTCGCCTTCACCCTGGAGGTGGAATTGGAGGATACCCTGACGGCACCGCTGTGGATCGCGGACATGGAGCTGATGCCCGAGAGCTATGTGCGGGCCACGCTGGGCAATGAAAGCAAGGTGCGCGCCGACCTCACCGGCAGCATCAGCATCAGCACGGGCATCGCGCGGGAGCTCGGCATCGACATCGGCAGCCTGCCCAGCATCAGCATGCCCGGCATGCGCTTCGAGAACCTGGTGCTTGACAGCGACGAGGGGATGAGCTGCGGCGACTGTGACTTCGCTTACGCCAGCCCGCAGAAGGAGGTGGGCGGCTTCCCGCTCAGCATCCGCAACCTGTCGCTGGAGTTCGACGGCGGCAGCCCCGCCCTGGTGGTGGAACCCATGGTGAGCCTGAGCGGTGGCGAGGGGGAGAGCAGCTTCGCGGCCAGCGTGGCGCTGAAGTTCACCACGCAGATGACGTTGGGCGGCGGCGGCGTGGAGCGCTTCGACTTCAAGGACGTGCTGTTCACCGGCATGCACCTGGACGTGGATGTGAGCGCCATGCGCCTGGTGGGCGACCTGCGCATCACAAAGACCGCCACCAAGGAGGAGGTGAAGGGCGCCCTCACCGTGGGTTTCCCCATGGGCATCCGCGGGGACCTGCAGGCCATCTTCGGCACGATCAGGAACAACCCGGCCGTACCCATCAACACCAGCAACCAGCATTACAGCTACTGGATGGTGGACGGCATGCTCTACTTCAACCCGGGCCTGATGATCATGACCGGTGTGGGCATCTACGGCTTCGGCGGCGGTGCCTACCACCACATGCGCTTCATCGACGGCACGCTGCCAAGCAACGAGCGGCTGCAGAGCATGGCACCCAGCGCACCGCCGGACTCCATTCCTGCGGCGGACACCCATGCCGGGGATGAGCATCCCGACGATTTCACCAGCGGCCTCACCGCCGATGCCAGCACCGTGGGAAGTGGTCCTGCGCCGAGCGGCGGCCGGTATGAGGAGGACTACAACACCTTCCTGGGCATCCGGCTGGGCCTGGTGTTCGGCACCTACCCGAAGCCCGATGGGTGCAACATGGACCTCACGCTGCGGGCCGAGTTCACCCAGGCCGGCGGCCTGCAGTCCCTGACGGTGCGGGGCGACATCTACGGGTTGGTTGATATCCCCGAACGGCGCAACGCACGCATCACCGGGCAGATCGGCTTCAGCTACGCCAACCGCGAAGGCAACGAGGTCATCCACGCCAACCTCGCAGTGATGCTGGATTTCGTGGTGGCACGTGGCGCAGGCGCCGGCAACAAGCTTGTGGACGCCAACTTCCACACCGAGAGCACCACAGGCAAGTGGTACTTCATCATGGGGACCCCCAGCAATCCAGGGGGTATCGTGGTGGGGCCGCCGGGTGGAGCAGCCATACTACGCATCACGAATTACATCATGACGGGGAACGACAGCATCCCCTTGGAACTGCCCGATCCGCCCGCGCGCATCATGGAGATCCTGGGCCTCAACGACCCATCGCGCGGACTGGGGACCGAAGCGGCGACCGCGGCGGCGATCGGGGGCGCGCGCGACATGGGTCCGCTTGAGAACGGTGCAGGTTTCGCCTTCGGTGCCGGATTCGAACTGGACCTGGACATCTCCCTGGCCATCCTCTACGCCAAATTCGGCATCTGCCTGGGCTTCGACCTGCTCCTCAGCGAGGTACCGGAGACCCTTGTCTGCGTGGAGACCGGCGCACGACCGGGTGACAATGGCTGGTATGCACAGGGCCAGTTCTACGCCGGCCTCTGGGGCGAACTGGGTGTGCAGCTGGACCTCATCTTCAAGCGATTCCGCGCCCCCATCCTGAACATGAGCGCCGCCATGCTGCTGAGTGGCAACTTCCCGAACCCGAGCGGCTTCCGCGGACAGGCAGCGGTGAATTACAGCGTGCTGGGTGGGGCCATCAGCGGAAGCGCACGCTTCGAGGTGGAGGATGGGCAGCAATGCACGCTCATGGCCGCCGGCGATCCGCTGGCATCCTTCGATTTCATCCAGGACCTGGGTCCGAAAGGAACGGACGTGAGCATCTTCGACCTGCCCACCGCCAGCTACAACCTGCCCATGCAGGAGGTGCTGGAGATCCCCAAGGTGATACGGCCTGATGGCAGCGTGGAGATGTACCGCTTCCGCCCCTATGTGAGCGAGTTCACCCTGCGCGAAGTCCCCGGCGCGAACATCCCCGGCACGAACGTCTACGTGGACGCGCGCGGCACAGCGAGCCACCTGGACCGTACCGAGGTGCTCAAGGCCAACACCTGGCACCAGGCCAGTGTGACCGTGCGTGTGCGGGAGGAATATGCGCCCTATGCCTGGCGCGACTTCGAGAACCCGGAGACCCGCACCACCTGGTCCGAGTCACGCAGCCAAGCCTTCCGCACCGGAGCAGCACCGGACAGGATACCGGAAAGCAATGTGGACTACACCTACCCGGTCAACCGCCAGCGGCACTTCATGCAGCAGGAATCGAACAACCGCGGCCGTGTGATGCTCGATATGGGCATGGGCTACCTGTTCCAGCCGAACATCAACGGGATACAGTACACCTACCTGGCCAAGTTCATCCCGTTGGGCGGCGGCGAGGCGCGGGTGACGCCCATCGTCTACAGCAGTGGCCGGGAGATCCCGATCACCATCCCCACACTGGACCCGGAACGCATCTACATCGTGCAGCTGCTGCGCAGGCGGCAATTCACCCCGGGCGCGGGCGGCACCGGGCTGGACATCGGCGGTCTTCCCGGCGGGGCGGTATCCCCTGCACTGAACTCGGCCATCACCGCCGCACAGATCAGCGCACCCCTCACCCAGGTGCTCACCGCAGCGAACGGTGACGTCACCCGGCTGAAGCTGCTGGGCGGCAACGTGCAGCAGGCATCCAAGCTGGCCGGTGGGGACTTCCTCCTGTACGCCTTCAAGTTCCGCACCAGCAGGTTCAACACCCTGCAGGAGAAGTTCACCGCGCTCACCCTGGACGCCTGGACGCCCTCCCGCTACGACGAGTTCCGCCATGCCGACGTGCGCGGCAATGCGACCGAGCACTTCGATGCGTTCGACATCGACGGCGTATGGAAGGGAGGGGTGCGCAAACTGCTTCCGCTGGTGACGTTCTCCAACGACTGGAACGACAGCTATTACCGGTACCTGGACGCGCTCATGTACGCACCCTACACCCAGTACCGCACAAGGAGGCTGTACACCTTCCCGGGCAACACGGTGAACCTGCCCGCCTATCCCGTCGCACATCGCCTGCTGTGGTACAACCGCGACGTGGATGTGGTGAGCTACAACGGCCGCGTGGACGATCCCATCAGCGATGACGAGGCGGAATCGGCGGCCGCACCGCCGAGCACCACCCCCATGATCACCAACGCGCCGGGCCTTGGCTCGATCAACACCGGTCCATCCCTGGGCGGCATGACCATGTCAACGGGGATTTCCGCAGGACTTGGCATCGGGTCGGTCATCACCAACTCCACCCTGTCGTGGCCGAGCTTCGGCTTCCTGTACCGGGCCGGCAGGTTCGCCTCGGAGGACCAGTTGCAGATGCGCCTTGCGACCGTCAACGCGCGGTCCACGCCCGGCTCCAACGGGTCCAACCTGCGCCTGCTGCTGATCCAGCATGGCCCGCTGGTGAACCGGGTGAACATGGACGCGATCATCAACCAGACCTACACCGCTCCCTACCTGCTGCACACCGGCAACCTGCCGGTGCCCACCGGGGAGTTCCCCGTGTATTACAACGCCAACTACACCATCGTGATGCAGTACCGCGCACCGATGCCCGCCTCGCGGAACACCCGTTCCACCAAACCCTTCACCCTGCGCTATGAAGCACCCCCTTCTTCTTTCGGCGGCACTGTGCTGTATTGAGCTCACTGCGGTCGCACAGGCGCCCGACAGCACGGCCATCGCGCGTGAGGACTCCATGTACCGGGCGGAACGCGGGCGCAATTACGCGCACATCGCCATGCGCGCCCACTACGACGGCAGTGTGGTGCGCCTGCGATGGGCACCGGACGCGCCGGGTGGATGGTTGAACGCGAACCGGCTCGGATATGTGGTGGAACGCGTGGACCTGGGTGCCATCGGCGACACCACCCGCCGCGAGGCCGACGCGTTCATCATGCTCACACCACAACGGCTGCTGCCCTTGGACGTCCAGGGTTGGCGCGACCTCCATGACCAGAAGCCGGATGACGTCCACCTGATGGTGGCGGGGGAGATGATCCATACGGCCCTGCTCCCGCAGAACATGGGGTTCACCGGCGACTTCCAAGGTGCCAGCGACCGAATGCGTGAACGCTATGGCTTCGCCCTGCTCGCCGCAGACCTCTCCTGGCCGGCGGCCGAGGGCAGCGCGCTGGCCTACACGGACCGTAACGTGCAGCCGGGACATGAATACCTGTACCGCGTCAGGGTGGCCACCGCAAGTTCCACCTACCCCATCGGCGATGGTGCCATCACCGTGAACACCGCCGCCCCGCAGCCCATCAAGCGGCCTGTGGTCACCACGCTCAACGAACAGGACAGCCTGATGATGATCGGCTGGCCGCGCGAGCCGCATGAGGCGCATTTCAGCGCATACAACGTGGAGCGCAGCGGCGACGGCGGTGCCACCTGGAAGCAGGTGAACCCGCGCCCTTACGTGAGCTTCACCAACCCGGAGCTGCCGGCCACGCGCAACACCATCGTGTACACCGACACCATCGACACGCCCGGCAGGAACTACAGTTACCGCATCATCGGGCTCACCCCCTTCGGCACGCGCAGCGAACCCAGCGAGCCCATCAAGGCCGCATACAGGGACCGCACACCGCCGCCATCCCCCACCAACGTGCGCGCCACCGAGAAGAAGGGTGGCATCGAGATCACCTGGGACTACCCCGCCGGCGTACAGGACCTGAAGGGCTTCCACGTGACGCGGGGCACCAGCGTGGCCAGCGATGACAGGGCCCTGAACGAGAAGATGCTGCCACCGGGCACCCGCAGCTTCACGGACCGCTCCCCGGAACTGCTGAAACACAACTATTACCTGGTGATCGCGGTGGACACCGCCAACAATCCCGGCCTGAGCATGAGCGCCATGGGCAGCGTCACCGATACCATCCCCCCGGCACAGCCCGTGGGCCTGGTAGGTGAGGTGGACACCAACGGTGTGGTGACCCTGCGCTGGCGCCTGGGCAGGGAGCCCGACCTGTACGGATACCACGTGTTCTGGCAGAACCAGCGTGACCATGTGGAGAGCCGCCTGACGGGTACGGCGGTGCGCGACACCATGTACGTGGACACCATCAGCATGCGCACGCTCACCGAGAAGGTGTACTACAAGGTGATGGCGGTGGACATGAACAGGAACGGAAGCAAGCACAGCGTGCTCGTGGAGTTGAAGCGCCCGGACGTGCGCCCCCCCACGAAGCCGGTCTTCAAGGATTACCGCGTGAGCGATGAGGGCATCCGGCTGCGCTGGGCCCCCAGCAGCAGCGAGGATGTGGTGCGCCACTGCCTGCTGCGGCGAACCGTGGGCGCCACCGCCTGGGACACCATCCTGCGGGTGCCGGTGGCCGAACGGCGGTTCGAGCACTTCGACAAGGACAGCGGCAGGCCCGCCTACTACGAGTATGCCGTGGTGGCCTTCGACGATGCCGGGTGGAGCAGCTTCAGCCAGCAACAGCCCAGGCTGCGCATGAACAGCCGCGACAAGCTGCCGAAGGTGGAGATGCTCGAGGCCGAGGTGTCCAAGGACAAGCGGTCCGTGCAGTTGAGCTGGGATTACGCCCCGCGGGAGGAGGTCAAGTTCATCCTCTACAAGCGCGTGGGCGGCGGCAAATGGCAGGAGTTCGAACTGCTGCCGGCCACGGCCCGCAAACATGTGGACCGGCTGGTGAAGCCAGGTGAGGAGGTGGCCTATTACATCCAGGTGGTGACCACCAAGGGGCGCGACAGCGACTATTCGCCGACCTCGCGGGTGCAGCTGTAGATGGTGGACGTGCGCTACCCGCAGGTAGGAGGCCGCCATCACTTCACATCCCGTGCCTGAACGCGTGTTCCTGCACCTTCACCACGTGCAGCACGAACGGGAACAGCGCATCCATCGTCTCCTGCGCGCCACGCGTGGAGCCCGGCAGGGTGATCACCAGGCTTCGCCCGATCATCCCTGCGACACCGCGGCTCATCATGGCCCAGGGCATGCGTTCCTGGCCGTAACTGCGCGCGGCCTCCATGATGCCGGGCACCTCACGGTCCAGGATGGGTGCGATGGCCTCGGGTGTCCTGTCGCGCGGTGAGAGTCCGGTACCTCCCGTTGTCAGGAGCAGGTCGAGCCCCTCATCCGCCCAGGCCTTCACCTGCGCGGCGATGGCATCCGGCTCATCCGGCACCACCACATGGGCGGCCACCTCCACGCCGAGCTTCTGCAACCGCTCCATGATCGCCGCACCCGCCTTGTCCTCCTTCTTCCCGCTGGCCACGCCATCGCTGATCACCAGCACGGCGGCCTTCACGGGCATGTCGAACCGGTCCTTCCAATCGCTTTTGCCGCCCTTCTTCTCCAGCAGTCGGATGCCTGCGATCACCACGCCCTTGTCGATGGGCTTGAGCATGTCGTAGATGGTGAGGGCCGCAACGCTGGCGCCGTGCATGGCCTCCACCTCCACACCGGTGCGGTAGATGGTGCGCACGCGCATGGTGACGATCACCTCCATCTCCCCCACCGCGAAGGTGCACTCCGCATGTTCAATGGGCAGCGGATGGCAGTCGGGGATCAGCTCATGCGTCCTCTTCACCCCGAACAGGGCCGCCAGGCGCGCACTCTCCAGCACATCGCCCTTGGGAACGCGTTTCTCCTTGAGCGCAGCGATGGTGGCCGCCTCGCTCACGGTGACCAATGCCGTGGCCGTGGCCTCGCGCAGGGTGGTGGGTTTGTGGGTGATGTCGATCATGAATGCAGGCGAACGGTGAATGGTCGATGGTGAATGGGACCCGCATCGGTCCCATTCGCTATTCACCAATGGCCATTCATCTCAGGAATTGGTTTTCCAAACATAGCCACCACCCTCCACGATCTCCTTCCCGAAGATCGGTAACTCGGTCTTGATACGGTCCACCACCCAGGCCACGGCCTCCCGAGCGGCAGCACGATGCGGGGCACTGGCGAAGACCATGAAACACAGTTCGCCGGCCTTGATGGTGCCCAGGCTGTGGTGCACATGCAGGCAGGTCATGCCGGGCCACTTCGCGAAGGCCTCCTCGCGGATGGCGGTCATGCGCTCGAGGGCCATGTCGCGGTAGGCGGTGTATTCGATGGCGGCCACTGTGGTAGCGGGCGTATCATGACCCGCCCGTGCAACGGGATCCGCGCGCACCTGGCCCAGGAATATCTCGTGCGCGCCGATATCCGTGCGGGTGGCGTGCTTGGCGATGCTTGTGGCGATGAAGGCCGGATCGACCGGCCCCTCCACGAAGATGTCCTTGACCTTATGGGGCCGGGGTCCGCTCATCCTCCTGCGAATGGAGGTAGGAAGGCGACCTCCTCATTGCCTGCAAGCGGCCGATCCTCCAGCACGACGATACGGTCAACCGCAATGACGTGATCCAACCGGTGCAGGTCCGGGATGTATTCCGCCACGCACCGTCGCAATTCCGTAATGGACGTTGCATCCACCTGGAGGCGCGCCGTCCCTGCCTTTTCCGCCAGCATGCCGAAGAGCAGCACTTCCATGGCCTAAAGATCGGCAGGGAGATTGATGTTGTGGAAGATGTCGGTGGGCCAATCGTTCTCGCCCGGGCAGATCCGGACAAAGGTGGCCCCGACCGCTTCCAGGGCATCGCTCACCTTCCAGGTGGCGCGGGCTATCTGTGCTTCAAAGCGCGGACGGCAGCGACGATGGTATGCCGCAGCGAGCGGCTCGATCCTTCCGTCGCACGACGGGACGAACGCGCTGCGGTCGGCGTCAAGGCCCAGTTTCAGAAAGGTGAAAAGCCCTGCGGGGACATGTGGCATGTCGCAGGCCAGCACGAGCAGGCGGTCATGACTGGCATATCGCATGGCCGTAACGATGCCACCGAGCGGCCCCACACCGGGTATGTCATCGGCCACCACGAAGGGGCCCACATGCCCATACTTCGCGGGATCACCAATGACCAGCAATTCCTGCACCTGCGGTTCAAGGATGTCCAATGCCCGTTCAAGAAGGGTGCGACCCTCATATGGGATCAGCGCCTTGTCACGGCCCATGCGCGAACTCCGGCCACCAGCGAGGACCACGCCGGTCCATCCATCATCTGACCTGTTCCACGATCGCATCAGCGGGCAAGGTAATGCACGGTGACCTGCGCACCAGCGGCCAGCTCACCCCCTGTTTCCGGCAGCTCAACGAGGACCTCTGCAGCGCACATCCCAAGCAGCATATGGGAGCCTTCGTCGGGCAACAGGTGCACCTGTCCATTGCGGAGTTGTCCGGCGCGGAGGTCCACACGCCCGCCCTTCCAGCGCACCGGAGCGGCCAGCGGCAGTGTTTCAGAGGGGGGCCACGGATGCAGCGCGCCCTGCATGGCCGCCAGCATAGGTCGCACATAGGCATGCCATGCCACAAGCACGGCGCGTGGATTGCCGGGCAGCGCCACCACCAATGATCGGTCGCGCCGTGCCGCCAGCATGGGCTTGCCCGGTTTCTGGCGCACCCCGTGGAACAGGATGTCCGCACCGAGATCCCGCAGCACGGGTGCCACAAGGTCATGATCCCCCACCGACACCCCTCCCGTGCTGATCACAAGGCCTCCATGCTCCATGGCGGCTGCGAACGCATCGCGCATCGCCTTCGGATCATCATGCACCGTGAGCGGTGGTCCTGCCAGGTGATGGGCGTCCTCGCGAAGGGCCGCCTCCAGCATCCGCTCGTTGCTGCTGAAGATGCGTCCCTCAACGGGGGCTCCGGGAATGATGAACTCTCCGCCAGTACGCACGAGGACGACCTTCGGCCCTTCATGCACGGCGATCCGTTCAATACCCACGCCTGCCAGCAGACCCACATGTGCAGCCGTGATCCGCTCACCACGATGGACCAGCAGATCGCCGACGCGCACCTGCTCGGCGCGTCTGCGCACATTGGAGCCGGCCCTTAGCCGCTCGTCGGTATGGTGCATCGCATCACCGGTGCGCACCGCGAACTCCTGCATCACCACCGTGTCGGCCCCGGCAGGGACCATGGCACCGGTGAAGATCCGGACCGCCTCTCCCGGCCGCAGAGGATATGGCAGCACTTCACCTGCAGCGAGCGACCCTGTAACCCGCCATGCATCGCCCCCAAAGGCAAAGGCATAGCCATCCACCGCGCTCATGTCGAACAAGGGATGCGCGTGGGAGGCCGTAACATCAGCCGCGGCAAATGCACCCACGGCGGCCACCAGGTCAAGCTCCACCACGGAGGTGACCGGCGTCGCGGCAAGGAGCCTCAGGCGGGCCTCATCAATGGCGATCATGGCATGATGAGCTTGAGGCAGGCGAAAAGCAGCACACACCCGAGTACACGTTCCATCCATGCCGGACCCAGCCTACTCGCGCCCATCCATGCGCCAGCCAAGCCGCCCACGGCAGCGGCAGCCATCCACTGCCATGCCTCTCCCGGAACGGTCTCCCCGCGCATTCCTGCACCCACCGCACCCGCAACACTATTGACAAAAATGAAGAGTGCGCTCACCGCGGCGGCAGTATGTGCACTGGACCAACGGAGCAGGATGAGCAGGGGGCTCAGGAAGATGCCACCACCGATGCCGATCAAACCACTGACCGACCCCACCATGGCACCCATCATCAGGGCGATGGGCAGCAAGACCGGTCGCGTATCGGCGGCACCGGGACCGAAGAAGCCCAACAGTCGCGCTGCCGCGAGCAGCAGTGCCAGGCCGAGCAGGCACTCGAAGGCATAGGGGTCTAGCACCATGGTGGACCCCAGCCACGCCATGGGGATGGAGGTCAGTGCAAACGGCCAGAAGACCGACCAGCGGAAATGTCCGGAACGCTGGAACCGGATGAAGGCGATGCCGCTCACCACCATGTTCATGAGCAGTGCCGGCAACCGCATCTCGGTCTGCCCCATGCCCATCAGGGCGCCCAGGACCAGGTATCCGCTCGCACCGCCATGACCCACCGAGGCGTAGAGGAGCGCGACCACGGCAAAAGCCGCCAGAACCAGCAATTGGCTCATGCGTCGGGGACTTTTCGCATGCCGGCTTCCACTGGTTCCACCCGCACCTCATCACGAGGGTGTTGGAGCCGCATCCACCGCCCTTCATCCAGGTCGACGACATCAAGCATTTCCGCACGCAGGTCATCCTCCTTCGCCATGCCATGCAGGCGCTGTACCATCAATGCCGCAGCCACTGCTATGACAGGCAACGGAACATGCTGCATGGCGCAGGCGGCCTGTTCCGCACCGATGCGTCCCGTGAAGAAAGGTGCAGCACCGGGCAGCTGGGTGGAAACCTGCAGCTGCATCCCATGCACCGCGGCGTTGATCAAATACCTGCCCGCCTGGCGGCAGTGGGTGGCGATCAACCGTTTGGCGTGAAGATCATCGCAGCAATCCAGCACCACATCGGCATCTTCAAGGAGTGCCGCACAATTGGTCGCATCCAGGAAGCAGGGAACCGCATGCATCGTGGGTGCCGGGTTCAGATGGGCGATGCGTGATGCGGCCACAGCCACCTTCAGGGCTCCGACATCAGCTGCGTGGAACAGCAGCTGGCGGGGGAGGTTGTCCTGCTCCACGGTATCGCCGTCGATCAGTCGCACCGCGGAGATGCGTGGATCGCGCAACAAGGGCAGCACGGCCGAACCAATGGCACCCACACCAACAAGTGCGATGCGCAATGCAGGGCGGTCCATGGGGACCAAGTTAGCGCCCCCGTGGACCTGACCGGTCCGTGACAGGTCAGCGCTGGATGGTGTATCCCACGTCGAAGCTGCCGCGCACGGTGCGAACCTCCCCGTTCTGGACATTGATGAGGTCGGCATCGAAGCTGCCCTTTATCCGTCGTGCGGTCTCATCATGCAGTTCAATAACGAGTTCGCCAGCGGTATCCGAACCTGCGCCGAAGACAGCACCCGCATGCGTGTACAGGATGGGGTTGGAGGCCTGGTCGATCGGGTGGGTGCCCACGTCCGGCATATCCACCTGCACCACGAGCGAAGCACCGGTGAGGTCGAAGCCCGAGATCATCACCGAAGCACCATCACCCATGGCATGCACCTGCGCACTCGCGCAGAATTCGCCCCCGCCAGCAGTTGCCTGCAAGCGGGCACCATCGGTTCCGCAGGTGGAAGGAAGCAGGCCAACCTCCTGGGCCACCTCGGCGGCATCCTTGGCACATCCCATGGACAACGCGGTCAACAGCACAAAGGGCAGCAGGGGTCTCATGGCAAGGGGGATCCGGTTGGTTGATGCCATTGATACGCGGCAGCGGCCCCGATGGATACACGACACCCCGGTCCGTGCGTGAACGGACCGGGGTGTCGATGCGGTTACAGGTGTCAGCGCAACACCACGCGCAAGGCCTTGCCACCGTCGCTGTGGCGGAGGTGCAGCACGTACTCACCGGCACTGAGCCCTGCCGTGGCAAGGGCCACCGGAGCACCGGAACCGGCAATGCGCTGGCTTAGCACGATGCGGCCTGCGATGTCCACCAGTTCCAGGTCCACGGTACCTGCGACCACCGGCATCCGCACGAACAACTGGTCGTCGGCGGGATTCGGCCAGAGCACGAACCCTTGCGCATCGTTCGCAGCAACACCCACGTTGCCAACACTCACCTCCACCTCGGTGCGGGGGCCTTCACAGACCACGCTCGGGGCCTCCACCTCCCAATCGTAGAAGAAGTAATAGTACGCCGTTGCGTTGGCACCGTTCACCGAGCTGCTGGTGATGCTGCCATAGCTGCCGAGTGCGAAGGGGTAGGGCGGGTTGCTGCCAAGCGCATCACGCCACAGCTGGGGGTTCCCACCCACCACGCGCAGGCCATAGGGCCCTCCGGCGGGAACGTCATAGTTCAATGTCACGCGGCTCTCGCCGTTCGGGATGTTGAACACACCGGTGGCAAGGGTTGCTCCGGTGGATCGGTCGATGAGGGCGATGGTCCGGTTACCGGCACCATTGGCATACACCTTCACCGAGCGGATGGTGAAGTCCTCGTTCGCCACAAAGACCTGGTAGTTGTCGGCATTGGTATGGAAGGCCCCCGGCATGGCGGTCTGCAGGCGGTCCAGCGGGCCACCGAAGGCCACGCCGCCACCATGTGTGATGGCGTCCGCAACCCAGAAGGATGTCAACGCGCTGATGAAAGGCGTTGTGAAACTGTTGCCGGTGCCAAGTAGGGAACCCCCGGTGGCGTTATCGTACCAGCGCAGATCGCTTCCGGATGCGAACAGGTCCGCCGTTCCGGGTACAGGGATCACCACGGGATCAGCGACCGGGGCATCCGGAGCATCCAGTACATCGATGGTCACGGCAGCACTGGTCCACTCGCCGC
This sequence comes from Flavobacteriales bacterium, assembly GCA_044343855.1. GTDB lineage: Bacteria > Bacteroidota > Bacteroidia > Flavobacteriales_F > PHOS-HE28 > PHOS-HE28. The sequence continues at coordinate 20,823 of JBIJDX010000008.1, forward strand.
AGTTGCCATCAATGGTCACGGTGTAGGTGCCTGCCTGACCGATCTGCACGCTCTGGCCGCTGGCACCGTTGCTCCATGCGTAGCCTGCAGCAGCGCTGCTGACAAGCTCCACGAAGTTCCCCTCGCAGAGGGTGGGTTCGCCCACCAGCGTCACCGTGGGTGTCTCATCGGGGCTGTCCTGCACGGAGATGCTCGACACGCCGGAGCAACCTTCGCCATCGTCGATCGTGAGCGTGTAGATGCCCGCCTCGGTAACGGTGATGGACTGGGAGTTGGCACCGGTGCTCCAGCTGTAGTTGAACCCGGGATTGCCGGTCAGCGTCACCGCATCACCGGTTCCGCAGAGCACAGCATCGCCATTGGTGGTGATCTCCACACTGGGGCTGATGCAGGTCCCCTCCACGATGGTGATGACCTGATCGGATGCCACATCATTGAAGGTCTCCACCAGACCGCTTGGCCAGCGCACGGTCACGGTAGGCACCACGGTGCTTGAGCCCAAGCCGAAGCTGCAGGCGAAGGAGGTGACCATGCCATAGCTCTCGCCGGCACGCACCTCGCGGATCTGGGTACCCCAAGGCCCCTGGATGGTGACCCGTGCGCCGATGGCGTCGATGTTGCTCTCCACACCCACGAGGCGGACGGATAGCCAGTGGTTGGCATTGCCGTTGTTCAGCCACAGGCGGTCGGGATTGGACTGATCCGCATTGATGTATCCGTCCCCGTAGCTGGCGAACACATCCTGGAAACCATCACCGTTGAGGTCGCCGGTGGCGAAGCTGTGCATGACATCACCGGCGGGGAAGACGTTGGATATCGTGCTGAAGGTCTTGTTCCCGTTGTTGCGGAAGAACCGGTCGATGCCGCCTGCGATCATGAGGTCGAGGAAGCCGTCGTTGTCCATGTCCACGAACTTGCTCTGGAGGAAGAATCCGGTGATCTCGAGGCCGCTTCCTGCCGTGATCTCGGAGAAATTCCCGGTCCCATCGTTCTCGAACAATTGGATCGTTGCATCGTGGTTGGTGATCACAAGGTCCAGGTCTCCATCGTTGTCGATGTCACCGAAATCGGCCGTCCAGCTCTGGTTCTTGATCTGCACGCCATACTGGTCGGCGAGGTCGGTGTAGTTGCCATTCCCATCGTTCACGAAGAGGCGGTTCCACCGGCGGGGATCCTGCGCGTTGTTCACCCCCTGGCGGCACTTGGCGATGTACAGGTCGATATCACCGTCGTTGTCAAAGTCGGTCCACACGCTGCCGTAATTGCCGCTCATGTCACTGACCGGGTCGGAGGTGTAGTCGATGATGTTCGCGTAGCTCAGGTTGCCATTGCCATCGTTCAACCATTGGCGGGGTGCCGCATCATCGTGGCACGACCAATAATCAATGGCCCCATCGTTATTGATGTCCACCATGTTGACGCACTGGGTGAAGAGGCTTCCATTGTTCAGGTCGGTCAGCGTGGAGTTTCCGACACTGGGGATGCGCAGGTAATGCACCCCATCATAGCTGCCCCCCGCGACCACATCCTTGTGGCCGTTGGCATCGACATCGCCGATCGCCCAGCCCCACTGACCCTCGCCGGAGACGTTGCCGTAGTTGACGCCTGTGAAGGAACCATCGGCGTTCTGGTAGTCAACGATGACCGTGCGGCTGTTGTGCAGCTTGGCCACGTCGTCGCGGCCGTCACCGTTCATATCCACCACGCCGACACAGCCGCCGCTGTTGGTGGTTCCACTGAGCAGTGAAGAGGCGTTTGTGAACGCGACCTGACCCACGCTGAGGAGGGGAAGGCCGATCGTTCCGAGACAGAGCGTAAGGAGTTTGTGCATGGGATCTCTTGTTCTGGTTCCGAAAGACTCCGGGTTGTTGCAGGTTCTGCGAAGGTAGCGGGTCGGACATCAGCGGTCCAGCCCGCTATGGTCCGAAGGTTGAGTTCCTGACAGCTCGGTGGGCACCTCCCCATCGGTCTGGCGGCGGATGCTTTCACGGTGGATGGCATCCATGAATTCGCGGATGAAGGACTCCTCCAGGCCAAGCTGCAGGCCGAACTGCAGCTGCCTGTTCATGATGCGCTCCCAGCGTTCGGGCTGCAGGATCGCGACCTGGTTGGCCCGCTTGTGGTCGCCGATGAGCTCGGCCACATCCATGCGTGCACCCAACTTCCGGGCGATCTCCTCGTCAAGCTGGTCAATGAGGTCCCTCAGTTCCTCAAGGCGGTCCTCCATGGCCGGGGTGGGGCCGGCCAGCCGGAAGGTGAGGCCATCCAGCAATTCCGTGAACGACCGGGGGGTCAGCTGCTGATCGCTGTCGCTCAGGGCGTTCTCAGGACTGGGATGCACCTCGAGCATGAGCCCGCTGAGCCCCAGGTCCAATGCCTGCTGGGCGACACCACCGAGGAGGTCGCGCTTTCCAGCGATGTGGCTGGGGTCGCAGATGATCTCCAGGTCCGGGAAGCTGGCTTTCAACCGGATGGGGAACTCCCACATCGGGCTGTTGCGATAGGGCGTGCGCTCGAACCAACTGAATCCCCTGTGGATGGCGGCGATGCGCTGAATGCCGGCCCCGTGCAGGCGCTCCAACGCTCCGACCCACAGGCCAAGGTCCGGATTGATGGGATTCTTCACGAAAACAGGTATGTCCACCCCCCGCAGGGCATTGGCGATCTCCTGAACGCTGAACGGGTTGGGAGTGGTGCGGGCACCGATCCAAACAATGTCCACACCAGCGTGGAGCGCGGCTTCAACATGACCGGGAGTGGCCACCTCCACCATGGAGCGCAGCCCCGTGGCTTCCGTTGCTTCACGCATCCAACGCAACGCCGGATCTCCCGCCCCCTCGAACTGGCCGGGGCGCGTGCGTGGTTTCCAGATGCCGGCCCGCAGGATGGTGACGCGGCCATCGGCGGCCAACTCGCGGGCCACCCGCATCACTTGATCGGGGCTCTCTGCACTGCATGGTCCCCCGATCAGCAGCGGACGCTGGAAACCAGCGCCCCAGGAGTGGAACGGGAGGGGTCGAAGGGGAGGAACTGCGCTCATCGGAGCGAACTCGTGCAAAGGTAGGCCATGCAGACAACGATGGAAGTGAGGCGGAGGTTCAAATGAACTGTTGCCCCCCTGCCTTGACAAGCGAACGAAGAGGCATGACTCCAAGGGCCCTGATGGGGTTCCGGAGACCTGCCGACCAACCGGCGCTTCGCGGCGTACTTCGGCACGTCCAACCCGGAGGCGAGGGGCGTGAGGTGTCACAAGTCGGCCGGTGCCGCCGGACAACATCGCCCTACCAGCGCACGACCAATTTGCCCATGGTACCTCCACGTTCCAGGTCCATATGGGCCTGTGGCAGCTCGGCGGCACCGTATTCCCTGTGGACATGCGGTGCAAGGGCTCCGCGGGCATGGGCGGCCACTGCCTGTGCAAGACAGGCCGCCACCACCCCCGGCTTATGGTCACCGAGCCGCAACATGTTGACACCCAGAACGCTCCGGCTGCGCATCATCAGGAAAATGGGAACCATGAGGCCCATGCGCCATATGAATCGCAAGGTGCCGAACGACCCCAGCGCTCCGCGTTCCGCTCCGCCGAACAGCACCAACCTGCCACCCGTACCAAGCAGCTGCATGTCCGTGCGATAGGTGCGACCTGCGACCGCATTGAAGCTTACGTCAAGACGCTCGGCGCCCAACATGCGGCGCAGTGCGGGGCCCACGTCATCCTTCAGCCGGTCGATGACATGATGAGCGCCCATGCGATCCAGGTGCGCGACCTTTTCGGCCCCGCCAGCAACGGCATACACGATGCAGCCTGCATCCAGCGCCAACTGGACCAGGAGCTGTCCCACGCCACCGGCCGCACTGTGCACCAGGACACGCTCGCCCAGCGACAGTGGGCACAGCATGCGCGCTGCGTACCAGGCTGTGGCTCCCTGTGTGGCCAACGCCGCTGCGACACCCAGTGGAAGGTCCTCCGGTATCACGGCGCAAGCACGATGGTCGGTCACCGCCTTTTCGGCATAGCCACCAAAGCGGGTCATGGCCACCACGCGCCTGCCGTGCAGGGCAGGTGGAACATCAGCGCCGCAGGCCTCCACACGACCCACCACGTCGTAGCCGATCACGGCCGGCAACGGAGGGGCCTCGCGGTAAAGTCCGCGCGCGGCCATCACATCGGCATAGTTGAGGCCGAAGCCCTCCACGGCGATCCGCACCTGCGAAGGACCGGGTTCGGGAACCGGGCGTTGGACATGCTCGAAGCAGTTCGGAGGACCATCGTGGGATACCAGGGCCCAGGCGTTCATGGTGTTCATCGGCTCAGTGATCATGGCCCTTCAGCACGACCACGAACTCTCCACGGGGCTCGTGTTCAGTGAAATGGGCACGCAGTTCACGCAGGCTTCCGCGGAGGGTCTGCTCGTGCAGCTTGCTGAGCTCACGGCTCACGCTTGCCGGGCGGTCCCCGCCGAAGGCCTCCACCAGCTCGCCCAGGGTGCGTACCAGGCGATGAGGGCTCTCGTACAGCACCACCGTGCGCGGCTCGCGGGCGAGCTCGTCCAGGCGCGTTCGGCGGCCCTTCTTCACGGGAAGAAAGCCCTCGAACGCGAAGCGTTCACAGGGCAGACCACTGTTGACCAGGGCGGGCACGAACGCTGTGGGCCCCGGGAGGCATTCAACGGCAACCCCTGCCGTCACTGCAGCGCGGACCAGAAGAAACCCGGGGTCGCTGATGGCGGGTGTCCCCGCATCGCTCACCAATGCGAAGCGCTCGCCCCCGCGCAGGCGATCGACCAAGCGGTCGACCATGCGATGCTCGTTGGTATTGTTGAACGATACGAGCGGCTTTGCAATGCCAAGGTGCTGCAGGAGGCGCCCGGTGACACGCGTATCCTCGGCTACCACGGCATCCACCTCGCGGAGCACCTGCACCGCCCGCAGAGTGATGTCGTCCAGGTTGCCGATGGGCGTTGGCACCAGTGTGAGGGCGGAGCGCGTGGCCGACATCGTGGTCACTTCACGGCCTCGATGAACGTGCGCAGCAACGCGTGCAGGGGCGCGAAGGCCTCCATGGTGAGCGCCGCGCTCGTATCCTCCACATCGTGATAATGCGCAGCGCCACCGAGCGTGTACAGGAAAAGCGCCGGAACACCGCGCTTCACCAACGGGCAGTGGTCGCTGTTGCAGGCGGGACCGCGCGCACGGACCTCCTTCACGTAACCGCCCTTCCCGTTCACAGCAACAAGCCGGTCGTACAGCGTCTTCTGGTCGGTGGCGTTCACCACCATCACGCCGTCGTCTCCGGTTCCGAGAATGTCGAGGTTGAGCATGAGCTTCACCCTGCCCAGGTCGATTGGGCGATCCATGGCGAACCACTCGCTGCCCACCAAACCTGCCTCCTCGCCAGCGAACGCGACGAACAGCATGTTGTGCCTGGGCTTGTGCGTACTGAACCAGTTCGCCAGTTCGAGCAGCATGGCGACTCCGCTCGCATTATCGTTCGCGCCGGGGAAGAGCGCATCGGGCCCCATGCGGCCGAGGTGGTCGTAATGTGCGCTGATGATGATCCAATCCCGTCCACCACCCTTCAGCGCTCCCAACACGTTGCGTGCAGGGTTCCGCGCGAGCATCCGGTTGCGCACACGGAGGTCGATCACCGCACTGCTGTCGCCGAATGCGACATCCCTGACCTCCAGCAGGGGGTATGGCCGTGACTCCTGGGACACGCCCCAGGTGAGCTTGCCCGGCACGACCTTCACCACCGGGCCATAGTGCATCAACTCCTCCTCCAGTTGGGCGAAGCGGGCCAGGCTGTCGGCGTTCTTCGTGGAGGGCCAGTGAAGCACCGCCGCTTTGCCCGCAACCACGCCAAGCGTCATCGCCCTGCGTTCAGCGCTGAACAGGTCCGCGGCGGTGAGGTGCACCAGATCGAAGCTGCCCTCGGCACTGCCGCTCGCAGGATGCACCAGGTAGTCCTTTCCAGGCCTGAGAAGCCGCCCATCCACCCGAACACCGATGCTGTCCGGAAAGCTGTTCACATTGAATGCGAACGGCTGGAAGAGATCGTCCTTCACCGGCTGAAGGCCCATATCCCTGAAGGCGCGTGCGATGTATTCGGCCGCGATGTCCTGCCCATGGTTCACATAGCCCCGGCCATGGAAGCCCGGAGAGGTGAGCGAATCCACATGCTGCCGTCCGCGGGCCAGGACCCCGGCATCATCCTGAGCGTGCGCAAGGAGGGCCACCGGGATGGCCATCGAACAGAGCAGGTTCCTCATGTGTAGCGGCGTTTGAGCAGTTCGGTGAAGGTGGCGAGCGCCTCCGGATCGGCCGGCTTGCGGAGCTTCGCCAGCACCTCACGCTCCAAATGTTCCTGTGCGGCAGCCCCGTCGGGCATGCTGTTGAACAGGTCGATGGTCTTGTCGTAGGTGATGCGGTCGCCGTTGAACAGCTCTGCGACGAACCAGAACTTATGGCTCAGGGAGATGGCCTTGGCGAGATCCGGTATGGCCGCCTGTTCCAATTTCTCCGCCAGGGTGGGAGCGGCCTTTTTCTGCCCCGGGGGAGGGGTTGTCCGCTGGGGGGCGACGGGTTCCTGCGGGGGGGCAGGTGGCACGGATCCCTGTGCAGCTGCCTCGGTGGCCTCGATGGCCTCGATGAGGGACACCTGCCGGGAGGGGGGGTCCGGCGGACGCGTATCAAGGCGGATGGCAGCGGGATCGGGGGTGGCTGGCTTCAGCGGCTCATGAACAGGTTCATCCCTGACGGACACCCTGACCGTCTGCGTCACGGAGGCTTCGCGTGCCTTGTGGCGAAGCACGACCAGCCGCTCGTACAGCTCCCGCGCATCGGCACAGGCGACCTCAAGGCCTTCCGCGTCAAGGACACCCGATGCCAGTTCGTGCTCCGCTTTGATCAGGGCGGCCAGCAGCTCGTTCATGTTCCGGAATGACTTGTCATTGGCCATGGTGCAACAGCTTTGCAGCAAGCTCGAACGCGAAGATCCCTATTTTCGCGACGCCCTGCAAACAGCGTTCCTCGCAGGGTCCCCGCACAGCCCATGTTTCTGGAACATACCGCCAGCCGCGCACGCCGAAAGGGCTGGATCGAAGTGATCTGCGGAAGCATGTTCAGCGGCAAGACCGAGGAGCTCATCCGCCGTCTCAGGCGTGCGGAATTCGCCAAACAGCGTG
>JBIJDX010000271.1:0-3152 GCA_044343855.1 Flavobacteriales bacterium
GTTCCCACGGCCACGCGCTCCGATCACATCCCGTGATGCGATGGGCGGTTTAAGTTGCCAATTGAACACACATGGGATGTTGCTCCCGTTGGGCAGGTTCACCGGAAGCGCATCCCTGTCTTCAGGGGCGGCCATCGCTGCCTGTGCCCTTCAGCAACCGGTTCCGCATCATGCGCAGGTTGAGCATCTCCACGGCCACTGAAAATCCCATCGCGAAGTAGATGTAGTTCTTGTTGATGTGCTCGCCCATCCCTTCGGTTATAAGGGCCATTCCGATCATCACGAGGAAGGCAAGGGCGAGCATCTTCACCGTGGCATGCTTCTCCACGAAGTCACTGATCGCTCCGGCTGCCAGCATCATCACGGCAACAGCGATCATGACCGCGGCCACCATGATGATGATCTCGTTGCTCATTCCCACCGCGGTGATCACGCTGTCCAGGCTGAACACCAGGTCGATGAGGATGATCTGTGCGATCACGCCACCAAGGGTGCGCGCCTTCTTGCCGCCGCCGTTATCCCCATGGTCATGGCCCATCACCTTGGCGCGTATCTCCACCGTGGCCTTGTAAAGCAGGAAAAGTCCCCCGACCAACAGCACCATGTCGCGGCCGCTGAAGGGATGGTCAAGGACCGTGATGAAGGGCCTGTCGAGGCTCATCACCCAGCTCAGCGAGAGCAGCAGGAGCACGCGGGTGATCATGGCAAGAGCCAACCCCAGTTGGCGTGCCTTGCGACGGTCCTGTTCCGAGGCAAGACTATTGCTGATGATGGAGATGAAGACGATGTTGTCGATGCCCAATACGATCTCCAGGGCCGTGAGGGTGAGCAGGGCGATGATACCGTGCGAGGTGAGCAGGACCGAGGGGTCGAGGGTGGCAAGTTCCAGCATGGTGGTTCACTGTTTCAGATGGCGAGAAGTGCTTGTCCAAGATCGGAGATCAGGTCAGATGGATGTTCCACGCCCACGCTTAGTCGCACCAGGCTGTCACTGATGCCGAGCTTGCGTCGCTCCTCGGGATCAACCCCGGCATGGGTCATGCTCGCGGGATGTTCCGCGAGCGATTCGGTGCTGCCCAGGCTTACCGCCAGCTTCACGAGCTTCAAGTGGTTGAGGAACCGGAACGCCTCCGCCTCACCGCCTTTAACAGTGAAGGACAACATGGCACCGGCGGCGAGGCATTGCGCATCGAAGATCGCCTGTTCGCGCGCATCGTCCAATCGCCCGAGGTAGAACACCCGTTCCACCTTGGGGTGGTTTTCCAGGTAGGCGGCCACCTGTTCGGCGTTGCGGGCCTGGATGTCCATGCGTGCCTTGAGGGTCTCCAGGCTGCGGAGCAGCAGCCATCCTGTCCATGGGCCTGCCATGCAGCCCAGGAACGTACGCATCCCCTTCACGCGTGCGATGAGCTCATGGGAACCAAGGCATGCCCCGGCGATCACATCGCTGTGTCCTCCGATGTATTTCGTGGCGCTGTACAGCACCAGGTCGGCACCCAGTTTCAGCGGATGCTGCCACAGCGGACCCATGTACGTGTTGTCCACGGCCACCAGAACGCTCTTGTCGGGCGTTCCCAGGCTTCGCGCGAGCTCAACACAGTGTTTGATGCTGATCAATGTATTGGTCGGATTGCCGGGGGTCTCCACATAGATCATGCGGATCCGGTCGGCTTTGCCGCTGGAGGCCACCAGCTCGGGCAGCTTGTCCTGCTCCCATGGATAGAAGCCCATCACCTCGATGCCGAAACGGGTGAGTGTCTGCTTGATGAAATGATCCGTTCCTCCATAGAGCGGGTTGCTGTAGAGGAGGACATCACCTGGTGACAGGAACTCCAACAGCGCGGTGCTTATGGCGCTCATCCCGCTCTCGAAAACGGCGCACTCCTCGGCCTCATCCCAGAGGCACAACCGTTCCTCCAGGATCTGCAGGTCCGGGTTGTTCAGGCGGCTGTAGATGAGGCCGAGCTCCTCCTTCTCGCGTTTCTCGCGCAACCCGTAGGCCACCTCGAAGAAGGCCTTGCCCTCCTCGGCGCTCTTGAACACGAAGGTGCTGGTCTGGAAGATGGGGCACTTCACAGCACCCTCGGAAAGCTCCGGCTTGTAGCCATGGCTCATCATCAGGCTTTCGGGGTGCAGCTTGCGTTCGCTCATGGTCGCTCTGGTTCCGGTGATCGGCGCAAAGCTACCGGAACACCTGCAGGGTGGTCAACGTACCCGCGCCACCAGGATGGCTTCGTTGCGGTTCACGGGGTTGAGCCAATGGATGGTGCGGTCCAGCAGGCCCGGCTGTGCCACACCGATGATCTCCAGGGGCCCCGTGGCCATCGTGGCGCGCTGCATGCGTCGGGGAAGGTCCTCGGTGCCGCAGAACAGCACGATGTTCGGACGTTGTTCGGCTGGATAGCGCGCCAGTTCAGCGGTCAGGTCCGCCTCGGGGTCCGTCCAGGGCAGCACGGTGGCCTTCCAGTGCCCGGAGTAGAACAAGGGCGGCATGGGGGCCTCCCCCTCGGCCGTGTCCTCGATCACCATGCCGCGCACCTCAACCTCCTGCAGCATCGCCTGTGCCACCACCCGGCTGCGCTTGCTGAAGCTGATGCAGAGCACCACGAGCAGGGCCACGTTGAGCCCCCACGTCCACCGAACGATCCCGGTCCACAGCGCCGTTCGCCCATGCCACCATGTGCTGCGCATCCGCCACTGTTCCCACGCCACGTGGCCCAGCACCAGGTACAGCGGTACGATGGGCAGCATGAAACGCTCCTGCTTGTTGGGGAAGTAGGAGTGTACAGCGATGAACAGCAGCACCGGAAGCCATAGCAGCAAGGGTGTGGTGCGCCGGAAGAACCCGAAGCCAACTGCCAGGCTGAAGGGGGGGATGAAGAGGCCCGCCAGCAGGAGCAGGTAGTTGTACCATGGCAGCACGCCGTAGGTTGTTGTGTTGTTCAGGTTGTACAGCACGTATTCGCCCAGTTCGGCGAACGGACGCCCCCACAGGAAGAGGTCGATGCCACCTTGCAGAACCAGCAGCGGGAGGGCCACGCCAAGCGCGTATAGCAGGGCGCCACGCACTTGCTTCTGCGCCAGCAAGGCGATGCCGGGGCCTGCTGCGAAGAAGATCGTCTGGAACCTGATGTTCATCGCCAGGCCGATCC
>JBIJDX010000095.1:0-10160 GCA_044343855.1 Flavobacteriales bacterium
AACCCGATACCATCAACCGTGCCACCGGGGCCTACGCCGAGCGGCAGGTGGACCGTGACAACTACGCCAACTACGGTGTGGAGGCCCGTGTGCGTCGTGGCTGGACCTTCCGCGGACGGCAGGCCTACGTGGCGGCCGGCGTGCGGGGCTATACGGCCCAGAACCTGCGCCAGCAGCAGGGCCGTGGCACCACCGGCACCGATGCTGATCTCAGCATCACCGGAAGCTTCGCGCGGGAGCTGGACCTCACCACCCGCAACGCCGCGCTCCATGCCGAGGTGCTGCTGCCCCTCACCGATCGGCTCGATCTGGTGCCGGGTGCCCGTTTCGAGCACATCACCTCCCGCGTGGATGGCCGCATCAATTCCACGGGTGCCGGCGGTGTGGACAGCGGCGAGCGCCTGCGGCAGCTGCCCCTGCTGGGCATCGGTGCGCAATACCGCACCTCGGAGCGCACGCGCCTCTATGCCAACTTCAGCCAGGCCTACCGTCCGGTGCTGTTCAGCGACCTGACCCCTTCGGCCACCACGGACGTGATCGATCCGGACCTGCAGGATGCCAGCGGGTACAACCTGGATGGTGGCTTCCGTGGTAACGCAGGCGGTTTCTTCGCCTTCGACATCGGTGGTTTCATGCTGCACTACGACAACCGCATCGGCACCATCCTGCGCGACGGGGTGAACTACCGCACCAACATCGGGGCCTCGTTGAGCCAGGGGGTGGAGGCCTACGTGGAAGCCGAACTGTTGGACCTGCTGCGCGGTGGTCCCGAAGGCGCCTCGCACCTGGCCGTGTTCGTCAGCTATGCCTTCGTGGATGCCCGATACACCGCGTGGAACGATCCCGCAGCGCTGGATGATCCCTCACGTGACCTGGTCGGCAACCAGGTGGAGCATGCTCCCCGCAACATCCTGCGGCCCGGCATCACCTACCGCGACAAGCATCTCACCGTGGCCCTGAAAGTGAGCGTGGTGGATGGGGTGTACACCAATGCCACCAACACGGAGGCTCCGAACGCTGCGGCAACGGCCGGCTATCTGCCCGGCTACACGGTGGCCGATGCCACTGCCACATGGAGGTTCGACCAGCGGATCGCCTTGACCGTGGGTATGAACAACCTGCTGGATGAGGTCTATGCGACGCGTCGGGCAGGGGGCTATCCTGGGCCTGGTATCCTGCCGGGCATGGGGCGCACGGGCTTCCTAACACTGGAAGCGAAGTTCTGACCGTCAGAACTTGGGGCAGGGCACAATCTTGTGCTTGCGGCTCTTGGCTTTCCGGGGCCACTCGTAGATGAGGCTGAGTTCGTGGGCCCCGCCGCTCTTCATGGTGAGCTTGCTTATGGTGATGTCGTAGCTGTACGTGAAGCGGAACTGATCATCCACCAACAGGCCGGCCATCAGGATGAGCGACTCGTCGTTCGAATAGCCGGGTCGATAGGCTTTCACAACGGGCAATCCACGGTACCAGATACCGCCGGTGAGCCCGCCCTGTTCAATGTATGCGCCGATGTCGAACTGGTCCCACTTGCCTTGCTTCTTATAGTGGGCAGCGAGGGTCATGCGGCTGTCGCTCTTGGAGAAGTGTCGACCGTCGATACCGAAGCGATAACCCACGTGTGTGCTGGTTCGAACGGCCAGAGGAGCCGCTCCCTCCAGCATCAGGCTTTGGTCGGGACGGTTCAGGTGGCTCATGGAGATGCCGGCCCAGAACTGCTCGGTGTAGAACATCGCACCCGCGGCCATGTCGAAATAGTTCACCTGTGCGATCAGGTTCGACTCGATGGTGCGTGCCGCATTGTCCCTGATCACCTGGTCGGCGAACAGGTATCCGTCCGGGTTCACGCTCTTGCTGCCATAACCGGCACGCACTCCGAAGCGGACGGCCCTGCGGTAGTTGATCCGGGCCTCGTAGCTGTAACTCAACCCCGCGAGCGTAGTGGTGAGACCGCTCGTACCCGCCTTGTCACGCATCACCATTCCTCCGATACCCCCGTTCACCTTGCTGAAGCGATGATCGTACGCGGCCATGTAAGTCTCATAGCCCGGTTGCACCCCCGGCCATTGGAGGCGGTAGTTGAGCGCGATACGGTCCTGGAAGGTGTTGCCGGTGAGCGCCGGATTGAGGTATTGGGGCGCAGCGTAGAACTGGGAGAACTGCGGATCCTGAGCGTTCGCAACCGACGCCATCGCTAGCAGCAGCCAAAGGAAATGGCGGGGAGCGTTCATCGGAAGAGGGTCAGGTCAGTGGTCTTGGTGATCTGCTTGCCATCGAGGAATTTCACCCACGTCTGAACCATGTATACGTCCTGTGGGCTGAGTTCGTTTCGGTAGTACCCATCCCAGCCGTATTGTATGTCCGTGCTTTCGAAGACCAGCTCACCCCAGCGGTTGAAAATGCGCATCCTGAATTCATCCACGAAGCGCGCGAACGGATAGAAGACGTCGTTGCTGAGGTCTCCGGAAGTCCAGGCCCCTCCATTGCCTCCGTTGCTGTTCGGGGTGAACGCCGTGGGTATGGTGATGTCGTACACCGCATCGATGGTGATCAGGGCTGTTGCCTGTGCGCTGCAGCCGTTCAGGTCCATCACGGTCAGCTCCACCTCGAACGTACCCATGTCCTCGTAGGTGTGCTCGGGGTTCTGGATGTTGCTCGTTCCACCGTCACCCATCGCCCAAGCGTGGCTCAAACCATTGCCGGTGCTCTGATCGGTGAACTGTATCGTGGCGTTGTCGGCGGTCGTCCGGTAGGTGGAGGCCACGAAATCCGCTGTTGGAGGTGCGAACGCGACCACCTGACCCGTGCCCGGCGCCGTGTGGGTGCATCCGAACGGAGTAACGATGCTCAGGCCCACCGCATAGGCTCCGGCATTGTAGGTGATGTTCGGCTGTTGCTGGGTGGAGGTCTGCCCGTTGCCAAGGCTCCACAGGTATTGTGTGCCAGCAGGGAGTTGCATAGCAGGGAACGGTACTTGCAACGGTGCACAACCCTGTGCGATCACCGTTGGCAGGATGAGTTCCGGTGCCTCATCCAACTGGATCGAGATGGTCCTGCTGATGCTGTTCCCGCATTGGTCCACAACGGTCACGGTCAGCGTGCGGTCCTCCGTGACAGGCGCCGCGAAGGGTCCCATGCCGGTATGGATGCCCGGTGTCCAGCTGAGGCTCCAGTCTCCGGGATAGCCACTGAATTGGACGCCGTAGGCAGCGGAACCTCCCGGGCATACGGTGGTGTCCCCGTAGGTGGTGAAGTTCGCCGTGTTGAGGTTGAGCACGGTGACGGGCAACTGCACTGGACCGGAGGTGCAGCCGTTGGAATCCATCGCGAACACGGTCAGGGTCTGCGATTGGTTGAACGCAGCCGTGAGCTGGGGACCGGATCCCATGCCAGTCCAGGTGTAAACGAAGTTGCCCGTGCCACCTTGTGCATTCGCAGTGAATACTGCCGGTGCATTCACGCATACCGTATCGGGACCGGCAGCCGCAAGCTGGATGGGTGCTGGGGCGGTCACGGTACCCTGGGCAGTTGTGCTGCATCCGTTCGCATCCACCACGGTGGCCGCATAGGAACCCGCGGCAAGGTTGCCAAGCAGCATGCCATTGGCACCATTCCCCCAGGTCACAGTGTAGGCCGGTGTGCCACCGCCGACTTGCAGCTGCACCGAACCATCGTTGCCATTTGAACAGGTGAGCGGGGTGGTGGTGACCGCCTCCACCACCAGGGCAGGTGGATCGATGAGGGTCGCGGCCAGGGTGGTGTCACATCCCAGTGCATCGGTCACCGTGATGGTATATGTGCCTGCACCCAGGCCGAAGGCACTGGCGGTGGTCTGTGCGCCCGCATCGCTCCATTGATAGGTAAGCCCGGGCAGTTCGGGGGAGTATACGATGGTGCCATCCACCGAACCCGTGCAGCGGGGTGCGCCTGTGCTGAGGCTGCTGTTCAGGAAGCTGTTGGAGAGCGCGATGAACACGCTGTCCTGGTCCGGTGGGCAGGTCCCATTGCCCGTGGTGGTCATCACCAGGGTCACGCCTCCCGCCAGTATCTCCGCCGTGGTGGGATGGTAGGCAATGCCGGTGCCGCTACCCACGTAAACTCCCGCTCCGCCGCTCCAGCTGGCGCCGGTGGCGTTGGTGACGGTGGCTTCGATGGCAACGGGGAAGGAGTTCGTGCAACCCACCAGGTCATCACCGGCATCGGCCACGTTGGGGATGCCTGTTGCAGCAATGCTGATGCTGCCCGCTGCCGGCGCACAACCATTGGCATCGGTGATGGTCACCGAGTAGTTGCCGGAACCGGCGATGATCGTTGCGCCGTTCGCACCATTGTTCCAACTGTAGCTGTATGGTGCGGTGCCACCGATGACCGTCACGGTGGCGGTACCATCGCCGGTGCCCAGGCAACTCTCATTGGTGCTGCTGATGTCAGCGATGCTCAGGGCGGCGGTGGGGCCCACGGTGGTGCCGAGCTCGATGCTGCATCCGAAACCATCCGTGATCGTCACACTGTAAGAACCTGCTCCCAGCGCCGTGGCCGTGGGGGTGGTCTGGCCCGCGGGGTCGTTCCACAGGTAGCTGAAACCGGGATCGGCCGGAGTTACGGACGCGCTTCCAGTGGCGGTGCCGAAGCAGATGGCATCCACGCTGGTGATGCCCGTGCTGGCGAAGCTGTTGGGCAGCATGATCACCACTTGGTCCTGTGCAGGCGGGCAGGTACTGTTGCCCGTGGTGGTCAGCGTGAGTGTGACGCTTCCGATGGCGAGTTCATTGGCCGAAGGCGTATAGCCAACTGAAAGCCCGCCACCGGTGAAGGAACCCGTACCACCGCTCCAGGTACCACCCGTGGCATTCGTAACCGTTCCGTTCAGCATGATGGGGAAGGTGCCGGCACACCCCACGAGGTCATCACCGGCATCGGCCACGTTGGGTATGCCTGTTGCGGCGATGCTGACGCTGCCAGTGACCGGGGCACATCCGTTGGCATCGGTTATGGTCACCGAATAGTTGCCTGCACTTGCCATGATGCCAGGGCCGCTCGCCCCGGTGCTCCAAGCGTAGGAGTAAGGCGCTGTCCCACCGGCCACTGTCACTGTTGCCGTACCGCCTCCCGCACCAAGGCAGGGCTCATCCGTTGAGGCGAGGTCCACGATGCTGATGGCGGCCACACTGCCCACGTTGGTGTTGAAGGTGGCTGCACAGCCGAAACCATCGGTTATGGTCACCGTGTACGGTCCGGCTGCGAGGCCGGTGGCGGTAGGGGTGCCCTGGGATGCCGGATCACTCCAGAGGTAGGTGTGTCCCGGTATGGCGGGTGTAACGGAGGCGGTTCCGGTGCTGCCCCCCGCACAAAGAGCATCCGTTGCGCTGACCGTGGTGTTTGAGAAGCTGTTCGGCAGCTGGATGGTCACCTGGTCCAAAGCGGGTGGGCAGCTGCCGCTGCCGTTGGCTGTGAGTGTCAGGGTCACACTTCCGGCAGCCAGTTCGGCAGCGCTGGGGGTATACCCAGTGGAAAGCCCCGTGCCGCTGAACGTGCCGGTGCCGCCACCCCAGGCATGCCCGCTTGCATTGCCGATCGAACCGGAGATTGCCACGGGGAACGCACCGACGCACCCGACCAGGTCATCACCCGCGTCGGCGGTCGGGGGGGTGGGGCCGGCTCCGATGGTGGTGCCCAAGGGTTGGGAGATGCATCCGTTGGCATCCGTGACCACCACACTGTAGGGTCCGGCCGCCCCGGTGATGCCCGGTCCGGTAGCCCCGGTGCTCCACGTATAGGTGAACGGCGCCTCACCCACCGTCACGTTGGCGGTGGCACTTCCGTTGCCCAAGCCCACACAGGATTCGGGCGTGGAGGTGACGTTGGCGAAAATACCGGGAAGCACGTTCACCGAGTATACGTATGTCTGGAACGCAGGGATGGGGCAGGCGCCATCGTCCACGTTGACGATGAACGGGAAGTAGCCCGATGTGCCTGCGGAAGCGGTCCAGCACACCGTGGCGGTGATCGGGTTGGTGCCGGTGAAACTGAACGTTGACCCGGGCAGGTTCATGGCCACGTTGCTGAACGCATCCAGCACGTTGGTCAGGTTCACGTCCGCGATCACCATGTCGAAACAGAAGTTGCCCGATTCGCAGACCTGGATGCTCCGCGGACCGGTCTGGGTCGCGGTGCCCGAGAGGTTGGTGATGATCCCGGTGGCCGCATCAGGTGGTATGTTCGAGCAGGGATAGGCCACGAACTGCATGTCGCGCATGATGGTGCCGATCACGTTGCCCGCGGCATCATACTGCGTCACCTGCACCACCACCACCCAGTTGCCCTGCACGTTCAATGTGAAGTTCACAAGGCCGGAAACCGGGTCGAGGGTAAGGCCCGGTATCGGTGCGATGCCGGAGAACGGGGGTACATAGGGAACCGGGTTGCCGTTGAGCATTCGGGCACCGATGAGGCTGTAGCTCAGGGAGTCGGCTTCCACGTCCACAGCCCCGTAGCTGTATGATACCGGGTAGCCGAGGCATACGTAGGGAATGGCCGTGTTCGTGAACGTGGGGGAGTCATTGCAGGGAGCCGCCGCGCTGTTCAGCACGCCGGTGATGTACATCTCCCGCGTTCCCGGATTGGTCAGGTTCACGATGGCATTGTTGCGGTAGATGTTCGTCCAGCTGATGGTCCACGAATCACACGGGGGCAGGGTGATGATACCGGTGTAGATGTACTGTTGGATGCCCGGCAGGGAGCCTCCGTTGCAGGTGCTGTTGGGGAGCTCAAGGTCACAGAGCTGGCTGATCTCCACGCCGCCGGGGGTGGTAACGTTCAGCGTGCGGGTGCCGCAAGGACTGGTAAGGCGCAGGTTGTTGCTCGGGTCCACTTGGATGCCCGCGCAGTCCCTGTAGACCACCAGGCTGATGCGGAACTGGTTCGGGCCGATGCACTCCCAGTAGATCTCGCCCCCGCTGAAGTGCGTTGCCGATACGGGACCGGCCAGTGCCAACAGCACCACGATCAGGGTTCGACCGAGCACGGCTCCCAAACCACCCTGTAGGGCGCTCCGGAGTCCGGCGGAAAGGGTTCGGAAGGTCAGGGTCTTCATGGTGTGGGCGTTCACCTATTTCGTCATACGGAGAGCCGGTCCATAGGGTTTCGTTCCGCGCTGGATCGGACTTCGAGCCTGTTCGGAGGAGGGGGCGGTGCGGTGCATCCAACCGAAGTCGGCGCGCTGCCCGTTGGAATGATTTAGTTGAATGAGGATCAAGGGGTTATCGTGATCCTGAATACGATCCTGGAAATGCGCCTCCGGCAGCCGACATGTCCGCTCCCTGACGATATCCATGAAGGGCTCCCTGCTGGCACCTTACCTTTCGCAGGTGTACCGAATTGTTCTCGGCCTGATCGTTTCATTACCGCTGGCGGCCACGGCGCAATACACCTCCGAAACCATTGTGCGATCGCCCGAGCTTCTCGTCGGAACATGGGAGGGGCCATTCGGTGATGCGCGCTACCGGGAGCAGTGGTTACCCGCAGGGCCATCGACCTATGACGGCGTGGCCCACGTGCTGGAGAACGGCCGGGTGATCGGTGAGGAACGCATGCGCCTAACACGCTTCGCCGATCAGTGGGTCTTCCTAGCCTCCACCGGAGGGTCCGTGGTCACGAGTTTCGTTCGGGTCGAGGCGGGCGATGATATGTGGGTCTTCGAGAACAGGGAACACGATTTTCCACAGCGCATAGGCTATTGCGTGCGTGCTGACACGCTCAGGGCCTTCATCGACCACCTATATGATCCGGGGCGACGGGTGGACTTCGTGCTGACGCGTTCGGAATGAGTCAGCCCCCTTGGTGGGTGCCGCATGTGCATACACAACGGAATGCGTCAACGCGTGCTACCCATGGCGTAACGATGCATACGAGTAACTTCGGGCCCACGATAGCAGGTGCACATGTTCGAGAACCTCAGCGATAAGCTAGAACGCGCGTTCAAGGTCCTCAAGGGCCAGGGCCAGATCACGGAGATCAACGTGGCGGAGACCATGAAGGAGATCCGCCGCGCCCTGTTGGACGCCGACGTGAACTTCAAGACCGCCAAGGACTTCACTGACAAACTGAAGGCCAGGGCCCTGGGCCAGAACGTGTTGACCGCCGTCAGCCCCGGCCAACTGCTCACCAAGCTGGCGCACGACGAACTGGCCGAGCTGATGGGCGGACGCAGCGCCGCCATCAACCTCAGTGGCAACCCCACCGTGGTGCTGATGAGCGGCCTGCAGGGTTCGGGTAAGACCACCTTCAGCGGAAAGCTGGCCAACCACCTGCGCAAGAAGGGCCGCAAGCCCCTGCTGGTGGCCTGCGACGTGTACCGCCCCGCGGCCATCGACCAGCTGGAGACCCTCGGCAGGCAGCTCGATGTGGTGGTGTTCAGCGACCGCGACAACAAGGATCCCGTGTCCATCGCCCAGAAGGGTGTCGAGTACGCCAAGATCCACGGTTTCACCATGGTGATCGTGGACACCGCGGGCCGCCTTGCCGTGGACGAGGCGATGATGGACGAGATAACCCGCGTGAAGAAGGCCATCGCACCGCATGAGACCCTCTTCGTGGTGGACAGCATGACCGGCCAGGACGCGGTGAACACCGCCAAGGCCTTCAACGAGCGGCTTGACATCGATGGCGTGGTGCTCACCAAGCTGGACGGCGATACCCGCGGCGGTGCGGCCCTCTCCATCCGCAGTGTGGTCGACAAGCCCATCAAGTTCATCGGCACTGGCGAGAAGATGGAGGCCATCGACGAGTTCCACCCCGAACGGATGGCCGGCCGCATCCTGGGCATGGGCGACGTGGTGAGCCTCGTGGAGCGCGCGCAGGAGCAGTTCGACGAGAAACAGGCACGCGAGCTCAGCAAGAAGATCGCCAAGGACCAGTTCGGCTTCGATGATTTCCTGGAGCAGATCCAGCAGATCAAGAAGATGGGGAACATGAAGGACCTCATGAGCATGATCCCCGGCGTGGGTAAGGCCCTTAAGAATCTGGACATCCCGGATGATGCCTTCAAGCACATCGAGGCCATCATCCGCAGCATGACCCCCGAGGAGCGGCAGAACCCTGCACTTATAAACGGCAGCCGACGCCAGCGCATCGCCAGGGGCAGCGGTCGCGACATCCCGGAGGTGAACAAGCTGCTCAAGCAGTTCGAGGACACCCGCAAAATGATGCGGATGATGGGGGACAAGACCAAGATGCAGAACATGATGCGCCAGATGCAGGCGATGAGGCGATGACCTGCCTTGGTGCAGCCTCGTTGCGCCCTTTCCTTCATGGGACCAACATGTTTCGACGCATCTTTCCCAGGACTCCGGTATGGTACGTATGAAAGTTCTATCTTTGTCGTATAGAACGTTCCCATGGACGCCAAGCTCACGCTCAGCTTCGATGCCGCAGTGGCCGAAAAGGCCAAGGCTTTTGCCGAGGCGAACAACATCAGCCTGTCGCGCCTCGTGGAGTTCATGCTCAGCAAGGTCACTGACAAGCGCTACCGCAGCATCGATGAGCTCCCGGTCAGCGATTGGATCAACCAGGTGGCCGAAGGGGAGGTGACCTACGTGCGCAGGAACGCCGCCGAGCGGAACGTGAAGAAGGACTACCTGGCGAGCCGTCGTCGCAAGTAACATTCACCGCCAAGACGCAAGGAGCGCAATGCCGTGCATTCCTTGTCGTGCTTGGCGCCTTTTCGGTGAGCAATACCCATGCCTCCCACGCGCATCTTCCTCGACGCCAATGTGCTGGTGACCGTGCTCTGCAACGAGTACCCCCGGTTCACGGCCTGTGCCCGTGTGCTGAGCCTGGCGGACGACCCGCGCTTCGAGGTGTACACCTCGCCACTGTGCCTGGCCATCGGTGCTTATTTCGCCGGTAAGAAGAACGGCGGGAAGAAGACCCGGGACAGGATCGCCACGCTGGCCAGCAAGCTGCACATCACCTCCATGGATGCTGAGGCCGTGCGGCAGGCCGTGGACAACCCCAGGGTGAACGACCTGGAGGACGGTATGCAATACTACTCCGCTGTGGCCGCCGGATGCGGGCACATCATCACCTACGACCGCAAGGACTTCCACTTCGCTGAGCTCCCGGTGCTGGAGCCCGCGGACTTTCTTGTGCGGCATGTGGCTGGA
>JBIJDX010000096.1:0-10146 GCA_044343855.1 Flavobacteriales bacterium
AGCGGTCGCGCCATGGTGGCCGCCATGTCCCTCGGAGCCGATGGTGTGCAGGTGGGCAGCCGCTTCGTCTGCTCCGAGGAGTCCTCCGCCCATGCGTCCTTCAAGCAGCGCGTGGCCACCGCACAGGAAGGGGACACCGTCCTCACCCTGAAGGAACTCGCCCCCGTGCGCCTCATCCGCAATCCCTTCCAGGCACAGGTGCAGGCACTCTACCAGCGGGGCGCCACGGTGGACGAATTGAAGGCGCTGTTGGGCAGGGGACGCGCAAAGAAGGGGATGTTCGAGGGCGACCTGGTGGAAGGTGAACTGGAGATCGGTCAGGTCGCGGGCCAGTTCAACGATATACTCCCAGCCGCGCGCATCGTGCAGGATATCATGGCCGAATACCATGCCGTGCGGTCCGGCGTTGCATCCTTGCCGGTCTTTGCATGATCGGTTGCCTGTTCCGCCAACTTTACGGCCTGTCGAAGCGTCTATCGTTCATGAGGGTTCGTTCGATCCTGCCGCCTGCCATAGCGTTGCTCCACACGGCAGCGATGGCCCAGGCTCCCGGCCCGCCGTCGCTGCGCTGCGCATCGGTGAACTCCACCGGTGAGGTGGCGCTCTCGTGGGTGCCCGCAGCCGATCCCGGTGGCCTCTTCCTGGAATACCGCATCTACCGGGCCGATCAACCGCAAGGACCCTACTCGCTGCTTCCCGACGCGGTGCCCGTGATCGGTTTGACCAACGCCCCCGATCCGACAGCGGGTGCGGATGCAGCCCAGCGCTTCTACTACATGACCACGGCCAATTCCGCCGGCGGTGAAAGTGCCTCCTCCGATACGGTATCCACGCTCTTCATGGACCTGGAGCAGAGTGTGCCGGCCGGTGCCGCTGACATTTCGTGGGAGGCCGCGTCACTGCCCCCATCCGCCTCCCCGCTGGCCTCCATATGGATGGAGTATCCGCTCGGCAACTGGGCCCAGGTGGGTTCCGCCGCTGTCACGGCCGGAGACTATGCCCATGTGATCAGCATCTGCGAGGACTCGCTCACCTTCAGGGTCGGGGTCGGGGACGCCTCCGGGTGCGTTTCGTTCAGCAACCTGCGCGGCGATGTCTTCGTGGATGTAACGCCCCCTGGTATCCCGCTCATCACGAGGGTCTCGGTGGATACCCTCACCGGCTTGTCAACCATTACCTGGCAGCCCCCCCCCGAGCTGGACACCGATGGCTACATCATCCTATGGAACACCCCGACCGGAGGGGTGATACAGGATACCGTCTGGGGGCGGACGAACACCTTCTATGCGTGGCCCCTCAGCCAGTCTGCCAGCAGGCCGGAAGGGTTCCTGGTGGCGGCCTTCGATACCTGCCTGGTGGGTGTGCCACCCAACCTGGCGCCCAACACCAGCCCCACGGGTCCTGCGCACACGGGCATGCACCTGGTCCCTATGCATGATCGCTGCGGCGGCAGCATGCGCCTGGACTGGACCCCCTACGTCGGTTGGGATGTCGCCATCCACCGTGTCCTTGTGCAGCGCAACAACGGCGCGTGGACGCTGCTCAGCGAAGCCGGAGCCGGTTCCACGGAGCTCACGCATGCTGTGGACCCTGGCGTTCAGTATTGTTATGTGGTGCGTGCCGAGCAGGCGGGCGGTGCATCGTTATCCTTGAGCAACAAGGCCTGCAGGTTCACCGACTATCCGCCGTTGCCGGAGGACAATTACATCCGCAATGTCAGCGTTACCGGGCCCTCCACCATCACGGTGGTCGACAGCGTGGATGTTGCTGCGATGGCGGGGGGATATCGCCTGCTGCGCTCAGACAACGGGGCCCCCTTCGATGAGGTGGCATCGTTCCCTGCAATGGCAGGACCCCTCATCGTGCACACTGACGATGGGCTGGACCCGGATAACATCGGATACCGCTATCAGATGGTGGTTCTCGATAGCTGCGGCAGGGAGTCCGTTCGTAGCAATTTGGCCGGCAACATGGTGCTGCGCGCCGTGCCCGACCTGTACGGAAGGAATGAACTGCGATGGAACGGCTACGCCGGATGGCAGGGTTCCGTGGGCGGTTACAACATCCACCGCAGCATCGATGGAGGTCCGTTCCAGCTCATCGCCACCGTTTTGGAGCCTGAATGGTACCATCTGGATGATGTGAATGAGTTCGCCGGAGGCAGCGGAGGGTTCTGCTATGTGGTGGAGGCCGTGGAGGTGGGGGGCGCGCTGGGCGTCAATGCACGCTCATGGAGCAATGAAGCCTGCGCCGTGCAGCAGGACCTGGTATACATCCCCTCCGGTTTCATCATTGGTGGAGCGTCCCCGGTCTTCCGCCCCGTACTTGCCTATGCTGACGTTTCGGTCTTTGAACTGTCCATCATCAACCGGTGGGGCCAGGTGATCTGGACCAGCAGCGACGCGGCGGAAGGCTGGGATGGCACCATCGCCGGCCGGCCGGTGCCTGCCGGTGTCTACGCCTACTACTGCGCCTACCGCGATGGCGGCGGCCGGTTGGTGGAACGGAGGGGAACGGTCACCGTGCTGGGCGCACCCTGAACCGAGGTATCACCGGGCTGTGTACTTTTGTGCATGGAACGATCCACTCCGACAGTTGCCACCCCCGGTGCCAATGGCCACCGGACCCCCGATCCACTCGGCCAGGAAAAGTTCGTTGGGGAGGGGTTGACGTACGATGATGTGCTCCTCGTGCCCGGCTACAGCGAGGTGTTGCCGCGGGAGGTGGACATTCGCTCCCCGTTCACGCGCAACATCACCATCAACGTCCCCATCGTTTCCGCCGCCATGGATACCGTGACCGGCGCTGAACTTGCCATCGCCATCGCGCAGCAGGGGGGCATCGGGGTCATCCACAAGAACCAGTCCATCGCCGAGCAGGCTGCTGAGGTGCGGCGTGTGAAGCGCTCCGAGAGCGGCATGATCCTCGACCCGGTGAAGCTCATGAGCAATGCCAAGGTGGGCGATGCGTTGAAGCTGATGGCCGAGAACCGCATCGGCGGCATTCCCGTGGTGGATGAACACGACCACTTGGTGGGCATCGTCACCAACCGTGACCTCCGTTTCGAGAAGCGCATGGGCCGTCCTGTCGCCGAGGTGATGACCAGCAGCAACATCATCACCGCCCAACCGGATACGGACATGGCGAAGGCGGAGGGGATCCTGCAGGATCACAAGATCGAGAAGCTGCCTGTGGTGGATGCCCGTGGCCGCTTGGTGGGACTCATCACCTACAAGGACATCATCAAGCTGAAACAGCGTCCCAATGCATGCAAGGACAAACGGGGCCGCCTGCGCGTGGCAGCGGCGATCGGTGTCACCGGGGATTCGCTGGACAGGGCACGCGCACTGCGTGATGCGGGCGTGGACGCGCTCGTGATCGACACGGCGCATGGCCACAGCCGCGGTGTCATCGACATGCTCAAGGCCGTGAAGGCGGAGATATCCGATGTGGACGTCATCGTGGGCAATATCGCCACACCTGAGGCGGCCCTGGCGCTGGTGGAGGCCGGTGCCGATGCCGTGAAGGTGGGCATAGGCCCCGGCAGCATCTGCACCACCCGGGTCATCGCCGGCGTGGGTGTGCCCCAGCTCACGGCCGTCCTCGATTGCGCGCGCGCAGTTGCGGGAACAGGGATCCCCGTCATCGCCGACGGAGGCATCCGGTATACCGGGGATATCGTCAAGGCGCTGGCGGCCGGAGCGGGTACCGTGATGGTTGGCAGCATGTTCGCCGGCGTGGAGGAAAGCCCCGGCGAGACCATCATCTACGAAGGGCGCCGGTTCAAGTCGTACCGCGGCATGGGCTCCATCGAGGCCATGCAACAGGGCAGCAAGGACCGCTACTTCCAGGACATGGAGGATGACATCAGGAAGCTGGTGCCGGAAGGCATCAGTGGGCGCGTGCCGTACAAGGGCCGGTTGGCCGAGGTGATGCACCAGCTGGTGGGTGGCCTCCGCGCCGGCATGGGCTACTGCGGTGCAAGGGATCTCCGGGCCCTCCTCGGCGCCCGGTTCATCCGCATCACCATGGCGGGCATGAAGGAGAGCCACCCCCATGATGTCTACATCACGCGGGAGGCACCGAACTACAGCCACCATTAGGCCGTCCACTTGCAGGGTGCGCGAGCGGTCGTGCGGTCCAGGCGTGCCGCGCAACGGCCGCATGATGCGGCCCGGATCAGCGGCTCCTTCGGATCTTGAAGATCTTAACAGGGATCCACGGCCCGGTGCGCCGTGGCGATCGGTTACATTTGCCTCCCCCTAATGTGAACCGATGACCGCCCTGTCCAACAGCAAGTTCGTGCTCGGCGCCGCCATGTGCCTCGTGGCCGGCCTGTCCTTCGCTCAATCCCCGGTGAGCGACCCCGTGCTGATGACCGTTGACGGAGCACCCGTGTTGCGCTCCGAGTTCGAGGCCATCTACAAGAAGAACAACAAGGAGGCATCCGTCTCCCGCGAGGCGCTGGACGAGTACCTCGAACTCTTCACGAACTACAAGCTCAAGGTCCGTGCCGCCGAGACACTTGGGATGGATACCGTGCAGAAGTTCCGCAACGAACTGGACGGCTACCGCAAGCAGTTGGCACGGCCCTACCTCACCGACCGGGACCTCAATGATGCGCTGTTGCGCGAGGCCTACGACCGATCACAACAGGAGGTGCGCGCCTCCCACATACTCGTAGGGGTCACCCCCGAGTCCTCGCCGGAGGACACCCTTGCCGCATGGAAGCGCATCATGGCGCTCCGCCAGCGCATCCTTGATGGCGCCGACTTCGCCAAGGTGGCGCAGGAGAAGGGCGGTTCCGACGATCCCAGTGCCGCCAAGAACGGGGGTGACCTCGGCTATTTCTCGGCCCTGCAAATGGTCTATCCGTTCGAGAGCGCCGCATATGCCACCGCGGTCGGCGAACTGAGCCAGCCGGTGCGTACCCGCTTCGGGTACCATATCATCAAGGTCACTGACAAGCGTCCTGCGCGGGGCAGCATGAAAGCTGCGCACATCATGCTGCGAAGCACCGACCAGGACAGTCCCGAGCGGCAGGGCGAAGTGGAGAAGCGCGTGCGCGAGATCCACGCCCAGGTCACCGACGGTCGTCTTTCCTTCGAGGATGCCGCGCTGAAATACAGTGAGGACGAAAGCACCAACACCAAGGGTGGTGAACTTCCCGTGTTCAGCACGGGAAAGATGATCGAGGAGTTCGAGGATGCCGCCTTCGCACTGCCGGCCAATGGCGCTGTCAGCGGGCCGGTGCGTTCACGCTTCGGGTGGCATATCATCAAGCGGCTGGAGTACACCCCGCCCACATCCTTCGAGGTGGCCCGCAACGAACTGAAGACCAAGATCGCCCGCGACAGTCGATCGGAGCGCACCAAGCAGGTGTTCCTTGACCGGCTGAAGAAGGAGTACGGGTTCGTCCCGTACCCGGCCAATCTGAAGAAGGTCACGGCACTGCTTGACACCAACGTGTTCCGCAAGGGATCGGCGGTCAATGACACGATTGTACGCCGGGACTTCGTGGAGGGTGCGTTCATCAGGGGAGGGCTCAACTACCGCCGCGAGCTGGTGGGTGCCCTGAACGGTGGCCGCCTCATTGCCGTGCGCAGCCGACAGTACGATGAGATGACCCAGACCATGGATGACACCATCGTGGTGCGTGAGGTCTTCGAAGGATGGCGCTACGACCGACGCAAGGCGGCGAAACTGACCAAGCCCGTCTTCAGCTTCGCAGGCATCACGGTGAGCCAGCATGACCTGCTCGACCGACTTGAGGCTGCACAGCGCAGGGAGCGCCCCATTGCCCTTGCCGGCTATGTGACCGAGCGGATGAACAGCTATGCGGACGAACGTATCCTCGCCCATGAGGATGCCCAGCTGGAGGCGAAGCATGCCGACTTCCGCATGCTCATGAAGGAGTATCGTGATGGCATCCTGCTGTTCGAACTGACCGACCAGAAGGTGTGGGGGCGTGCTGTCCGCGATACCGCAGGCCTTGTCGCGTTCCACGAGACCCATCGCACCGACTTCATGTGGCCCACGCGGTACGATGCCGACATCTACACGTGCGCCAACGCCGCAGTGGCCAAGCAACTCAGGGCCCTGCTGAAGAAGGGGAAGCGCGGGGCGCAGCTCACCGACGTGCTGAACGCAGGTGATCCACTGGCGCTCTCCATCGACAACGCCTATTTCACCGCAGAGCAGAAGCCCTACCTCACCCAGCTGTCGGTGCCGGGTTTGAGTGCCGATATCGCGGTCAATGGACAGGTGGTGGTGGTCGACCTCAAGCAGGTGATGGCTCCGGCACCCAAGGCCATGGAGGATGCACGTGGTGCGATCACGGCGGCCTATCAGGATGCCCTGGAGAAGGAGTGGATCACGGAGTTGCGCGCACGGTACCCCGTCACGGTGAACAAGGACGTGCTGTATTCCATCCGGTGATCACCAGGGGCCGCCTCATCGCTGCGGCCACGGGCACCGTGCTGCTCATGGTCGTGACCGGGTGCTCTGGACCTGAGGTGCCGGCGGATCCGGTGGTGGCGGTGGCCTTCGACCAGCCCTTGCATCGCGCCGAACTGCGCCAGGTCATCCCCATCGGCACGTCGGCCGCCGACAGCGTGGCCATGGCCCAGGCGTTCATCCGCAACTGGCTCGAGAAACAGGTGGTGCTGAACAAGGCGGAGGCCAACCTTGCGGAGGCGGACCGTGACTTCGAGGCCAAGCTGCTCGATTATCGCAACTCCCTCCTTCTCTTCGCCTACGAGCAGGAGCTGGTGAGGCAGAAATTGGACACGGTCATTTCCACGGAGGAGATGGAGGCCTGCCTTGAGGATCACAAGGACGACCTCATCCTGCGGGACGGCATGGTGCGGGCGCGATGGTTCCGCGTGCCCCGGACGGATGAGCGGGCACTGAGGCCGCTGGTGGCGGCCTTCGAACGATCCTCGCCCGAGGACCGGAGCATGGTGGAGCGCTGGCTTGCGGAACGCAACATACCCATCACCGACCGCAGCGAACGTTGGACCGCATGGGGTGAATTGTATGCCGAACTCCCTCCGGAGCACCGGGATCGCGAGGGACTCCTCGCAAAGGACCAGCGACTGGTGCTGCGCTCCGAGGGGCAGGTGCTGTTCCTTGAGATACGCGAGCACCGGCTGCCCGGTGAGGCCTCGCCGCTGAGCGTGGTGGAACGCGACATCCGCGCCATCATCCTGAACAAGCGTAAATTGCAGCTGCTTGAGCGGATGCGCCAAGACCTCTATCGTGAAGCGACCGAACGCAAGGATATCCGCATTCTCTGAGCAGGTGATGGCGCTGCTGCTGCTGTCTCTGCCGCTGGCAGGCAGCTCACAGCCACGTTCCCTGCTGATCGACCGGGTGGTGGCGGTGGTGGGCCGCGAGGCCATCCTGCATTCCGATCTGGTGGGCCGTGTGGAGCAGGCCACCCAGGGACAGGGTTCCAGGGATGCCGCCGTGCGTTGCGGCGAACTGGAGGACCTGCTGTATGAAAAGCTCCTGGTGGAGCAGGGACGGCTCGACAGCGTGGTGGTGGATGAGGCCCAGGTCAATGCGGAACTCGACAGGCGCATCAGGTATTTCTCCCAGCAGCTCGGAGGCGACGAGAAACTGGAGGAGTTCTATGGGAAGTCCATCACCGAGATCAAGGATGACTTCCGTCCCCAGGTGAGCGACCAGTTGCTGGTGCAGACGATGCAGCAGAAAGTGTCCGGTGATGTGCGCGTCACCCCCCGTGACGTGCAGCGGTTCTTCGAGCGCATACCGGCGGACAGTGTCCCGTTCATCAACGCCGAGGTTGAATACTCACAGATATTGCGCATCCCGAAGCCCAGCGAGGAGGAGACCCGGCGCGTGCGGCGCAGGATCGAGGAGTATCGCGAACAGGTCGTGAGCGGCATCAAGGACTTCTGCACAGTGGCCATCCTGTACTCGGAGGATCCCGGGTCGGCCCGTGAATGCGGCGCGCTCGGGCTTGTACCCACCGGGGTCATGGTCCCGGAATTCGATGCCGTTGCCTTGAGCCTCAAGGAGAACGAGATATCGCAGGTGTTCCAGACCCAGTACGGATGGCACTTCATGCAGCTGGAGGAGCGCCGCGGAGAGCAGTACCGCGCACGCCATGTGCTCATGAGGCCCCAGGTGGGGGGCGCCGACATCCAGCGTGAGCGCAACCTGCTGGACAGCCTGCGCCGCCTTGTGGACAATGGCCGCACCCTGGGTGAACTCGCCCTGGAGTTCTCCGATGATGAGGACAGCCGCGGCACCAGCGGTGCGGTGATCGAACCGAACAGCAACTCGGCACGCTGGGATATGAGCGCGCTGGACCAGCAGACGTTCTTCGTTCTCGACAAGCTGAAGGTGGGGGAGGTGAGCGAACCACAGCTCATCGTGATGCCCGATGGCTCCAAAGCCTACAGGCTGCTCAGGCTGGACCTCCGGACAGCCCCCCATCGTGCCAACCTGAAGGATGATTACCGCCTGATGCAACAGGCTGCCGAAGGCGAACTCCGTTCCAAGGCCATTGACGCGTGGGTGAAGGACCGCCTGCAGGCCACCTACGTGAGGATCGCACCCGGATACGGAGAGTGCTCCTTCATGCATGAATGGGTGCCGGAACAGGCGAAGGATTGAGCAGGTAAGACAATACGGGGAACATCATGAGCAGCGCGAACAACGAAATACAGTCGGCGGAACAGTTCGGCAGGGATCACCTGCGTCTGAAGCGCGAGGTGGGCAAGGTCATCATCGGCCAGGATGAAGTGGTGGAGCAGGTGCTCATGGGGATCTTCGCCAAGGGGCACTGCCTCCTTGTGGGTGTTCCAGGACTGGCCAAGACCCTGCTGGTGAACACGGTGTCCCGCGCGCTGGGGCTCTCCTTCAACCGCATCCAGTTCACCCCGGACCTCATGCCCAGCGACATCATCGGCTCGGAGGTGCTCGACCAGGAACGCCGGTTCAAGTTCATCAAGGGGCCGGTGTTCGCGAACATCATCCTTGCGGACGAGATCAACCGCACACCCCCGAAGACACAGGCTGCACTGCTGGAGGCAATGCAGGAGCGCATGGTCACCGCAGCAGGCCAGACGCATGTGCTGCCCGATCCGTTCTTCGTGCTGGCCACCCAGAACCCCATTGAGCAGGAGGGCACCTATCCGCTTCCTGAGGCGCAGCTGGACCGCTTCATGTTCAACATCTGGGTGGATTACCCCACCTATGAGGAGGAATTGGCCGTGGTACGTGCCACAACCGGTCATATACAGGCGGCCGTGGAACCCGTGTTGTCCGCGGCGGAGATCATCGCACACCAGGCGCTGGTCCGCAAGGTGCCGGTAACGGACAATGTGATGGAGTATGCCGTGAAGCTGGTGGCCCGCACCCGACCCGGGCGTGGCATGGCACCGCAGGTGGTGACCGACAACGTGAGCTGGGGTGCAGGCCCGCGTGCTTCCCAGTACCTGGTCCTGGGCGCCAAGGTGCACGCCCTTGCCCACGGTCGTTTCTCCCCCGATATCGCGGACGTACAGGCGGTGGCACTGCCCATCCTGCGCCATCGATTGGTGCGCAATTACAAGGCCGAGGCGGAGGGGATGACAGTGGAACGCATCGTGGCGGCCATCCTCTGATCCACCGGATGACCGCTGCGCGTGCGTGATCGGACCATGATGCAGCAGGTGCCGGTCAAGGTCGTTGTTGCCGGACCTTATGGAGATCCCTGGTCACTTCCGCCGGAACTCTTTGGCATGAGGCGTGTTCATTGATTAAATTGCAGGACGGTCCCACGACCGGCATTAACGGACATGAACATGGTGCGAACCGCTGCATTGTACTTGGTGATCCTGCTGTCCGTGCGTTCGATGGCACAGCTTCCCGCCGTTGATATCACATGGGCCATGCTTCCCACGGACCAGATCGAGGTGAGGATGCGTCCGGATGGACCCTTCAGTTCACTCTTCTCCTCCTGCGTGTTCACGATGCGCTGGTTGGATTCCGGAGTACAGGGCCTAGGGTCCGTTCAGCAGGTCATGCCTTACCAGTTGTGCGTTCCTGTTGCGAAGTCAGGTGGTGAGCAGGTCTCCGGCGGTTACCGGTACCAGGTGTTCTATGGCAGTTCGCTGTTGAGCTTCCAGGATG
>JBIJDX010000304.1:0-10134 GCA_044343855.1 Flavobacteriales bacterium
GGGCGCTCCTTCTTCCTGCGGCCGCGCTTCTTCTCGGGAGGGGCGGGAATCACGGTGCCGCTGGCCAGGGCTTCCAGCAGGCTTGGGGCATCCATGCCACTCTGCAGGCCGTGCAGGAAGTTCAGCAGCAGTGCACTGCCCTCCAGTTCGGTGCGCTTCAGCTCGGCGGCCACGTCGTTCACCACCTTCATGGGCGTCTGCTTGCCCTTCAGCACGCCCTCGGTGATGCGCTTGTTCTTGCGGCGGCCGCTCTTGTACAGCTCCTCCACCTTGTCGCTGGCCTTGTTCAGGGCCTTCAGCAGCTTGGTGGGCTCGGGGATCTCCTTGGCGAACTTCACGGCGGTGCTGGCCTTGATGCGGTCGGCCTTGATGAGCTCCTGCACCTCGGCGGGCAGGGCCAGCACGCTCAGCAGCAGCGCGAAGCGGGGTTTGCCGAAGAACTCCTCCAGGGTGCGGGCCTCCTCGCCGGCCTCCAGCAGCTGTTTCACCTGGGTGGCCACGTCCACCTCGTTCATCACGTCGTGGAAGTTGTTCTCGATTATGGGCAGCATCAGCCGGCCCTTCTCATCGCCGTGGTAGATGCGCACAGGCACACGCTCCAGGTCCACGTTGTTCAGGGCGGCCAGGGTGGAAAGGGCCTTGTCGGCCTTCAGCTGGGCCAGGGCGGCCAGGCGGGTGTAGCCGGCCTGCAAGTGGTAGCCATCGCTGTGCTTCTCGGCGATCAGCGGCACCAAGATGCCGTACAGGGCGATGCTGCGCGCGTACTCGGCCACGCGGTCCATACCGGGCTTTACCGTGCGGGGGTTGTGGCCTAGGACGATGTCCTGCACGGCCACCCATTCAATGCTTTCCTGCTTGGTGCTCATGGTATGTGCCCCGGTGTGCTGCCGAGCGGTGCGAAGATGGGGCTCCCGTGGGCGGATAAGCAAGCTCGCGATGTGCTTGCGCCCGAAAGGCGTTCGTCATCGAGCCGGTTGAAGCTGGTGCCAGGCTTTGCGTGCGTTGGCGAGCAGCGTTTTGCATGTAGGCGATGTTGCCTCGTGTTGCGCCTGCGGCAAGGCAATATTGCTGACATGTTGTTAATACTGGTTTATTTCATTACTCAATTCTAGATAGTATTTGTTCCTTCATCTCAATAACCTCAATTCTCAAAAATCCATATGCGCTTATTTGGCCTTCTCCTGTGGATTCAATATGAATTTTTGAGTATCCTACAAAAGGACATTCTATATTAACCGAGGAAATTCTTGAAAATGGAATTTTTTGCTCTTTACCACTAAATAAGCTCGGCATTTTGACTGTAACTCCAAAATCATTGATGATTATTTGTGTTGGAAACAGTCTATTTCCTTCGGTCAACCTGGAAGCTATATATTTATTCATATTAACATGGTTTGGAGCATTTGGGTGCCTTTATATTATTTAATTTCCTTGATTGAAAATTGATTAAATTGGGTTCCGTGAAGTTGATGCCTAAAACAAAACCTTGATTCATTGCCTCTGATGTTATTAGATTCCAAACTTCTTCAGGAGAAAGAGAGCACTTTTGAAGAAATGATTTTCCAGTTGCATTACTTGATAAATTCAAAGCAGGATTATTTAAATTAATACAAAGTCTTTCAAAACCTGATACTTCTACATTGAGTTTACAAGGAACGAAACTGAAATATTTCGAGTTATCAAACCATGTCTTTCCGTGGTATAGCTTTTTTTTGGTTGAAGGATTTGGACCGAGATATTCTGAGTTCAATTGTTCCAATGTTTGTTCTTTATAAGTTTTAGAATAATTCTTTGCTGAATTGGAGCAGACATCAACAGCTCTTTCAAATGATTTTACTACAAAAACAGTATCAATATAAAATTTGCCTAAAGACGGATAAGTAGAACCGAAAAGGATTAAAGAATCTTCTGACAAGTTGCAGAGCTCTCCGGTTTGCTTGCAGGTAGCATATTTAAAATAATCGCCATATATAAATGGGTCAGTATTTTGTGTTCCGTCCTGTGGAATTGAATGAAATGGTTTGTGTATTCCATTGGGCAGTCTTTTATAATCTTTGTTTATTAAAGGTTCAAAAAGGGAATTCCCCTCCCATTCACCCCAAAAATACAAATCTGATTTCTTCGGGTCTGAATCTAAGATATCAGTGATGTATAATCCATCATTCAAAATAAATTTTCTGAAATGGATGCCACAATTCCACTCGCGATAAATCTTTTCGCTATGTAATGAATAACCGTCGCCAATTTTATACGATTTTTGACTGCCGGGATGATTCAATTGAACTTTAAGCTTTGTCATGTTTATACTTTTCAAGAATGTTTTTAAGATTAATCTTTTCTTCTTTTGTCATATTAAGGAATGGTTTTCTTCCTTGAGTTTGGAAAATAACATCTGTGATTTTATCATTCACTTTGAATTGATTGAACAAAACAGGATATTTATCTTTATGAATAATAGCATCCCAATTCTCATTCATTTTTGGAAATAATATTTTATTTTGAAATCCTCCTGAAGCGGAAATTAGCACAATGTCTGGTTCTAAAATCTTTATTAATTTGTGCCAAATCCCTTGACCTATTGGTTCAAAATAAAGTCTTTGATCATTCGAAAGACCAGACCATGTTGGATCAGTGGCATAGGGAATGGCGATATCGGTGTGCAACGCATTATTCTCGGCTATGTCATAATGTGAAGCACCAAAACTTTGTAAGATTGCACCGAAGGATGCTTTAAACCATGAATTGTACGGATTTCTTCCTAATTTAAAGTAATTGTTAAATGCGATAATTAAAGATTCTATTCTACCATCATAATCAGGAAATCTAAATTGGGTAGAGTACGGTATCTGTTTCTTTGAGTTGCCAAATTCATTGTTCGATGGATTCAGAGATGCCGTAATTATTTTAGTCTCTGAATTAAGGAATGATTTGATATCTCCAAACCAAATTATTGGAAAAGAAGACGGAACAATGCAACTTTTAAAGT
Organism: Flavobacteriales bacterium; assembly: GCA_044343855.1. Taxonomy (GTDB): domain Bacteria; phylum Bacteroidota; class Bacteroidia; order Flavobacteriales_F; family PHOS-HE28; genus PHOS-HE28. Next base: position 2,987 of record JBIJDX010000304.1, read on the forward strand.
CTGTCAACAAAAAATCATCATAAACCTGCTTAACCAAAGATATTATATTGTTCATCTTATTATCCAAAATCACTTGCCTATTAGTATCTGATAATTTCATTTATGAACTACGTTCTAATATTAGATAAAATAGCCTTTCAAGGGCTAATTTGTTAAAGTTTTGAGCCACCGCCCGGATGAGAATAATATCTCTCACCTCTATCATTCGTCAGAATCAATCCTTTATCATGAAACTGTGTTGATATAATTTTGCCAGAAAGGCCGCAACGAACCTCAGATGTTGAACTACCAATTGTCATTTTGACTTTGCCGTCAGAATAAACAATAACTAGCGCTTCTTTCCCATTGTATTCACCATGGCTTACATGAACTGCTCCATTGTCGCCAACGGTTGATGTTGAAGAGCCTTCTTTAACTTTTACACGGCCGTTTTCGACCCAATACATCTTTGACATCTTTGAAATAGATTTAAATCTAAGCCTACTCTTTCGATTTTCGGCAATCTCGCTTACTCTTAAGGATTTTCAGTCACTCCCGTTTTTGGATGCTTTCGTCTTAGTGAGGCGTTCTCTCGTGTAAGCTAAACTAGTAAGACTTGGATATTGACATACCTGCTTCCGGAGTTAGTTACGAACAGGCCATTGTGGTCTACGAACAGTTTGGGACATCGGGTCATTCTCAGGTGTCATACTCATTAGCCATCCGATCTCACCCACCCCATCCACACCCGCTGGTCATAAGCAGGCACGCCCAGTTGCTCGCACACACGCATGGTATGCGCCGTGCCGCTCGTGGCTTTGTTGGACACGTGGTAGAACAGCCCGCAGGTGGCTGGTGCGAGACCGGCGGCGGGTGAGCCGGTCACCTTGAGGGTATCGCGCAACAGGTAGAGCACCTTCTGGGCATTGCGGTCGCGGGCGCCACCGAGGTAGTGGTCCACCAGATCGGCGTTGCCGGGAGTGGCCTTCTTGGTCTGGTAGGGCACGGCGGGTTCCGCGGCCATGTCGATCATGCCTAGGTCCACGGTGGTGCCGGCCTCGTTGTAGGTCTTGCGGTGGCCGCTGTAGGGCGTCACCACCTGCAGGCGTTCGCGGTCCACCGCCACCACCCCGGCGGCGAAGTGGGCATCGGCCCCGGAGGCATTGCCGCTGCGGAACACCATGTGCTTCGTGCTCCGGGCCAGCAGCGTGGCCAGGGCCTCCAGCTTGGGCCCATCGGCCGGGCGTACCTCGCGGTTGCCTTCCAGCAGCACCACGGCGCCGGGCTTGTCGTAGGTGGAGATGAATTCGTGGAGGGTCATTGGATGGCGTAACTATCCGATCGAGCAAAGGTGAGTGTCATACGATCAGGATGGTCGCTTTATGTCAAGCGTTTCCACGGGGCGGAGTGCTGGGCCCACGCATCACGATCGGTCATTCGCTGTGCAAGCGCCGTCGATCAGGGAGTCGTGCCTTGGGTCAGAAGCGGGTGTCGGTGCTCAGCTTGTTCCCTCTGAAGTCGTAGGTATAAATGAGATTGCCGGAACGCACCACGATCTTACGCCCAACTACGCGCGCTTCATCGACCTGCATCACGTCGATCGAGCCCAGCGTTTCGTTATCCGGCGAACTGATGCGGACCCCGTAATACTCCCCGATCAGCAGGAAATCCGGTCCAAAGTCATAAAGCACAGAAGAGCCCATTCCACTGTATACACCCGAAGTGCCATCATCGTACTTGAGATTGATGTAGCCTCCGCTCTTGTAGGCATCGATGATCTGCTTGGCCATGGTCGTTGGTTTGATGTTCAGTGAAGTTGGTCGGAAAAACACTGGGGCTACCCCACCGCCTTCGCCATGCAACGGTCGCGATCGCCGTCCACCCCGGCATCGTGCAGGTGCCAGGCCAGCAGCACCAGGCCGTCGGCGCGGGTGCAGGGTTCCTGCACCGCATCGGCCAGCGCGAGGGCCGCATCCGTGCCGTACACCACCTGCACGTCGGGCAACAGCGCACCATGGAAGCTGTCGCGGTCGTCCGCATCGGGCCATTGTCGGAGCTCGGCCAGCACCCGCCCCATGAGATCCCTGGCGAGTGGCGCGTCCCACGGGTTCACGGCGGCGGCACGCTCGGCCAGGATGAGCCAGCGCACGAAGGGATCGGGCGTACGAAGCGCCACGTGCATCGCCTGCAGGAATGGCTGTTCCAGTACAGGCCCCGAGGCGCAGGCCATGTTCATCCGGTAAGCACCTTCCATCACATCCAGCGGACGCGCAGGGAAGTCCGCCAGCACCGCGCTACCCTCTTCGTGGGGATAGGGCGGTGGCCAACCGGGTGCGCACCACGTGTCCAATGCGGCGTGGTCCAGCCCCCAGGCCCTCAACAATGCGTGCATACGGTGCATGGCGGCGTCGGTGGTGAAGGGTGGTTCCGAGGGTGCGGGTTGCATGGGGTGCTCCGCCATCGCCTGGAGCAGGGCTTCCATGCGTTCGGCATCAGCGGCACGACCCGCACGCAGGGAGCCTGGCATCAGCACGCGGGATGCAGCTGCATCGATGCGTAGGCCCGGTCGCCCCCCCGCACAGGCCAGCAGCGCGCCATAGCCTGCCAGGAACCGCTGCCGCGGCGAGCCCTGCAGCGCCAGCCATCGCCGCACCAACCGGGCGGGCGCGAGGAAGGGCGCGCTGCGGAGGAACAGGAGCACGTCTATCGCGTTCATGGGAGGGGGTTCTTGTTCTCCGCTGCGCGCTGCACGATCACCGCTAGCAGCGCCTGTGCGCGGCGCTCCAGCAGCACTTCACGGGTATCGGCCGCACAGCGCTGCACCCAGCGAAGCATGCCCTCGAAACGTGCGCGCTCCGCCTCGATCTCGTGCAGTTTTTCGCCGAGGCGCACGCACACCAGGGATACGGAGGTGGCATCAGGAAGGACCCAATGCGCCTCCATGCTGGTGAGGAGGCGTTCCAGCACGCGGGCACCGTGCAGGGCCTGTTGCATCCCGGTACCATCGGGGAATTCGATGGGGTTCAGCATAAGCGGCGCACGTGCTGGTATATGGCCAACATCAACAGACCGCGGATCAGCGAGAGCACTTCCGACAACTCATTATCGGGCAGGCTCGTCGGCTGGGTGGTCAGGAACATGGGGGTACGCCCTTCCTCGACGAAGCGGATGTACTCCTCGCGGACGTTGCGTATCTGTACACAGGCTTCGTACTGCTCGCGCGGCTCGTAATAGGCCTGCAGGGTATCCAGGAATTGCAGTTTGTCCTTTAACGGTGTGGGGTCCTCGGCGAAAGCGAAGGACATGCCATGGTGCATGCGCAGAAAGTGGTCATACACCTCCTGCTCGCTCAAGGTCCTGCCTGTGCCAAGCATCATCCGCAGGAAGTTCAGGTCGAAGTAGCGATTCAGGTGTTCGGCCATGATCGTGGGGTTTGGATCAACGACGGCGAGGCGCAACAGGTGCAACGCGAAGGAGCCGGTGCCCTATTGTGCGCCGCGTAAAAATTCCGTGGGCATGGTGTGTTCTCCCCGATCCTTCTTCAACAAGGGGCTGCCCGCTTCCGCAATAATCACGCCCCCCGCCCGCGTTATCCCCTGGCTGGCGCACAACGCGCCTTCGCACATGACCATGGGAACCCGCTTCATCCGCATTGCATGCACCGCCCTGCTCCTGTTGGCATGGGCCGTGGCCAGCGCCCAGTGCTATGTCATCAAGGTGCGGACCATCCAGAAGTTCAAGCACCCGCCGGGGCAGAGCATCAGCGGGGCCATCCGGGAGGGCACCTTCGTTCATCTGAACGCATCCACTACCAACTGTACGTACATCGTGGACCTGGACCGCAGGAAGGTGCGGATGATCGAGGGCCGGCGACCGTTGCGCGAATACCCCATCGTGCGCGTGTTCAGCAAGGGAGCGTTCTTCCAGGTGGAGGCCCGTTCCACCCAGGGCAACTTCATCATGAAGTTCTACCGCGATGATGATGACAAGCCGCTGCTTACCGTGGAGTTTCCCGAACCCGACCGCGTGGAGGGCTTCTTCACCGGCAGGATCCGGTGGAAGCGCATTGAGCAGCAGGTGGCACCCTTGAGCGCACGTGCCCTTGAACGCCTGGAACGGCAGAGTCAGTTCACACTGCACATGCCGGAGGACTGATCGGAGGCACGCAGAAATGACGAGACCCCGCTTCGTGGGCGGGGTCTCGCACTCTCAGAGTTGGCCGACCAGGGCTCGAACCTGGACTCTTCTGAACCAAAACCAGACGTGTTGCCAGTTACACCATCGGCCATTGCTGGTGCCACTGCCCTCCTCGCGGAGGACCTTGGCCGGAGAGGAGGCCGAAACCCCTCCTCGGCCAAAGGCGGTGCAAATTTAGGAAGATAAACGGATCTCCGCGAGCCACCCATGTGGACTTTGGTATTTTCGCCTCCGAAGAGCCTGTATGCGGCTTGGTGCCGAAGGCCTTACCCTTACTACGGAGCGCATGAACTTCAAGAAGCTCAATATCATCACCGGCTGGCTCGTGTTCCTGGTCGCTGCCTGGACCTACATCGCCACGATCGAGCCCACCAGCAGTTTCTGGGACTGCGGGGAGTTCATCGCCACGGCCTACAAGCTGGAGGTGGGCCATCCCCCTGGCGCCCCCCTGTTCATGATCCTGGCCCGCGTGGCCAGTGCGTTCGTATCCACTGAGAACGTCCCCGTGGCCGTCAATGTGCTCAGCGCCCTGGCCAGCGCCTTCACCATCCTGTTCCTGTTCTGGAGCATCACGCACATGGCCTACAAGCTGGCCACCCGCAACGGCGCGATCGACCTCGGCGGCACCATCGCCGTGCTGGGCAGCGGGGTGGTGGGCGCCCTGGCCTACACCTGGAGCGACAGCTTCTGGTTCAGTGCGGTGGAGGGCGAGGTCTATGCCCTGTCCAGCTTCTTCACGGCCATCGTGTTCTGGGCCATCCTCAAGTGGGAGAGCGAGGCGGACCAGCCCCACAGCACCCGCTGGCTCATCCTCATCGCGTACCTCATGGGACTGAGCATCGGGGTGCACCTGCTCAACCTGCTCTGCATCCCGGCCATCGCCTTCGTCTACTACTTCAAGCGCTACCAGCCCAGCCTCAAGGGGGTGGTGATGACCTTCGTTGTATCGGCGGTCATCCTCGGCGCCATCCAGGCGGTGATCATCCCCGGCATCGTGAAGGTGGCGGGCAGGTTCGAACTGCTGTTCGTGAACAGCATGGGGCTGCCCTTCAACACGGGCAACCTCATCTACGGCCTGCTGCTCGTGGGAGGTATCGTCTGGGGCATCCGTTGGACGCAGCAGCGCGGCGCCGCCCTCTGGAACACGGTGTTGCTGGGTGTGGCGGTGATCCTGGTGGGCTACAGCACCTATGCCATGATCGTGATCCGCAGCACGGCCAACCCGCCCATCGACGAGAACAACCCGGAGAACGTCTTCAACCTGCTGAGCTACCTGAACCGCGAGCAGTACGGCGACCGCCCGCTGCTCATGGGCCAGTTCTGGGGATCGCCCTACCTGAGCGAACGCGAGGACGGCACCCCGGTCCATACCGCCACCTACGAGGTGAAGAAGGATGGGCGCAAGGTGCGCACCTTCTACGACCGCTGGAGCGCCGCGCACTTCGTGGAGGAGAACCCGGGCCACACGGTGGACCACTCCTATGTGATCACCGATCCGCGCAAGGATACCGAAGTGAAATACGACCCGGCGTTCACGATGCTGTTCCCCCGCATGTACAGCGCCCAGGGTTCGCACGAATCCGCTTACCAGCAGTGGAGCGACTTCAAGGGCACCCCCATCCGCAGCCGTGACCGCGAAGGCAAACCCACCATCATCAACAAGCCCACCTTCGTGGAGAACATGCGCTTCTTCTTCCGGTACCAGATGGACTGGATGTACTGGCGCTACTTCCTCTGGAACTTCGCCGGCCGGCAGAACGACATCCAGGGCCATGGCAACATCATGGACGGCAACTGGCTCACGGGCATCAAGGCCATCGATGCCCAGCGACTGGGCAACCAGGAGCAGCTGCCGCCCAGCATGACGCAGAACCGCGCCTTCAACAAGTTCCTCATGCTGCCGCTGATCCTGGGCCTGATCGGACTGTTCCACCAGCTTTACCGCGATGTGCGCGATTGGAGCGTGGTGCTGCTGCTCTTCTTCTTCACGGGTGTGGCCATCGTCATCTACCTCAACCAGACGCCCTACCAGCCACGCGAACGTGACTATGCCTACGTGGGGTCCTTCTATGCCTTCGCGATCTGGATCGGGCTGGGTGTGTACGCCCTCTTCGATGCCGTGCGCGCACTGGACCAGCGAAGCATGGGCAGGATCATCGGTCTCGCCCTGGGGCTGGGGGTGCTGAAATACCTGCTGGAGTGGGACGGCGACCACAGCGTGTCCTACAGCATCCTCTACATCAGTGCCGCGGGCTGCGGTGCCATGGCGCTGTTCCACCTCCTGGGAAAGGTGTTGCCGAACCGCGCAGCCATGGGCATGCTGGCCACGCTGGCGGGCCTCGCGGTGCCCGCGATCATGGTGGCCGAGGGCTGGGACGATCATGACCGAAGCACCCGGACACCCGCACGCGACCTCGCCTCCAACTACCTGGAGAGTTGTGCGCCCAACGCCATCCTGTTCACCAATGGTGACAATGACACGTTCCCGCTCTGGTACGCGCAGGAGGTGGAGGGCATCCGCACCGATGTACGCGTGGTGAACCTGAGCCTGCTGAACACGGACTGGTACATCGACCAGATGCGGCGCAAGGCATACGACAGTGAGCCCGTGCCCTTCGGCATGGCGCAGGAGAAGTACCGCCAGGGCACCCGCGACGTGGTGGCGCTGCTGCCACAGGGCAAGGACGGCGGCTACCGTGACCTGAAGCAGATGATTGACTTCGCAACGAACGACCGCAACATGCAGCCGCTGTTCCAGCGGGGTGTGAAGGACGCCTACTTCCCCGCGGACAAGTTCAGCATACCGGTGGACAGCGCCACCGTGTTCGGCAATGGAACACTGACAGCCCGTGACACCACCTGGCTGCGTTCATTGGATTGGCAGATCAAGCGGCAGGTGCTGCTGAAGAACCACCTGATGGTGCTGGACCTGCTGGCGAACAACAACTGGGAACGCCCCATCTACTTCGCCG
>JBIJDX010000272.1:0-3126 GCA_044343855.1 Flavobacteriales bacterium
ACCGGTTGTAGACCTCCAGCTTGAACTCACCGGGATCCACATTGGCGATCAGGTACGTGTCGTTGTACCCGTCACCATTGGGCGAGAACACATTGGGTACGATGGGCTCACCCACCTCGCGCTCGATCAGGACCACCCGCACCGTATCCGTCCACGGACAGCCTGCCGCATCGATGGCATCGAACCAGATGCTTGCGTCAGTGGTGGTGAGCGTGAGGGTGACGAAGGAGGTGTCCTGCCCGGTGCTCCAGAGCACCGCCGCCACCGGGTCGGGCAGGTCGATGCGCACCTCTTCTCCCGGACAGGCGGACAGCGTCGGGAAGGACGCATGCCCCGGCGCCTCCACTACGGTGATGGTATCCGAAGCGACGCAGAAACCATCGGTGACCTGCACTGCATAATCACCCGTGGCAGTGACGGTGATGACCTGTCCCGTGCCGCCCGTGGACCAGCTGTAGGCATCGAACCCGCCACCCGCATCAAGCTGCACCGCATCACCATCGCACAAAAGGACGGGCGACGCCAGCACCAGTTCGGTCCCCGGTATCACGAGGGGCACATCCTGCGCCATGAACACCGTGTCACCGCACACCGGTTCAATGATGCCGAGCACCACCTCATAGGATCCGGGCGCCGCGTACAGGTGGGTGGGGGCGCTTTCCGTGGAGGAGCCGCCATCGCCGAATGTCCAATAGAACAGGTTGGATCCCGTGCTCGTATTGCGCAGCACCAGGAGGAGTGAATCACAGGTGCCCGTGGGTGTCGCATCGAACATGGGCTGCACATCAAGGGTCACTGCGGGTACCACGGTGATGGTATCCGAACCGGTGCAGAACCCTTCCGTCACCTGCACCGTGTAGGCACCGGTGTCGCTGACGGTGGTGGTCTGCGTGCCTACCCCGTTGGACCAGAGGTAGGCATCGTACCCGGGCCCTGCATCCAGCAGCACGCTCGCCCCGGGACAGGCCTCCAGCGGTGATGGAAGGTCGAGCTCAAGTCCGGGTACCTGAATGTCCACTGTCACTGTCATGAAGGCCGTATCGGCACAGATCACATCGATGGCACCCAGCGTGATATCGTAGGAGCCGGGCGCGGCATACGGATGGACCGGTTCGGTCTGGGTGGAGCTGCCACCATCGCCGAACGTCCAATAGAACACGGTGGTTCCCGTGCTGGTATTGGACAGCTCAACGGAAACGGCATTGCAGTCGCCGGTGGGTGTGGCCTCGAACATCGGCTCCAAGTCGGCCGGAGCGACCACGGTGATCTCTGCATAGGCCGTATCAGCAAGGTTGCAGGAGGCGCTGTCAACACCGACCAGCATGACCTCGTAGACCCCGGCATCAGCGTACTGGTGGGCGATGGTGATGCCTTCCTGGGTGGGTGATCCATCACCCACATCCCAGATCCACGTGGTGGCTGTTCCCACGGCCGTGAACACACCGGGACCGGACAGGCAGATGGTCTGATCCGGGGTGTTGGCATCGATGGCCACCTGCACCGCCTGTTCGAAGTCGATCTTGAACACCCCCAGGTTGCAGTTGGTGCTGTTGTTGGTGTTGCTCCACACCCCCGGCGTGGTGGGGTAGGTCTGGCCGCCGCAACCTGCGCACACCGCCTGGTAGACGATGCCGTTCTTGTCGAAGCGGGAGGTGCCGCCATCCACATGCTCAGAGCTGGCACCGCCGAAGAACGTGGCATAGCCCAGCGCCACCGCTTCCTGTTCCAGGAGCATGAGGTAGAAATCACTGCCGTTCGTGGTGGTCTGGAAGGCATCGGCAGTAACCGGCAGGCCATTGGTGCTGCTGGTCAGTCCTCCGGCACCGAACGTGTTGGTGGAACCCGCCCAGCCACTGAAGTAGATCTGGCCGCAATTGCTCACCAGGAAGGCTGAGGGCGAGATGTTCTCAGCACCGCCGCCACCGATGCGCGTGCTCCAGAGGGAGGTGGCAAGGTCACCGCTGAACTTGTGCAGGAACTGCGTCGCGTTGGGGTTGTTGTACCTGCCCGGGCTGATCGGATAGGGTCCCGTTGTCTGCCCCACTACGAACACCTCGTCGGCGGTGTTCAGCTGTACGAAGTAGGACTGGTCGAAACCTGCGAAGCCCACATAGGTGAAGGAAAGCAGGCTGGCGCCGGTGGGGTCGAAGCGGGCGATGTAGCCATCGGCCTGGCCGCCGTTGGAGGGGATGGCCGGGGCCCCTGCGCTGGGCAGGTTGGTGCTGGTGGTGCCGCCCGTGATGTAGATGTCCCCGGTGCTGGATGTCTGCACACCATAGCCCGCATCCACGGAGGTTCCACCGAAGTAGGTGGCCCAGAGCATGGTGCTCAGCTGCGGGTCCATGCGGAACACGTAGGCGTCCAACCCACCGCCCGCGGCTGTTGGCTGCACCGCGTCGGGTGTGGTGAACATGTTGGTGCTGGCGGTGCTTGAGACCACGATGGGGCGCTCCTCCGCATCGAGGATGATCTCGCCCCGGAACGGATCGCCATAGTTGCGGTTGAGCGGCAGGGACTGGTTGAGCCCATCGTTCCCGCTTCCCCCCACATAGGTGGAGCCCACGAGGTCCGTGGCATCGCTGTTCAGGTGCACGACCACCATGTCGCAACCCGTGCCATAGCTGAAGCCGTAGGAGGTGACGGCGAACGGCGGGTTCGTGCCCCCATTGAACGAACCATCCCAGCAGCCGGCCGTGGTGGGGAAGTCCAACGAATTGGTCGTACCCAGAATGAAGAGCTCCTCGTTGGCATTGACCACCATGCTGTGGGGCACCTCGTTGCCACTTCCACCGATGTAGGTGCTCCACACGAGGGCATTGCCGGTAGGCGTGAACTTGGAGATGGCGATGTCGTTCTCTCCGCCGCCATAGGCTGATTGCAACACGCCCAAGGTGACGGGATAGCCGGTGCTGCGGACCATGCCCCCCCCGTAAAGATGCCCCGCAGCGTCGTAGGTGGCCGTGAACCCGAAATTATCACCCGTGCTGCCGCTGTAGCTGCTGAAGACCACGGTGGGATCGATGACCAGCCCATCCTCCTTCGCGTAGCCTTCGGGGAATGCGAATCCCACGCGACCGGCGTTCAGGGTGAAGCGGCAGGGTACCGGCGTGCGCTGCCCATCACGTT
>JBIJDX010000097.1:0-10104 GCA_044343855.1 Flavobacteriales bacterium
ATTGGCCATGTCTTGGAATGTTCCTTCCCCGGAAAGGGACCGCAAATATAGAACTCTTTCTCTTGTGCAAGGCCGGCACCTGAAAAGATCGGTGGGCGCAGGTGTTCAGTAGGCCTTTTCGTCCTTGCCGATCATGTTGGTCACGGTCTTCACCACGATCCTCATGTCGAGCAGGAAGGACCAGTTCTCCAGGTACCAGACGTCCAGCTCCACCCGTTTCTCCATCAGTTCGGGGGTCTGGGTCTCGCCCCGCATGCCGTTCACCTGGGCCCATCCCGTGATGCCCGGTCGCACGAAATGGCGAACCATGTACTTGTCGATGATGTCACGGTACTGGTCGTTGAGTCGCAGGGGGTGCGGACGGGGCCCCACAACGCTCATATGGCCCATCAGCACGTTGAAGAACTGCGGCATCTCATCGAGGTTGCTCCTGCGCAGGAAGCTGCCCACCCTGGTCACACGCGGATCGTTCCGGGTGGCCTGCCTGCTGTCGGCCTCCTTGTTCATGCGCATGCTGCGGAACTTCCAGCAGACGAACTCCTCGTTGTCCTTTCCAAGGCGCTTCTGCTGGAAGAACACCGGCCCGCGGGAGGAGAGCTTCACCAAGAGGGCCAGGATGGGGAACAGCCAGCTGAAGATGAACACGATCACCCCCAGGGAGAAGACCACGTCGAAAGCCCGCTTCAAACGCCTGTTGCCCGCATCGTCCAAGGGTTCCTGGCGGATCTTGCTCACCGGCACAGCCCCATGGAACTCCAGGCCGGAGGTCTTCACCACGGGAATGTAGCTGTCCGCGCTGGGGATCACCCGGAACCGGATGGTGTTGCGCTCGCAAAATTCCATCAGGTCGGTGATGGCCGCACGGCGCGTTCCCGGAAGGGCGCAATAGACGATATCGATCCGGTTCTGGATGGCGAACGCCTTGGCGGCCTCCACATCACCCAATTGACGGGCACCGAGCCTGCCTTCGATCGGCGTATCGTTGAACACCCCGCAGAACCGGTAACCCCGGACCGTCTGGTCCTCGCAGTACTGGAAGATCTCCTCCGCCGCGGGACCATCACCCACGATGATCATGTCCTTGACACTGGTCAAGGGCTCCAGCGTGAGCACTTTGTTCAGTCCGGTCTGCATGTTCTGGAGGGCACGGCGCGACCGCAGCAAGGTAGCGAGTTCCGTGCTCACATCGCTCCCACTGGGCACACGTCCACCCGACACACCGCGCCGCAGTGTGGAGGTGCCGCGTTCCGTATTGAAGGGGATGATCATTCTCAACTCGATGCGTCTTAGGGTCCAAAGATACCCTGCAGCTGAACACTTGTCAAGTTCGTCGACGATAAATTAATATTCGTCGAATCCGAAGGTTCTATCAGCGTTGGTGGCGGCCCCGGAGCCGCTCGGCCAGGTAGAGTGCGATGAAGCGTGAATTCGTGACCAGGTATCGCCGCCACAGCCTGCGTGGTTCAAGCAGGAAGCGGTACGCCCACTCCAATGAAAGGTCGCGCATCCACTTCGGCGCCCGCGTGTCGATGCCCGCATAGAGCAGGAAGGCACCCCCAAGACCGAGCATCACACCGTTCACCCGCCCCTTCATGGCTGCCATCCAGCGCTCCTGTTTGGGGCATCCCAGGGAGACCATCACCACCTGTGCCCCGCTCGCGGTTATCCGTGCCGCCTCGGCATCCATGTCCATGGCGGAGAGCGGGGCGAACGGGGGCGCATGCGATCCGGCGATGCGAAGCCCCGGCCACTCCCTCATGGCGCGCTCCTCAATGCGCCGCAGCGTGTCCTCCGACCCGCCGTAGAAGTACACTGAAAGTCCCTCCTGTGCACAACGCCCGATGAGCGCAGGCATCAGGTCATTGCCCGCCACCCGCTCCTGCTTCAGCCCGTGGAAGCTGTTCAGTGCCTTCAGCACGGGCATGCCATCCGCCGTGGCCAGGTCGGCCCCATCCACCACCGCGGCGAACCCGGGATCCCTGCACTCCACGGTCATGTGCGCGTTCACGCAGCACACATAGGCGGAGCGGCGTTCGGCGGCCGCCGCGGCGATCACCCGCAGGTGGTCCGCGAAACCGCCCACGCTGATCCAGGTGGTGAGCACCCTACGCTTCGGCAACAGGCCCTGGTTCATGGCTCCGTATGCCGGGGTTTGCGTACGTCGATGCGCGTGGGCTTCACGATGCGCTCGCTGCCGTTGTCGTACCAGTTCACCATTTCCCTCACACCCTCCTCAATGCCGTAGGGCGCTTCACCCAAGGCATCGATGGTGCGGTCCATGGGGGTGATGTAGTCACTGGTCATGCTGCGATAGCGGCCGCTGGTGATGGGGAACGGAAGCCCCACCGCCTTCAGCAGGTCACCGCACAGGGCCATGCCGCGGATGAGGAAGGTGGGGATGTAACGCACCTGCTTCCCGGTGAGTACGCGCGATACCACCTCCACCCATTCCTTGAGGTCGAAGGGCCGGTCACCAACATAGAACACCCGCTGGTCCACTGCAGCGCGCGGCACCGTGAGCATCCTGTGCACCTGCCACACCACGTTGCCCACGTAGCCGTAGGAGCGGATGACGCGCCCGCGGCCGGGATGGAAATACAGGCCCTTGCGCATCACCTTGAACATCACATCCCGGTAGCGCAGGCTCCACGGCCCCCAGATGGTGGTGGGCCGGATGATCGTCCAGCTGCAGGTGAGGCCGGCCTCGCGGGTGGCCAGCTCGGTGCGACGCTTGGACTCACCATACACGGTGAAGGGCTTGAAGTCCATGTCATGCTTCGGCTGGTAGCCCGCCTCGCACACGAACTGGGTGCTTGTGACGATGATGCGTTCCACCGAGGCACAGTGCTTCACCACGTCAAGCAGGATGCGGGTGCCCTCATGGTTCTGGCGGTAGGCATCCACATCGGTGGGCTCGTCCGTATCGGTGCGCGCAGCGAAATGCACCACGTGGGTGGGCTTGAATGCATCGAAGGCGGCCTGCACGGCGGGGCGGTCCATGATGTCGACCTCCCTCCACCAACCGCGCTGACCCGCATCAAGGGGCGGGTTCCAATCGATGTTGAGGAGGGTGGCACCCTGTGCGGCCTCGTGGGCCATGAAGTTGGTTCCGATGAACCCCGAACCGCCGGTGACCAATATCCTCATCGTTCAATGCAAGCAAGGTTCAGCACACGGACAGCAGGGCCTGCTCCATGTTCCGGTGAAAGGCTTCCAACGTAAGATCCCTGAGAAAGATGCGGCGCCCTTCCGCACCCATGCGTTCACGCAGCTCGGGATCGCGGGCCAGCACCTCCAGCCTGTCCGCCACGGCAGCCGGGTCCTGGGTGGGAACCAGGAAGCCGTTCACCCCGTCCTGCACCACCGAGGGAATGCCCCGCCACAGGGTGCTCACCACCGGCTTGGCGAACTGCATGGCCTCCACCAACACCAACCCGAAGCTCTCCGCCTCGAAATGCGAGGGGAAACAGAAGATGTCGCATGCGGCGAAGTGGGCGCACTTGTCCAGGTCCTTGCGCACTCCCAGGAACTCCACCCGCCCCCCGCCCAGCCCCGCTGCGAAGTCGCGGCACGCGCGCTCGAAGGCCGCATCGCCCCATTTGCCCATGAGCTGCAGCCGGGCATCCACGCCGCGCTCCAGCAGCTGCCCGAAGGCCTGCAGCAGGACCCACACGCCCTTGGAGGGGATCAGCACACCGGTGAACAGGATGATGAGCGGCTCGCCCGGTGCGGCCGTCCGCTCGGGCACCCGTCCACGCATGTCGGGGATGCCGTTGGGCACCACCACATCGCGCAGGGCCCCGAAGGCGGCACCGTCAGGCGGGTTCTGCGGGGCGGTACGGATGGCCAGTGCAGGGCGGTGATAGGCGTAGCGGTACAGGGGACGCACCAGCGCAGGCAGCTGAGGCCCGAAGGTGGAGACGCCACCCGCATGGAAGTGGAACACCACCCGGGTGAACAGCCAGCGCGTGGAGCAGAGCAGCACGATGTCGCGCAGCACAGGCACCTTGTTGGGGCCGCTGGGGGGATAATAGAGCACGGGAGTGCCCCACCGGAAGCGGGCCACCCAGATGCGCATGATGGTGGTGAGCAGCACCCACAGCTTGCGGACGGCGAACTTGCCAACGCTCTCCATGTCCTCGGAGAAGGCCATGCGCACATGGTGAAGGACGATCCGCTCCGAGTGCAACTTCAACAACTCGGCGATCATGACGGCCTGGCCTCCATGGGGGGGCGGTGTCTGGCCTACGACCAGGATGCGGAGGGGCCGGCTTGCTGTGGGCACATGCCAAAGGTATCGGCTGGCTCGGGGGCAGCATCAGCGGGACATGCCTTAGGCCAGAAACCTGTCACTCGTCGACTACAATACATTTTCGACGACAAATATGGCTTATTCGTCGAAGGGCAGTAACCGAACGGCCCATAGTTCGGTTGAAGGCGTACCAACGCCCTCGCTCCATGCGCCCTTCATTCCGCACCCTGCTGGCCGGCATCGCCCTTGCCTCCGCCCCGTTCGCGCAGGCCGTCACCTACTACATCTCACCCACCGGCAACAACGCGAACAGCGGCACCTCGCCGGCCCAGGCCTGGCAGAGCATCAGCCGGTTGATGCAGAGCATCTACTCGCTCCAGCCCGGTGATGCCATCCGCTTCGAGCGGGGCGGTGTGTACCGCGGGGAGTTCATCATTCCCAGCAGCGGCACCAGCGCACAGAAGATCACCGTGGGGGCCTACGGCACCGGTGAACTGCCTGTGATCAGCGGCAGCGACCTCGTGACCGGATGGTCACAGCACAGCGGCAACATCTGGCGTGCTCCGGTGAACGGCACCGTGAAGTATGTCTATGTGAACGGCCAGCCCATGACCCTGGCGCGCTACCCCAACAGCGGCTGGCTGCGCAACGACCAGGGCTCCGGGACGCAGATCACCGACAGCGAGCTCACCCAGCCCAACGGCTACTGGACCGGTGCCACCGCGGTGATCCGCAGCAGCAATTGGAGCTACGACGCCGTTACGGTCAACGCGCACAACGGCACCACCATCTCCTTTCCCAACATCTACTTCAATCTGTCGCACTACGAATGGGGCTACTTCCTGTGCAACAAGCTCAGCGAGCTGGACATGCCCGGCGAGTGGTTCCATGATGCGGCGAACGGGCAGCTCTACCTGTGGGCACCGAACGGTGCGGACCCCTCCACCCTTACCGTGGAGGCCGGTGTGCGGGAGAAGGGCATCACCGTGTACTGGCAGCGCGAGCATGTGAACATCAGTGACCTGCAGTTCCAGCACCAGCGGGTGGCGGGCATCCGCATCGATGGGGCGGCCCATGTGGCCGTGAACGGTTGCACCTTCCGCGAACTCCACCAGGGCATCAGCAGCTACGGCAACAACAACACCTACCTGAACAACCGCTTCGAGGACACCTTCGCCAGCGGTGCCCACCTGATCGACAACAACAGCACCTTCCAGGACAATACCATGGAGCGCATCGCCATGCGCGCGGGCCAGGGTGAGAACAACTGGGGCTACTTCGGCCTGCGGCTGGATGGCGACAACAACATCATCCGCAGCAACCGGCTGAAGGACATCGGCTACATCGGCCTCTCCATGGACAGGAACTGCCTGGTGGAGAAGAACGTGGTGGACAATGCCACGGCGCTGCTCAACGATGGCGGTGGTATCGCCTTCGACCACGCGGACGGCATGATCATCCAGGACAACATCGTGCTCAACATCATCGGCAGCCTCGAGAGCAGTGCCCCCGACTTCGAGAACTACCGGCTCATCTCGCATGGCATCTACTTCGGCAACACCGCCATCAAGAACACCATCGTGCGGCGAAACACCGTGGCACACTGCATGGGCAGCGGCATCCATGTGGACCACACCATGGTGTCCATGGGGAACCAGATCGTGGCCAACACGCTCTTCAACAACGCCATCCAGCTGAGCGTGTCCGATTACTCCAACTACAACGGACCCGGGGCCACCCCACCCTACCACGTTCCCAGCTACAACGGGGTGTACACGGGCAACATCCTGTACTGCATGACCAAGGACCAGCTTTGCATGAAGCAGTACAATGTGTACGCCAACACGCCGGTCGACTTCGGCACCTTCAACAACAACCGCTACTTCAACCCGTACAACGAGCTGGGCATCTGGGTGCACAACACCTTCAACGGGCAGCAGCAGTTCATGACACTGGAGCAGTGGCGTACGACCCGCAACGAGGACGCCAACTCCAGCCGCAGCCTGCTGCGCCTGGATGCCTTCGAGGTGCTCGAGGAGGTAGGCGACAACCTGCTGGCCAACGGGACCTTCGCCAGCAACATCAACGGCTGGGGTGGCTGGCCCACGGAGGCGCAGCTGTCGCACGACAACACCAACCTGGACAACGGGTCGCTGCGCGTGAATTTCAGCAACAACGCATCCTACCCCACCTTCACCCTGCGCAACGACCAGTTCACCGGGGTGCAGAACGGCAGCTACTACCGGTTCAGTTTCAGCACACGGTCCACCATGTCGGGTACGCTCACCGTGGACGTGAAGGGCCAGACCCAGGTGTCCGGACCGCAGACCATCTTCCGCCGCAACGTGCCCTTCAGCACCGAACGCCGAGATCTTGGCTTCGTGTTCCAGAGCGACCTCACCGACCAGGTGCAGTGCCGCTTCACCAACAGCTACCTGGAGAGCACCTACTGGCTGGACAACGTGGAGCTGAAGCGCGTGAACGTGGCACCACTGGACCCCTTCGAGCGCCAGGTGCTCCTGGTGAACGAGGAGGCGGTGCCGGTCACCGTGCCGCTCACCGGCTGCTGGAGCGATGTGCTGGGCGAGATCCACAGTGTGGAGGTCGAACTGCCCGCCTACGGATCGAAGGTGCTGGTGAAGGAGGAGGACGACCTGTGCATGATCCATACCGCGGTGGATGACGGCGCCACCGCCGGCACCTTCGGGGTGCACCCCAACCCGGTGGAGGCCGGCGGATCCCTGCGGCTCGCCATTGCCGACGCACGCGGGGAGGTGACGCTCCGTGACCTGAACGGACGCGTGGTGGCACAGGTGCCGGATGTGCGCAACGGTGTGGTGGACATCCCCGGGGCGTTGTCCGCCGGTGTCTACGTGCTCACCTGCGCGGACGGGCACGGGGACCGGCTCAGCACGCGCGTGGTGGTGCGCTGATCAGGTGAGCAGCTCCCCTTCGAGGCTGCGCTGCCTGCGCGTGATGAAACGCGGATGGATGGCGGCCATGCTGAGGATGGTGAAGAAGATCGGGTTGCCCAGATCGATGCCGTAGCAGAAGATGTCGATCTGCCAGATGAACAGCAGGTACACCACAGCCCCGAAGAGCGGCCCCTCCGACATGCCCGCACGATACTTCGCGCGGTAGAAGGAAAAAGCATACCACATGCAGGCGTAGAACAGCATCAGCCCCACCACGCCCTGGTCCATGGTGATCTCCAGGAAGCTGCTGTGCAGGTGGAAGTTGTAGGAGTGGTCCTCGCCCCAGAGCACGGCCAGGAAGTCAAGCATCCTCAGTTCGTACTGGCCGCGGTAGCCCAGGCCGAACAGCCAGCCCGTGCGGTCGTGCATCGCCCAATCGGCCATGCTCTCCCAGATGTAGGTGCGGCCGTTGAAGGTGGTCACGTCCTCCTTGTCCACGCGCTGCAGGATGGCCACGAAAAAGGGCAGCGAAAGGATCTGGTAGATGAGCAGTGCGAAGCTCATCAGCAGCGGCATGGTGAAAAGGCTGATGGTGTAGAGCCCCCGGATCACCTTCATGAACTTGAAGAGGAACAGGACCATCAGCACCACGAAGATCATGAACGACAGGCGGCTGTTCACGTTGACCATCACCGCCATGTTCACCAGGAACAACGCGGACAGCACTGCGAAACGCATCGGGCGGCGGGCGAAGTCGCGCAGGTAGAAGATGAGCATCAGGTTCACGATGGACATCACGTGCGATGCATCATAGATGCCCCGCATGAAGGGCAGGTTGATGCGCCCCTCGAAGCCGTGCACGAGGTTGCGCAGGCCGGCAGCATACCCAAGAAGGTTCACCAGGATGAAGAGCCCGAGGCCCTTGACCAGTTCCCAGGCCATGTCGAAGTCGTCGTTGGCCCTGTTGTACACCTGCACCACCACCGCGGCATTGAACGGCACCAGGAACATGATGCTCATGGATGTGGTGTTCAGCGGATTGAGCCCGGGGAAGTTCTTCCCGTAGGCCACCCACATGCTGGCCACCAGCGACAGGATGAAGAGCATGCCCACGGCATAGACACGGTTCACCATCACCGTGAGCCGGCCCCGCTGGAGCATGTCCAACGCATAGATCGCCAGGATGAGGATGGAGGGCAGCACACTGAGGATGACCCCCGCACTGAAGTTCGTCTTGAACGTGTAGTAGGTGCCCAGCCCGTAGAACGGGAAGCTGAGCACGAACAGCAGGTTGATGAGCTTGAGCTTGGAGATCACCGCATGAGGGCGCTGGGCCGCGCCGAAGTTAGCGGCAACCGGTGCGTGTGCCACCGGTCACATCGCCGCTGTGCGGGACGGCGATGCCTATTTGATGCCCAACTGCTTCTGCAGCTTGGAGAAGAAGGGCGTGACGGCCTCGTCCACCGCGGCGGGCAGCAGGTTCTTGATGGCGTTCTTGAACTTGCGGAAGGAAGTGGGTTCGATGTAGCGCTCGAAGTAGGTGATGTCGCGTTCGGCGTCCACCATCATGTGCCACGGATGCACCAAGGGGAAGGAGGTCTCGTACAGGTCCTCCTTGTTGCGCCTGTCCTTCTCGCTCACCGTGTGGGTGCCATCGGCTCCGAAGCCGATGTTGCGGATCATGTTCACATTGGGTATGCAGGTGACGCCGCGGTTCAGGATGCGCGCCAGGTCCATCTGGTAATCCCACGACCGGATGGTGCCCTCGTACTGTGCCTGGAAGAGCTTGTAGGCCTCCTTCATCTCGGCCTTGGACAGGAACTGCCCCGCCAGCAGGCCACCATCACGCGCGGCCGGCCAGGCCTTCATCCCCACATCGTACTTCTTCCATACACGACGCCAACCGGCCCAGCCCCAATAGGCGCCGTATCCGTGCGCCGAATAATAGTAGCTGTCCTTGTTCTTCACCGGCCACTCGGTCATCAGGTTGTTGCCCATGATGCACCATACCCGGTCGTCGTGGCGATAACGCTCGAGCAGCTCCTGGCAATACCAGAAGAAGCTCTGCGATGGATAGGTGTCGTCCTCCAGCACGATGCCCTCCTCCTCGTTCTCCCAGAACCAATCCATGGCGGTGCTCTCGCCCATCATCACACCCAGGTTCGTGTCACTGAACCGGGTGAACAGCTGGCAGTCCCAGTCCACCAGCTCCACCAGGGAGCGCACGCGCTCACAGCGCTCCCGCTCGCCTTCGTTCCGCGCGCCATCGCAGGCGAAGTAGAGGCGCGGCGGCCTGGCCTGGCGGATGGCCTCCATCACCTGCCGCGCGCTGTCGTAGCGGTTGAAGGCGATGAACAGCACGGGGGTGCGGAGCGGCGCGGTGGGCGTGAATGAGCTCATGACGGTCAAAAGATGTTCTCGCGGTTGTCCCGATGGTACACCGCATAGTCAGCGAACATGGAAATGGCGTGGCGCGCAATGGTGCGCGGGGAGGCGAACTCATCCACGAAGCGGTACAGGAACAGCTGCATGCGATCGTGGTGGCGGACGGAGACATCCTGCACGATGTTGCCATAGCGGTCGTGGGGAAGCACCTCGATGCAACCAGCCGCATGGGCCGTGGGAAGCAGCATGTTGCTGCCGTGCACACCCACCACGATATGGCTGCGCGCATAGGCTTCGCACCACGCCAGCTCGGTGTTCCTGTCCATCCTCATGGTGCGCAGATCCCTGACACCAGGACCGAAACCACCGGACCCGCCCAGGCCCACCACACTGTAGGTGACATCGGGCATCGCGGCCGAGATGCGCGCCATGCTGCGCCTGATGAGCCGGTCCTGCGCATGGATGTACCACCGGCCAAGGCTGCTCTTCAAGCCCAGCCTGTTCAACACACGGTAAAGGAACTTCGCGGCCGGCGTGGCGAACCAGAGGCGG